>CADAMI010000007.1 GCA_902788975.1 uncultured Erysipelotrichaceae bacterium | reverse complement strand
TTTATTAGGTTTATCATGAACACGATAGATGCCAGGTACTTTCATATCTTCAATATAACCAGCAACCGTTTCATTAGCAGCAATCATAAAGTTTTCAATCAATTTTTCACCCGTTCTTTGTTCTCTTAATTTTATCTCTGTTGGATGACATTTTTCATCGACGAGTATCTTAGCTTCAGGTCTATCAAACTCTAAATAGCCATGATTAATCATTTTCTTTCTTAGAATGTTAGATAATTCATTCATTAATTTTAAGTCTTTAACGAATGGTTCATAACCGTCAGGAACTTTATTATTTTCTAAGATATCATTGACACAATTATAAGTTTGACACAATTATAAGTCATTTGTTTTCTACTTCTAATTACAGATTTAAATATTTTATATTTAATAACATAGCCTTTGCTGTTAATATTCATAACACAAGATAAGGCTAATCTATCAACTTCTGGATTTAGAGAACAAATACCATTTGATAATTTATGGGGAAGCATTGGAATAACTCTATCTACCAAGTAGACACTAGTTCCTCTTTCATAAGCATCTTTATCAATAATTCCTTCATTCTTAACATAGTGTGATACATCGGCAATATGTACCCCTAATTCATATACATCATTACTAATTTTTTTAATACTAATAGCATCATCAATATCTTTAGTATCATCTCCATCGATGGTAAATATTACTTCATTACGTAAATCTACTCTACCATCATACTCTTCTGGTAAAACTTCACTAGGTATTTTTTCTACTGCATTCATTACTTCATCCGAGAATGTTGGGTCAAATTCATATTGATATACATAAGATAAAATATCAACACCAACATCATTTTTATGACCGATTATTTTAATGATTTCGCCAATATATTCATGGCCAACATTATTTGGTTTAACTAACACTTTATGTCCTGGTATAGCTCCTTTTAGCATATCATTAGGAATAGGAATATCTTTATATTCGGGTTTATCTGGTTTAACATAGTAATTACCTTTATCTTCACAAAGAAGACCTACTAAAACAGAGTCATCTCTTTTAAGAATACGTATTACTCTACCTTCACGAGTATTCTTATTTATAATTTCAATAACAACTGTATCATTATTTCTACCATCTAATAGATTTTTTCCACTGATATAGACGTCATCTTCATGAAAACTTTCATCTAGAATAACAAAACCATATCCTTTAGGATTAACTAATAATTTACCTGTCTTAAAACTAGTATTTTCGATAGGAGTATATCTTTTTTTCTTTTCACTATAATATATTTTACCTTCTAAACATAATTTATCTAATATCTTTTCTAAGTTAGCATATTCATCTATCCCATTTAATCCAAGATAATCATTTATTTCAATACTTGTTAAAGAAGTATTTTTTTTATTTTTTAATAATTTTAATATTTCCTGTTCCATCTTTTTATCCTTTCCATCATTACATCTATTATATCAAATATCCTTTAATATGTAAATTATTCCCCTTAATTTTATCTTTTTTACAAATTTTGGTGAATAATTTAAAATAATATGATATGATTATTATATGAAAGGAGTATTATGTTATGTATAATTATGGTTACGATGGCTTAGGAACTACGAATCTTTTACCAGATATGTCTGGAACTGGTCTTGGAAGTGCTATTTGGTTAATTATTACCTTAGTTGTTTCTTTAATTGGATGCTTCCTTATCTATTTCATGTTCGTCAAGAAAGATGGCAAAGAAAATAATAAATACCTTGCATGGTTAAAAAGTTTCTTAAGATTTGATAAGATGCTTGTAGAAACAATCTTAAAGATTGCTTATATATTTGTAGCATTATTTATTACGTTAGGTTCTTTTGCCTTAATTGGAACTAATTTCTTAGGATTCTTAACAACATTAGTTTTTGGTAACTTAATTGCTAGAATTGTTTATGAATTTGCTCTAATTATTATAATGATTTGGAAAAATACTACTGAAATTAAAAACAAAACAAAGTAATACTTTAAAAGATCTCTACTTAGAGATCTTTTTTTGTTTTCCTTAAAACTCCAATATATGGTAAATTACGATACTTTTCATCATAATCGAGACCATATCCAATAACAAATAAATCATCAATTACAAAGCCTGTATATGTCGGATCTATATCTACAACACGTTTAATTTTTTTATCTAATAAAGTACATGTTATTAAAGATTTTGGATTCATTTTATTAATATAATCGCATAAAAACGATAATGTATTTCCGGTATCTACGATATCTTCAATGATAACGACATTTTTATTTTTTATATTTTCTTCAGAAATTGATAAGTTTAATTCTATTTTACCAGTAGATTCCATACCCTTATAACTAGATACTCTTAAAAATTCCATCCTTGCATCGCCTTTATAATTTTTAAGGAGATCACATGCAAAAAAAACGGCTCCTTTTAATGTACAAATAAAGACGACTTCGTTATCACCGTATATATCATATAACTCACTAGCTAATTCTTTTACTTTTTTATTAATAACTTTTTCATTAAATAAAACTTCTATATTTTCCATACTACCTCCAATTTTATTATATTAACATAATAACTTAAAAACGACTTTTGTGCAAGTCGTTTTATTTTATATTGGTACCAGCCAAGGGACTTGAACCCTCACGCCATCGCTGACAATAGATTTTGAGTCTATCGCGTCTACCATTCCGCCAGGCTGGCCTTACGTATTCAATTATATAATAAAACAAGAAAAAAATAAAGTCTTTTTATGACTTTATTTTATTTCTGATTTTTTAGGCATACATAGAGCACAAACTAAATAGGCAAGCAACCCAGTTCCATAAGCAAATATTAAGACAGCCCAGGCAACTCTTACGATAGTAGGATCAATATCAAAATATTCAGCTATACCACCGCATACGCCAAATACTTTAGCCTCTGGCTCCTCTACTCTATATAGTCTTTTTTTCTTTTTATTAGCCATTTACATCACCACATAAATTATAACACGATAATTAATTATTATCAATATAATTTGAAATTATCTTTATTATATTTTTAGTATTGCTTTTATACTTGTTAGGGGTAAAATTTTTAGCATTTTTTATGATTTTTCCTAGATCATCATTTTCATTATATGGAAGAATATAACCGGCATCAGAAAACCTTTTTATGATTTGAACTTGATGATTATTCATATGTTCTTTATATTTGGCTAATCTCGGACATGCTATTACTTTTTTATTATTTTTTAAACCTGTTAGAATAGCTCCAACGCCACCATGAGTTATTAATAAATCACATTCTTCGATATATTTGTCAAAGGCTTCTTTATCCAACAAATCAAATATTTCCATATTTTTACTACTATATTTAGTAAAGCCAGCTTGAACGATTACTCTTTCTTTAATGTGACCATTTTCAATTTCGTGATCAATTGCTTCAAGTAGACGTTTAAATGTTTTGTCTTGAGTTCCTAAAGTAACAAATATCATTAGAATATCCACCCTCCATATATAGCATTAGGATATAATTTCAACATACTCTCCCATTGCACGATAAATAAATCAGCAAATTTATATACTACTGAACCTGTTCTAGATTTGGTTTCACTATTAGCAAATGTTTCAATATAAATAACTTTACTTCCTAATATGTGACCAATAAGACACATTGGACCAGATGTATGCGCTCCTGTAGAAACAATATATTGTGGTCGATACTTTAAAAACAATATAAATGATTTTAAAGTATTATATAATAACTTAAATGGATAAATTACTTTTTTAGATATTGTGGTATAACTTCCATATACTAGAAACGATACTCGATTGGGATACTTGTTCTTTAAAGATAAATTTGATTTGGTTTTTTCGGTTATAATATAGTAATCATATTTATCAAACATTGATTTCAATTGCATCAACTCTTCTAGATGACCTCCAGTTGAAGCAATAAATAATACTCTTTTCTTCATTAATTACTCCTTTATTTTATTTCATTAAAATATATTTTTAAATCATTTAATGTTGTGTATGTAGTTACAACAAAGCGTGGAATTTTCATTTTATCTCCGCCTACCTCAGCTAATTTATAAGGACCATAACTAGCTCCAACTTCGCCAATAAATGCCATTGTGAATCCTGCCTCTTTTAATAAATTTTCTGAATACTTATTATACTCATAAAATGGGTAGCAAAATGCTGTTGATCCACCTAAAGATTCACGTGATTTTCTTAAATCTTCTAGAATATAATCTCTAGGCAAGCACTTTATTCCACTCCCCTGACCGCCAGGACATTCGCCACCATCATGCATATCGTGAGAATGAGAATGCAATTCAATATA
Source organism: uncultured Erysipelotrichaceae bacterium (assembly GCA_902788975.1). Lineage (GTDB taxonomy): Bacteria > Bacillota_I > Bacilli_A > RF39 > UBA660 > RUG705. The sequence goes on along the minus strand of CADAMI010000007.1, from coordinate 42,474 downwards.
ATCTGTCTTATAATAGTCTCTTGGATTATACCAAGATGTAATTAAAAAGACGGTAAAATTTAATTTGTTTTCTGATAACATATCGATGCCAACTTCATTTCTGCCACCATCATCAATAGTAATTAATACACTTCTAGGCAACTGTAATTTGCCATCCATATAAAGTTCTAATTCATTCATTGTAATGGCAAAAATATCATTATTTTTTAAAAAGTCAATATGTGTTTGCAAATCACTTTTAGATGCACAAATAATTTCGTTGCAGTTTTTAATCGCATCAGGGTCATTATCATCATAAAAGAAATGATAATTTAAGACGCCAACACCATTAACATTTTTGCTATCAATATTATTATCTATAACTTCTTCAACATCGTTCTTGTCTATATATAATAATTGTTCATTAAATTCTACCCCATATTTATCACTATCATTAATTATTATTGGCAATTCATATGATTCATTTAAAGTATATAAATAATTATCATATTCATCTTTAAAAGTAACTTTATTTTTAGTTATAACACTTTTATTAAAAGGAATATATTTTTTATATCGATTATTTTTTGGTGATAAATTACTAATGGTTTCAACATCTTGATATCTAATATAGGTATTTTTAAAATCTGCTACTTTAAAATATTTGGTATTTTTATCAATATTTAAGTTTTTTAGTGTTAATTCAATATCTTTGTTTATCTTACCAATTACTTCACCTAAGTTATTATATAAATCAGTTTCTTTAGCTGTTTTAATATAGGTATTATAGTGACTATTAATAATTCCTACTAATTTAATATCATTAATTTTTTTTTGCTGATAATTGTAGTATTTCCATCCTGAAATAAGGAAAACAATTATAAAGATATAAATTAGATATCTGATAATATTTCTTTTCTTTTTTTGCTTTCTAACTCTAAACATATACTTCCCTCGCTTAATACACTATCCCATTTTTTAGTAATTTCTTCTTTTGAAAATTCTTTGGCTTTATTAATTGCATTAGTGCTAAAATTCTTACGCAATTCTTTATTATTTATTAATTTTTCAATACATTTTACATATTCTTCTTCATTTCTATTATTAACAACATAACCATTTTTATTACTATCAATAATGTCATTTACGCCACTAGGAATATTATAAGCAATGCAGGGAATACCATAACTCATTGCTTCAAGCAAAACCATTGGAAGGCCTTCAGTAAGGGAGGCCATTAGAAAAATACTTGCATTTAACATATAATTTGGTATTTCTTCTTTTGTTTTATAACCAGTTAGAAATACTCTATCAGATAATTGTAAATCTTTAATCAATTGATTTAAATTATCAAATTCATTACCATCTCCTAAAATATACAAATGCCAATCTTTTTCTTTAATTTTTGAAAATGCACGAATTATATCATCATTTTTCTTTTTGACATCTAACCTACTAAGGGTAATAATGTTGTTTTTGTTTAAATCGCTTTTTTTATCAGGCATTATATATAGCATATTAGGCATGAGAACAATCTTCGTATGTGAATTGTTTTTTAAAAACTTACGATAATCTTCTTCTAACGTTTTTGTTAAGGCAAATAAGTAATCAATATTGTTATATTTTTTCTTTATAATATTAATATATTTTCGATTGTTATTATGATAGCAATGTTCTTCGGCAATTTTAATGCAACGATTGCTACCATATTTGCTTAAAGGAATACTAAATTCATATCTAGTTGAGATAATGAATGAAGCATCGTTATCAATAATTGCTCTAATAATTAAATACCTTTTTTTTACCAAAATACTTATGGCCTTCATTCCTTCTTTAAATATCAATGGAATATTTATTTTTTTAAGGTAAGATTTAAAAATATCTCGATTTGGTTCGCCATTATATAAATACTTAACTGTTACTCTTTTATCTAAATTACTTACTTGATTTTTTTTAAGTTTATAAAAGCTTATCAATTCAATCGTGTATTTATCACATAATGAGTTGGCAGTATTTACAATAGCGGTTTCAATACCGCCATAGCCTATATGAAGCATTAGAAATGATAGTTTATTCTTTTTAACTTCTTTGTTGTTTAATTGACTATAAGTATACACATAAAACATTACGAGAATTAATGATAAATAAATATTAGCATTTGGTTTTCTGAGTAAAGCTCCTGAGTACTCCGAACCGTATAAAGCTAGAACGATAGTAAAACCAAGAATAACAAATTTACTATCAAATATCATACTTGGTTTTATTATTAATTGTCGAATGCCTAGATACATAAAATATAGAATAAATATTATATACAAAGCAAAACCAAGATATCCATAATAGTAAAATAAGGCGGTTAGATCATTTTCAAGATCCATACTATATTGTTTTATTTCATAATGATTAAAGCCAACTATTTTTGTTAAGAAATCACTATCTTCAAAGATAAATTTACCATATATTCTTTTTACTAAACGATTATCACTTATATTATAAGCATTTATTTTATCTTTCATTTCGTAATATACCCTGTCTTCACCAAAATTATTTATTAGTTCATCAAATAAATAACTTTGGCGCATAAAATCAATTGCCTTATTTTTATTTACTTCGTTGCTATAATCAATTTTTTCTTCTTTATAACCATTATTATTAATTGTAATATCTGTTTGTCGAAGTGATGCGAAAGACATGTGATATAAAAACAATGATAGCAATAAAAAACAAGTTGTAATACTAATTTTATATATATTTTTTTTATTTTTACTTACAATATAATTAAATAAATTAACGGCTAATAATGCCACCAATGAATAATAACAAGCACGTGTACCGTTATTAAATAGTAGGATAAATATTGCTAGACTGGCAATTAAATATTTAATATCATTTTGTTTAGAAAAATAATATAAACAAAAAGGGCATAATACACTTAAAATCATACTTTGGGTATTTGGACTGGTAAACCAACCATTTAAGCCATAAGTAGTATATGTTGTCTTACCAGTTCCGGTAATAACCGACAATAGCACGCTTGTGGCAATAATAGTAATTGCTATTGCAAAGGCATGACCGATCTTTTTAATTTGCCATTCATTTTCTTTTACATAAAAACATAGTGATATAGTAATAATTGGCATTTGCATAACTAATATTAAATATCTCAAATCATCAAATAAATTAAATCCAGATGTCCGATACGAATTTAATAGATGAAAAATACTAAATATTGCTATGGGTAGTAAACATAAAATATATTTTTTCTTATTAGAAGTTTTATAGAATGAATATCCAACAATAAATATTAAATAAATAGATCTAATTAAAAAACTAATTATTGTAATTTTTTCATTAAAGGTAAAGAAAGCAATTATATCTAGAATTGGTTGAGTAGCTACGATAAATAACAACCAATATTGATCTATATATTTTTTTATTTTTTCAAGCATAATAAAATCATCCCTTCATCTTGAATATTAACCAAATTAACCAATATTGTTTTAAATTAATTAGATTATAAACAATCTTTCTGCTTCTTGATAATAAGCTTAAATACTTATTATTTTTAAAATTATTAAAATTAATATAAATATAATCAATTAGTTTTTTAATAACTTCTTTTTTTAATTTATGGCTACCACTGGCATTAATAACCCTGACAATAGCAGATATATAAATGTGATCAACTGCTAGAAATTCAATTATATTGCGGTATTTTGACATTTTTTTTATTTCATCAAATGCTAACCTTATCTCTAAATTTCTTTCAATATTAGAGTTATTCATTGTAGAGCCTTCTCTAAGTAGATAATTATATAATGGTTCATTGACATAATCGACACTATTTACTTTTGATAATACTTTAATTGTAAAATCTAAATCTTCATACCATACTTTACTTCTAAATTTTATGTCACTGATTAAATTTCTTTTATATATTTTATTCCATACAGCCATTCTGCCAAAAAAGGCATTCTTTTTTTGATCATTTAAGATGATTTTATCAATTTCAGTTTCTTTTTTCCCAGTAATTTCATCAACATTATAACTGCCACAAATAACAACATCTAATTTATTTTGATGAGCTTTATTATATAGTTTTTCATACATATCAAGTTCGACAAAATCATCCGAATCCACGAAGCCAATATATTCTCCTTTAGCTTCTTTAATTCCTAAATTTCTGGCAGAACCTTGCCCGCCATTTTCTTTTATGTATGATTTTACTTTGTTTGGATACTTTTTTACATATTTATTAATTATCTTTTGACTGTTATCCGGACTACCATCATTGACAACAATTATTTCAATATCTTCCAAAGTCTGATTTACTAGGCTATCTAGACATCTTGGTAAATATTTTTCAACATTATAGACTGGAACTATTATACTTACTTTAGTCATATATTTATTCACCTATTCTTTATATTTATTAGTATTTTTGATATATTTGATAAATGATGGAGATTTAACCAAGCAACTAATCTTCGATTAAACGGAACATCTTTATAAAAATCATATTTATGATAATTAGGAATATTTTTTTTACAATAAGTTATTAATTCATTAATAACTTGTTTTTTTTCACTATTATCTTGCGCTGTAACTCGATTGATTGTAGATATTAAGACGTGGTCAAAAACTAAATAATTATATACATTGGGATCATATAATTTATTCTTTTTGAGCCATTTAGCAGCATCATCTAAGACATATAACATATCAAGATTTTTTTTAGAATTGTTATTGGTCATCGTTGATACATCTCTGCAATTACATATATAATATCCTTTATGAATAACTGATATTTTGTCAAATCTGGAATATATTTTATACATAATATTTAAATCTTCATACCAATATTTACTTAGAAATTCAACATTATCAAAAAGTAATTTTTTAAATATTTTATTACACACAGAAGGGGTTGTCATATATATCTCTTTAAAATTTGTGACATCATGATAAACAGTCTTATTGGGATATTTGTCAACCATATCACAGACAACAACTGATGCATCATCTTTCTTTGCTGTTTCATACATGTCTCTGGCAAAATTTTTGTCTAAATAATCATCCGAATCGACAAAACTAATATATTCACCTTTGGCATATTTAAGACCTAAATTTCTGGCAGAACCTTGTCCACCGTTTTCTTTGATATATGATTTTATTTTTTGTGGATATTTTTTTACATATTCATCAATAATCGCTTGACTATTATCTGGACTGTCATCATTAACAACAATTATTTCTATATCTTTTAATGTTTGATTCACCAAACTATCAAGACATTTCCCAATATAATCTTCAACATTCCAAACTGGAACAATTATACTTAATTTTATCATTTTTTATCTTTCCTTCTATTAATTTTTTTATACTCTTCATAACTGTGATTTAAATCTAAAACATAGCGAGTATGTTTTTTCTTTTCAATTTCTTCTTTAGATGGAATTTTCATATAATCGCCATAAAATGATCTCAAATATTTATCGGTATCATATGGAACAGGTAGCATGGTATCTTCAAATTTCATTTTTTGGGGTTTGCCCATAATTGCCTTGGTTGTAAAATTTTTCTCAAACCCATCGCCATCAAAAATACAACACCAATCTTCATAATCATTACAACTATATTTAACACAATTTTTGTAGCATATTTTTAAAATTCTTTTTTTACCTACAAATTTCAATATTATTCGAAAAAGAGTAGCTAATATTTTATTATTTATAATATTAATATTGGCTGATAATACAAAAGCATGATTTATTTTTAAAAGTGCCCTTTTAATTTTACCTTTAGGTACTCCAACAAATGGAAAGATATCAATATAAACGCCATAAGTTATATCGGTATCTTTATTACCTTCTTCAATTAATGTCGTGGTAATATCTCTTAATTTAGCAAATGATAAATAATAGTTTTCTTCGTTATCAGGAGTCTGCAAAAAATATTTTTTCTTGTCAAGCTTTTTTTCACAAACATCAAGTAATTTTAAATAATTTTCATATGTCATACCTACATCGAAATCATCATCCCATGGGATAAAACCGCCATGGCGGACTGCCCCAATAGCTGAACCATATAATATGTAATACTCAATATTGTTTTCAGTACACAATTTATCAAAATATTTAACTATTTCCAAAATTTTTAATTGTAGTGATCTTAAATCCTTTTCCATATGGTACTCCTTCTACATATATTGTTTCTTGGATAATAAACTTTAACTGTTACTTAATTTTATAACTGCCTTATAAAATGACTTTTTTCGCAATTTTTCATAAATGAAAATATATTATTTATTCAAACTCCACTGTATTTAAAACATCATTGTCCAATGTTTCTTTAAAATCATATAAATACTCTTTTAATTCATTTTCAAGTATTTTAATTTCTTTCTCATATATTTTTTTTCTAAATAACTGGGTATTCTTAATTGAAATATCTGGATTGAAACGAGTTTTTTTATTAATATGATCTTTTTCTTTAAAATTTAGGAATTGCATTATCCTTTTTAATTCATTTTCATAGTTATAAATTAAATCTTCAAATTTTATTCTTAATACTTTATCTGAATGTGTCATAATTTCACTTTCACGCATATGCTTATAAAATTTACAGAATTCATTTGCCTCTTTAGGCATTGGAACCACAATGTTTTTTTGCGGCCAAATATATTTATTTAAAATAAATACATCACGTGGATCGCGCTCGACGACAATAACCTTTAACTTATCATCAAAGTAATTATCTACACGATGCAAATTAAATGGTAATAAAAATTGATCTAAAATAATATTTTCTTTGCCATCAGCAACATAATCGATGATGTCATATATATAGTTGTGGGCTTGTTTATAGAATTCATCTTTTTTAATATATGATATACGCATACCATCGTTATATCGCAAGACACGTTTAAATTTTATTTTATTTCTTGATAATATCTTAAATGGCTTTTGTAATAGTAATTTTACAAACATTTTAAAATTTAATTCTTCATGCATATACCAATATCCATCAAATTTAAATTCTTGAATATTATTAATAAATTGATTAGTTATTTCCATAAATTGGGGACCAATTATTTTTTCATAGTTACCCACCCACCAAAACTTTTTATTATAAAACTTTTTCATTTGTTGTTCAAAGGAACGAATTGCTTCATCACTGCGGATAGCATTATTCCCTATTAAAAGTTTATCTTCTAAATCAAATAAACCATTGGGGGTATGCAATAAAACATATTCATAACTTTTATGACTATTTTGACAGTCTTTAAATTCAGATATTAAGTCAGTAATAGCAGATGAGCCTGATCCCATGTATCCGGTTGGAACAATTATTCTATTCATGTTACTTCCTCCTTAAAATAACTTTAAATTTGTTTAATACTTTGCTGCTTGCCAATAATAGATTATCATCTTTTTTTAGATATAAAAAGCCAAGATAGAAAATCACACAGGCAATTACAATTAAAGCAAAATTAATATAAAAATTTAAATTTAGCAAACGAATCAAAGAAGCAATTGGAATAAAGCATAATCCTAATATTAAATAAGTGGTATTTTGTTTAGTAAATATATGGAATTCTAAATCTAATTTTTTTCTTGCATAAATATACTGACTCAAAGCAAATCCAAATTCAGCAATACACGTTGTAATTAGCGATGTGGTTGGATTAAATTTATGGATTAAAAGTAATATACTATTCATGATTAAATTACTTGTCCCAAAGCATAATGAAAATTTAAGAATTTGTTTTTCCTTATTGTTTGGATATGATACAAGATTAGTCATAATTGATTCGGTACTTATGATTAATCTTGCAATGCAAGCTACGATTAACGTTGGAACCATAGCCATATATTTTTCACCGGCATAGAGTAAGATTGCTTCATCAGCAAGGACTAATACGCCAAAGCACATTGGAATAATTATAAAATAAAGTGAGGATATTGAACGTGAAAGATTTAATAAATATTCTTTTTTACCTTTATTTTCTAATACATATGCTAAACGTGGAATTGCTACATTAATAATGGCATATGGTATTGATATTAACATAGAGATCAAATAATAAGGGATATAATACATTGTAACCGATACATCACTGACAAATTTTCCTAGCATAATACGATCTAATTGTGAATATAGCAAATCAATATTACTTATAATTAAAATGGTAAACATAGGACCCAAATATTTCTTAAAATTAATATATTTAAAATTAAATCTAATTCTTTTTTTTGCATATGCAAAGCTTGCTAGATTGTTTAATACGGCTGTCATACTGATAATAATGGTATATACAATAATATCTCCTGGTTTTTTTACAAATAAATATAGCGATACCATATACATTAATTTAATAATAACTGATTTTATAGTTATAAATTTATAATTTTCAAGTGCCTCATTAACAAATTCAATGTAAAAAATATTGGCAATTAATTGAATAACCATAAATAAATATATTGTGGTAGTTATACCAGTCGAAGTATAGATACTATAAATAATATAGATAACGGTAGTAATTAAATTAGTGATGATCGAAATTACAAATAAATTAGTAAATAATATTGATATTTTTTTATTATCATCGCGAATTTTACTGACTTCTCTAATACCAAAAGTATAAATACCAAAAGATGCAAATGTTAAAAATACTTGAAACTCGGAATATACTTTATTATAAGCACCATATAAATCAACATCTAATAAATGAACGATATACGATCCAATTATAACTGGTACCATTATATTTACAAAACTTAAAATTGCTTTATAAATAATATTTTTAAACATCGATTTTTGTTGCATATTATCATTCTCCTTAAATAATTATAACATCATTTAATATATAATTATAGATATATTTTACTTCGATGTAAAGTATATCATTTAACTATATGTTATATTTATTATACTATAGAAAGAGAAAAAGATAAATATACTTTACTATATTTATCTTTTATTTTATACATCATATGTTTTATCAATTGCTTTTAGTTCATTAAAGGTATCTATTTCAATGATATCCCCTTCATAGCATTCGCGTACAGCAATTTGATAATTTTTTTTCTTTACATCTAAGATAACTTGTTCCCAATACTTTTCTTTACCTCCTGGTGAATTATAAACTTCATCAATATCTTTTTCCATCTTATTGGCATCTTCTTCATCATAGTATGATATTCCATACATTTGATAACAATTGTATCCTCCTACTTTTTCTTTAGTAATAATGCCATTCTTAGTTTCTAAGCACCAATCATCGGTAACACTTACATACTTACCTAGAAAGTTGCTTTGATACTCATATTTTCTAATTAAATTAGAGTTATATAAGTATAAATCTGATTCTAAAACATAAGCATTAGCAAATTTATCTCTAACTAAATAAGCGGACGAAATATTATTAGCTTCATTATATTTCTTATTAACAATAAATTTAATATTGGGGTATTTTTTAAGTAATATTTCAAATTGATCTGATAGATATCCAGTAACAATAATTATCTCTTCAATTTCAGCTTTAATGCATGCATCAAGCAATGTTTCGATTATTTTTTTACCATTTACTAAAACTAATGGCTTGGGAGTATTTAAAGTAATAGGTACTAATCTTGAACCAAAGCCAGCTGCTAAAAAGATAGCTCTTTTTACACGATATGGCTCTAACTCTTTCAAACCATTTTCGGTAATTACATTTTCAGATGTAATTAAATTATTTTTTAGAAAATCTGATACTATTTTATTAATCGTCCCTAAAGATAACTTTGTTAATTCTGATAGTCTTCGTTGAGATATTTTATCTTTTTCACGTTCAATTGTCGTTAAAACTAAAAATTCATTATATGTTATTTTCACGTTCAACACTCCTTCTATGTTCTTTACGATTTATTAAATATACTGTTCCTTTGACAATAATATTGAATACTAAAATGATAAGTGAGATGATTGCCGCTTCACCAAGCATTAAGTTTTCTTCATATGTATTTATTAAAAGTGATAATGGCATTGTTCTTGTATTAAATAGAAAGGCAACTGCTGATATCGTTATCATCGAGTTAACAAAGAAATAAGCAATCATTTCTCTAATAGTTTTTTTTGTGCAAGGTATTATAACATCAATTATTATTTTAAAGGTACTAATATTACACGTTTTAGCAACTACTTCATAATTTGGATTTACTTTTTGTAAGGCATTATAGGCCATCAAATATGGACTGGCGATAAAGTGAACTATATTAACTATTATAAGTATTATGTATGTGTTATAAATAAAACTGTCACGGAATCCAATTGTATAAGATAATCCTAATACAATACCAGGAATTGCTAATGAAACAATAGTTAATATATGAGCAATTTTGGACATTTTTTCTTTGATTCTGGCTGTATAATATGCAGTAAAATATGCAATAATTGTTCCAGCTATGGAAACAATAATTGCAATAAGTAATGAATTGAAGATATATTTTCCTAATTCATTATTAAGAACATATTCAAAATGTTTAAACGAAAATACTCGATTTAAAACATAGTTATCAACGAAGGCATAAAGAATAAATGATCCAATAATTATCATGATAAAAATTATAACCAAATATACAAATAATGTTAAAATGCTATCACGTGTTATATTATCTTCAATTTTATATTCCTTTCCTTCAAATTCTCCAAAAGAATAATCTTTGGTAAAATTATCAAAAATGAATGATATAAATGCTGGAATTAACAAAAATAAACCAATCATCGTTCCGCGAGAGAAATCGAGTAAACCTATTACTTCTTTATATAGGAATACTGGTAAGGTAATAAATTTTCCACCAACGGCAAGTGGAACACCATAATCAGTAAATATCAATGTAAACACGGCAAAGATTGCTGATAATAGTGGCTTTTTCATATAGCACATGGTTACATTTTTAAATGTTTCCCATTGGCTCATTCCTAGGATTTTGGCAGAATCATACATTGTATTGTCAATATAATTAAAGCCATCATCTAACATCAAGAAAGCAACTGGAAATGAATATAGAATTGATCCCATTACTATGCCTGATTCACCGATGATATTAAAGCCAAAAATTGAAGAAATAATACCATTGGCGCCAAATAGATTAATTAAACCTAATCCATGCGATATGGATGGAATTAGCATTGGCACAGTAAGTAATACTTTTAAAACTGCGCGATGTTTAATATTCGTCCTATTTAATGTATAGGCAAGCATATAGGCAATTGTTATTGAAATAATCGTAGCAATACTTGTTACAATTAATGAGTTATTAAAGGCATTCTTAAAAGCAGTTGATGATAGTAAATCGGGAAATGTCGACCACTCAACTCTAAGTAACATAACAAGCAATGGATAAAAAATTGAAATTAAAAGAAATAGTAAAATTAAAATACTAAATTTTGATTTTTTTGGCATTATAAATCAATTCCTGTACATCTTTCAATTGAAGATACTTTTTCAATTAAATGATTTGTAACAAAATTTCTAACATAATCATTGGCAGGATAATTATATATTCTATTTGGAGTATCAATTTGTTCAATATTGCCATTGTGCATGACCATTACCCTATCAGATAATGAGAAGGCCTCTTCTTGATCGTGAGTAATATAAATCATGGTAGTTTTAAATTTCTTTTGAATTTCTTTTAATTCTTTTCTTAACCCTAATCGATTATCGGCATCAAGTGCCGACATAGGTTCATCAAATAAGATAATATCTGGATTTAGTGATAACGTTCTGGCAATTGCTACTCGCTGTTGCTGGCCTCCAGAAAGTTCATGTGGATATTTATTTAAGTGTTCATCCATATTAACTATTTTTAACATTTTTAAAGCCTCTTCATAAGCTTTATTTCTGTTTTTTAATTTTAAATTTAAGGCATACATTACATTATCTAAAACTGTCATATTAGGAAAAAGTGCATAGTTTTGAAAGACCATGCCCATTTCCCTTTTAGCAGAATCTAGATTAGTAATATTCTTACCTTCTTTTATAATTTCTCCAGTTGTTGGTTTCTCAATACCAATCAAAATTTTTAGCAACGTAGTTTTACCACAACCACTTGGACCTAATATTGATAAAAATTCACCATTTTTAACACTAAAACTAATATTATTTAAGACTGTTTTTTTATTATAAATTTTGGTAAGATTCTTTATTTCTAGATTATCCATTTACTTCTTCCCATCTCTTTGTTAATTTTTCTTTGGTAGCAATACTATCAATTCCTGTCATATCGGCATCTTTAAGATTTTCAGGATAATTAGCTACTTTATTATGTTGATTTTTTAAAATGATATCTGGCATAAAATTTTCTTTATCATATCTACCAAATTCATTTACAACAAATTCAAACACTTCTTTAACATGTTCTTTTTCTTCGTGGCCTTTAATAATACCACAAGATGTTGTATTATATGGTGAACCAGTATCAAGTTCTATAATACTATAATCATATCCATCATTAATGGCTTTAACTCCTTGAGCAGTCATTCCCATAGCAATAGCTATTTCTCCTTGCTTAAGTAAATTAGTTGGCCCAGATCCAGAAGTTGTAAATTCACGCATATTTTCTTTTAATTTTTTAAAGTATTCAATGGCTTTATTCTCTCCCATAATATTTACGCAATTTAGAAAAAATCCATATCCAGTTCCTGATGTTTTTGGGTCCGGCATAGCAATTAAATTTTTGTATTCTGGTTTTAATAAATCTTCATAAGTTTTAGGAATACTCAAATTATGTTCTTTAAAATATTTATTGTCAATAATTAAATTTAATGTATATTTAACCCAAGTTAGGTATTTATCTGAAGTATTAATGCCATCTAAATAGATAGAATCATCGAAGTATGATATATCAGCAAAGTTGTCTTGTATATCAACCACATGGGCAGTTTCCAAATCAATAACAATATCTGCTTCGACTTTGCTGCCTTCGTTTTTTATTTTGGCGGCACTATTACCAGTTCCAATATGTTGTACAACAACATTTAAATCAGGAAATTTTTCTTTTAATTGTTCTTTTAACGCCTGATCTCTCTCTTCCTCCTGACTAGAATAGATTACCACATCGTTTTTTTTGCCACATCCAGTAATTGTAAAGACTATTAATAATAATAATCCGATTGAAAGTATTTTTTTCATTTTTATCACTCCGTTCATTTTCTTAATTATATCACCTAAAAATGAACATGTCAATAAAAAGAAACTAATCAATTTTAGTTTCTTGAATATTTTTATTATTTTTGATTTCTTTTTTGTTCTTTTTTTCTCTTTTTTTTAAAGTTTTTTCTATTTGCTCTCTTTCAATCCTCATCGTTTCTTCATATATTTCTTTTTCTTCTCGCCTTGAAGCGTTAATTGCCATTCCAAGGACGAATATATATGATAAGAAGTACATCCAAACCATCATAATGATAATCGATGCCAAATTACCATAAATAATATCATATCTTGCGAAATGGTTTAGGTAAAATTTAAATATTAATGTGGCAAAAATCCAGCAAATAGTTGTAAATAATGCCCCATAAGTAGTTTCTTCACTACGAATATTTTTACTGGGAGCAATTGTATATATAAGCTTAATATTTAAGTATATTATAAGCAAAGTAATTGGCCATTTTATGATGTTAAAAATAATCATCGCATCATCAGCATAATTTGATAATAATTTTGCACTTGACATAAGTCTAATAATATTATCACCAAAAATAGGTACTACCAGTAAGAACACAAAAAGAATAATGACAATAAATAACAATATTATTGAACTTATACGATCCTTTAAATAATCTCTTTCTTTTATTTGATAAAGGGTATTAGAAGTATTAATAATAGCATATGTACCATTTGAGGCAACAGCAAATGCCACAATATTGAAGAAACCTACACTTCTATCAAAACCTTTACCAGAAATTACATCAATAATTATAGAACTAACTTGTTTCGGCATAACACTACTAACAAGATTGCTAACTAAATCGATAGAAATATCGAAATATGAAGCAATTAAAACTACGATTGTAAGTAATGGAATAATGGCTAAAATAATGTTAAAAGCAATATTAGATGGTAAGATAGTCATCTCTGGTTTTTTTAATACTTTAAATAATTTTTTCAAGTAACCTTTTATTCTTTCCATTATTTTAGCTCCTTATATTATAATTTTTCTTTAGCCTGGCGCATCGATAATGTTGCTTCATTAATTGCATCATCAATTGTTTTAACATCATCAGTTATCATACTATAACCAAGCGTTGCTCCAAAACCATGTGGTAATTCTTTTAAATCCTTACTTACCTTACGTGTATATTCAATAACTTGTTTCTCATCAAAACCAACCATATATATCAAGAACTCATTACCATCCGTTCTTACTATATCAGTATTTTCCTGCTGATTATTAATTAAAATAGCCGCTGCTTTCTTAATAACCTCGTCGCCTTCAGCATGACCATAATTATCATTGATATACTTGATATTATTTAAGTCAATTATGACAATTGATTGTGGATAAATAACATTCTCATCCCACGCTTTTATATTATAATTTAAATAATTTCTATTCTTTAAAGAAGTCATCACATCAATAAATTTTATCTTATCTTCTTTAGCAATATCTTTCCTTTTGTCCTTATTCTTTAAAATAATAATAGAAATAATTAATATAACAAATGTAATTCCTAAAACAATAAATAAATATTTTAACATATTATTAAGACCACTATTAGCATTTACAATATAATTAGTATTATAGTCATATTTAATAGTCTTATAATTAACACTTGAAACGTAATAATTAAATAATTTATAAAATGTTTCATTTTTATTAACATCTCTAATTATAAAACTATATTCATCATTTATTGTATCTTGATAAACTATCTTATAATTCTTAAATTTATTATCCTTATAGTATTCATATGTATCTCTATCAATCATTACGATACTATCACTTCTAATAGCACGTAGTAACATATCAGTATTATCAAAAGATTTCGGAGTGATACCATTTTGTGATAAATAATCATACAAATATGTATTACTTACCGTATAAATATCATTTCCTTTTAAACTTCTAATTGAGTTAACTAATAGTGGTTCTTGACTAATAATGACATATTCTTCTTTAAATGGACTATTCGTTTTTAAAACATCAACATTTACTCCTGTTGTATTAAAGTTACCAAATATTAAATCCACTTCGCCACGCGATAAAGCCTGTTTAAGTTCCAAAACATTTTGATAACCGACAATCTTGAAATCGACATTAGCCAAATCTTCAAAGCCACTTAAATAGTTTGAAAGTGTTCCAACAAACTCTTTATTAACGGTATTTTCAAATGGCATATTAATAACATATCCATAAGTGTATGATGAAGCATTATAGTTCATTTTTTCTGCTTCATTAATACTTTTATATTTAAAGAAAGTATTTAAAAAATATTTCTTATAATCATCTTGTTCATAATCTTTGTTATAAATAATATTAAATTTATTCATAATACTTTTTAAAGTTTTATCATTATTAACAGTAAGAATATATTTTTTATATAATTCACTAATATGGTATACAATCGATAAATCATTCTTTAAAATATCATCTAAATATAAATTCTCAGGGATAGCCATATATTCAATTTCATTGCCATTTAAAAGATTATACATTTCATCAAATGTTTTACTACTAGTAATTGTTATATCTTTTCCATCGTTTAGATAATATCTAATATTAGTAATATCATCATCTAAAACGCCTAATTTACTATCTTTTAAATCAGATATATCATTAATAGTATTACTTTCTTTTCCTACAATAACGTAATAATCTTTAAATATTTCAATGTCATTATCGGTTAATTGATAATTAAAATCAGCAATTCTAAAGGCAATATCTCTTAAATTACTATCACTATCAGTAAGATATGATACTTTGTTAAATTCAATATTATAGGCATTAGTAAATTGTTCTAAGTAAGAAAAACTAATTCCTTCACCATCTTGTCCATAAATAGGAACGTCATTATAGATGCTTATGTCAATTACCTTATTGGCATGGCTGCTAATCCATTTTTTTTCAAGAATCGAAAAACTTGAACTATCTTTAGTAAAATTAAGGATAAATATAACTAATGATATTGTAAAAATAATGGCAATTATTGATAAAATTACTATTTTATTTAATTTATTGTTTTTTTTCATAACTACTCCTAATTTCTAGTCCAACTAATACTATCTTTTTCTGGATGTTTATTTCCAGCAATCGTATATGCCTTATCATTACCTTCGTCATCCAACATTTCTTTTTGGGTTAAAAAGAATTCAAAGTCATAGCATTCTATTTCTTCTTCACTATAATATTCGAGTGTTTTATTAGCTATTTCTTTTGCTCTATCCTTACTAGTACTCTCAGCAAACGTAATTGTTGTATACACAATTTTTCCTTGAGTACGTATTGTAATATCTTCAACTTCATCTAGTTCTTTAGTTTCATCAATTATTTTCTTGGTTGTATCTTTAGAAATATTAACAATATTTTTAAGTCTATCACCATATTCACCTTTTCCTGTAGAAAAGATCATTCTAGAAAATATAGCAAATAAAACAACTAGTAATATTAATGTTAAGCCTCCAATTATTGCTAACCCCTTATGTCTTCTTATTAAATTCATTTTTACGCCTCCAATATAATATGATTATACAATAAAAAACGATATTTGCCAAGTCATATATTTAATAATATGAAATTTACTTATTATTAATACAATTAAAGACTCTTATATAGTATAAGAGTCTTCTAAAGAAAATTCAACATTTTCGTTAATCCAATTTTTTCTAGGTTCAACGGCATCACCCATAAGAATGCTTACTCTTTTTTCTGCTAATGCTCCGTCGATAATACTTACTTTTACTAAGCTACGATATCGTGGATCCATTGTGGTATCACATAATTGATCTGCATTCATTTCACCAAGTCCTTTATATCTTTGAATCTTATAATTACTTTTCCCAGCAGTCATTTTACGAAGTTCTTCATTCGTCCAAAGATAATGATCTTTTCCACCAATATTTAATTTATATAATGGAGGCATTGCAATAAATAATCTTCCATCTTCAATTAATGGTTTCATATATCGATAAAAGAATGTTAACAACAAGCATTGAATATGAGCTCCATCATCATCGGCATCGGTCATAATAATTACTTTACCATAATTACATTCTTTAATATTAAAATCATTCCCAATACCAGCACCAATCGTATGAATTAAGGTATTAATTTCTTCATTTTTAAATATATCTTCAAGTTTTGCCTTTTCAGTATTAATTACCTTTCCACGAAGTGGTAAAATAGCTTGAGTCTTTCTATCTCTTCCCTGTTTAGCTGAACCACCAGCTGAATCACCCTCAACAATAAATAATTCACATTTATCGCGATCTCGGCTTTGTGCTGGAGTTAATTTGCCAGATAATATTCTTTCTATTTTTTTATTATCTTTGCCCTTTCTAGTTTCTTCTCTGGCTTTTCTTGCTGCTTCTCTAGCCTCCTTGCCCTTTAAAGCCTTACTAATAATTTTACTAGCAATGGCATTGTTTTCTTCCAGGAAGAATTTTAATTTTTCAGATACGATGGCTTCAACTATTGTTCTGGCAGCTGGAGTCCCTAATTTTGATTTAGTCTGTCCTTCAAATTGTAATAATGATTCAGGAATTTGAACAGCAATAATAGCCGTAAGTCCTTCTCTAACATCCGATCCTTCAAAAGCTTTATCTTTTCCTTTAACAAAGCCATTTTCTTTGGCATAATCATTAAGTACTTTGGTAATAGCTGTTTTAAATCCTACTTCATGAGACCCACCATCAGGCGTCTTAACATTGTTTACGAAAGATACAATATTCTCACTATAACTATCAGTATATTGCATACCAATTGAAACATTTATCTTGTCTTTAGTAGCATCAAAGCATAATACTTTATGTAATGGTTCTTTACCTTCATTTAAGTATTCACAAAAAGCTGATAAACCATTCTCATAGCAGTATTTTTCTGATCTGTTTTCAAATTCATCTACTATTTCAATAGTAAGGCCATTGATTAAAAAGGCACATTCTTGCATTCTTTCACAAATAGTTGAATAATTAAAAGCAGTTGTCTCAAATATTGTTTTATCCGGTTTAAATCTAACTAAAGTACCAGTTCTAGCGGCAGTTCCAATCTTCTTTAAAGGTATCTCGACATGACCACCATTTGAAAACTTTATATAATGTTCTTCTTTATCTCTCTTAATGGTTACTTCCATCCATTCTGATAAGGCATTAACAACTGATGCCCCGACACCATGAAGCCCTCCAGACACTTTGTATCCACCATCAGAAAATTTACCACCAGCATGTAATACAGTAAATATAACCTCTGGGGTACTCATACCAGATGAGTGTTTACCGGTTGGGACACCACGTCCATGGTCAAGAACGCTGACTGATCCATCAGTATGCATTGTTATTTTAATATAATCTCCATAGCCATTCAACGCTTCATCGACACAGTTATCGACGATTTCCCAAACTAAGTGATGTAAACCTCTCTTATCAGTACTTCCAATATACATACCAGGCCTTTTTCTTACTGCTTCAAGTCCCTCTAATATCTTTATACTACTCTCATCATACTTCTCCATATAATCACCTAGAATAATTCTAACACACATTTTTTTATTTTTCAAACCTACTTGACATAAAAAGTAAAGCAAAAGTATTATCCTTTTACTTATTATCTTATCTTCTTTTTTACTTTTTCATAATTTATTTCATATTCAGCACTTTCATACATATAATATTCAAAATCAAATGGTTCAATTAAAACATACCCAGATCTATAATAATTAATACAATCTATATTGAATAAAATTAATGAACTTACCCCAAATTGCATAATCATTCTTAATATATTTTTTTCATTTGTATTTTTAAGTAAATTTAATGTATCTACATAAATACCATCACATTTCTTAGCTAATAATTCATATGAAAATTTCTTGTCATCCAACGGAAAATTATTCATTAAATAAGAATAATCAGTATTATTTTCTAACATAAATATATTAGCATTTTCTTTAAGAGTAACTAATGAACATGGTTGTTTCCAAATATCTACTTCTCTATTTTTATAAAAAAAGATATCTGGATTATCAATTAAATAATCTACCCAAGCATTATAATTTTTATATTTTTCATTATATTCTGTTAACCAAAGACCACCTTTTGGTTTATAAATATTTACTTCATTATCTTTAATCGGAATAAATAATTCTTTTTTTATCTCATTAGTACCAACTGTTAAATACTCCATAAGACCACTCCTTAGTTCTGTATTTTAACATAAATAAGCATTAAAAGCAAAAAAACTAATCATATTGATTAGCTTTTATTCTATTTAATCTATTAACAGAAACTTTAACACTCTGATATTCTGCATTAATAGTTCCTAATACTTCAAAATTAGTTATTATTTTCGCATAGTATGAATATATTAATAGTACTGTACCTATTTCCATATTATTAATACTTACTAAATATATAGCATAAATAATTATACAATATCTACATAATTCAATAAATCCTAGTACCAAGAATATCATCGCATTAACAAATAAATTAAATTTAGCATTGCTTTCTAAATATTTAATAGTACTTTTAATAAAACTATTATCTTTAACTTTTTCTTTTCTTTTTAAAATATCATATATATTATGAATATTAATAGTTTTATAATCTAAATTATCTTTTCTATTTTTATTTTCTATTTCAATCTTTGATCCAAAATAAATAATAATAATTATCATAAAAATAGATACGATCAAAGTAATTAAAAAGATATAAAAATTTACTTTTAAAAAATACATATAGATAACAATAAATTCCAATACCTGAATTAATCTGGTTACGGCATTGCCAATAAAAGTTCCAATGATATCAATATCATTATTGATGATATTCGTATATTCTCCAAGGGTAATATTATCGACACTAGCTTCTGTTACATAACTGGTATATTCTAAATATAATTTATTATAATAACTATACCACGCTTTTTGATTAAAATAACTCCATAGATAATATAATAATGATAATACTAAGGTTATAATTACTAACTTAAAAGCTTTATTAAATTCTAAATCAGTTGAATGATTAATTACTTTAGCCCAGTAAACAGGAATAACTAAAAGTAAACCTTGAATCATTACTGATGTTATAATTTTTCTATAAAGTTCTTTTTTAGTTCTTTTAAGTATTGTAACTATATCCATATTATCACCTATTATTCTAAGTCGATATAGTCACCATTTTCTATTCCAAATTCATTCGCATCACTTTTATCAATATGCATCTCAAGTTCATAACTATCTTTCATTTTAATATGCACATTATCAATTTCCTTACCATTAAAGATAACACTAACTATATCTCTATTATTATGGTTTGGAAGATTATTTTTATTACCATGAATATGTCTTGTTGCCAAAATGCAGCAATTTTCTTTATATATTTTCCCATTTGGACCGGTAATCCACACAGCTTCACTATTTTCTAAATCACCGGAATCTCTCATTGGCGGATTAATTTCAAGAAGTGAGGCATCATCTCTTGATACTTCTACTTGGGTGTAATCTCTAAGTGGTCCCATAACTCTTACATGGGGAAATTCATATTTATCAGTACTAACGATAACGGTTTCTTCGCATGCATATTCTCCTTTTTGCGTTAAATCATTTCTTTTATGAAATTTATAATCATTTCCAAACAAAATATCGGCATCTTTTTTACATAGATGGATATGTCTGTTTGATACTCCTACTTTTATTTTCATTTTTTTCCTCCCTAGCACATTTTTAATTTTTTTTAATATAATATATTGAAAATCAATAATTTTTTTGTTATAATGGATAAGCAATGGACCTATAGCCAAGTGGCTAAGGCGTGGGACTGCAACTCCCTGATCGTTGGTTCGAATCCGACTAGGTCCTCCATAAGAATTATACTCTTGAATGTTCAAGAGTTTTTCATTTACTTATTATTAATAATAAGTGTATGACTACTTACTCCTCGGTAATACCCCTCACTGTCAAAATCATCATCACCATTATATGTAAATACCATTAATGTAATTGGTGATGTTATTTTAGAAGTCTCCCCACCAGCATATAGTTTAATTGATGAATAAACGGTATTATCAGTAACATCTTTTTCTTCAACATGACTATACCAAGCGCCATCTGGTTGATGGATATCATCATACAAATAATTATATATATAATATAAATCATACATTGAAGATGGATTTAAAATAACAGATTCCATCTTTTTTTCTTCGGTATTAAAACTAATATAAAAACCAATCTTATAGTTATCAATGTTATCATACATTTTATAATACTTATTAAAATTATTTTTGGTATTACTACTTCCAACATCTTCAATATCCGTAAAATATACATCAAATGAGGCTATATCTTCGCCATCTACGATAGTTGTATTATATTCATTAATTAATTTACCATCCATGTATAAGCCTACTTTAATTGGATTATCATCAATATATGTATCTTCTACCTTGGTTACTTCTTGTTTATTCTCTTCATTATTATCATTAACAATGTCATCTTTTTTGTTACAACCTATAGTTAAAAATAAACATAAAATAATTAATATTAACTTCTTCATATTACCACCTAAAATAAGTATACAATAAAAAACATAAAAAAAGAAGATTATAATTTAAAATCTTCATAATCGTTATCATTCATATTCTTTAAATCATAAAACATTCTTTCTTCGTATTTCTTTATCTTAGCAATTATCAAAGTAGGTATTCTTTTTATCATTCGATTATATTCAGTTATATTACCATTATAATATTTTCTAAGCGTAATTAATTCTTCATCAATAAGTTCAAGTTGTTTCATCGATTTATATAATTCATCACTATCTCTTAGTTCTTTATTATTTTCATATACACTTATAAGTTCGTTGTATGAATTAACTAATAATCTATCTAACTCAAAATTAGATAATCGCTTAGCTTTAAGACTAGCTAATTCTTTAAATGCTTTATCATCTAACTCTACTTTGCTTTTAATTAGAGTAACACACTTATTTAAAATATCATACTTATCTCTTAAATTATTATCTATTCGATTTTCTGCTTCATTAACTCTGATAATTGTATCATTTATTTTATTATAAAAATGAATATATATAATTCCTAATGCTACAATCAATATAATTATTACAAATAATATAATTAAAAACGTATTCATCTTACCACCTACAATAATTATAACAAATTATATTCATTTAAACAAGTAATTATTATAGATAATTAATTGCTTCTTCGAAAGTAATAAATCCTAAATATACTGGTAAGATAAAATACCATTCACCATTTGTTGGATTTGATACGATTAAATAATCATTACCCACTTTCTCAATTATTCCTTCAAATACTCTATCTTGTGATTCATTTGATCCTGGAATAGTTACATTAATTCTTGCTTTCTTACCAATATTTCTTTTTAAAACATCAATTATGCCACTATCATTTACTAAACTATTATTATCTAAATAGTCACTCTTATAATAATTACCATTCATATAATTTACCTCCAATAAATTATATGAATAGAATAATTATTTATGAGAAAATTAAATCCATTCGGCTATTTTATTTTTAGAATCTTTAACTAAAGAGCCACGAATAGCTAAAGCATCATCTAAAACGTTTGCTCCCTTACATATTCTTTTAATATCAGTGACAACTGAACCCAATCCAGAACCTTCATGAGTTGTTATTACTCTAACTGTTTTACCATTAAAATCTAAATCTTTAATTGCAGTTTCTAATTCTGGAGCAAATGTTCCCCAATAAATAGGACTCATTATATATATTACTTCATAATTAGATATATCATCTAATTTATTTTTAATTGGAGCATTGCCAATTCTCTCTTTGGCTTCTTTAATGCAAGTCATATAATCTTTGGCATATGGAACTAATGGTTCAACTTTAAACATATCAGCTCCAGTTAAATCTCTAACATATTCAGCAACTATTTCAGTGTTTCCTTTATCAATATACCCAACCGAATAATTTTCATCGGCTCTACTAAAATAAATAATTAAGCTTTTCTTATCTTTCATTTTTTAGGTCCTTTCATTATTATTTTATCTCAAACTCAGTCCAAATATAAAATTTGTCATTCTCATTTACAGGAGTATCTGATTCAAAGAAAACATCTTTAACCAATCTATATATTCCTTTTGGTAGTTCACCATAGATATGGGTCCAATCTTGATTCATTTCAAGAATCCCCTCTTTATTAACATAATATGCCATGGCATTAAAACCATAATTTTCACCTGTAGTTTTAACACTACTCCAAGTATTATTATTATATTTTTCAATATAGAAGTTACTACCATAAACAATTCTATTAGGATTATTATCGTTAATAATAACTATAGCACTAGTATTAGTAAGTGTTCCTTCTTTAATATACATATTAACGATGTCACTTAAATCTCTATCTTTAATCATTTCACAAGTTCCACCATTCTTTTTAACATAATCATTAATGACATCGAATATTTCAAGAGCATCTTTATACCTTGTTAAATCTAAAATATTATTAAAGTATCCATCACTGATATCACTTATGGGAGAACCCGTTAATTCGTTGTATTTAATCGTATATCCATGTTCTTCACCATAAATAGTACAATAAATACTCTCCTCAATAATTCTTGATTCAACAACACTATTATTAGGTTTATGAATTATCTTTAAAAATATAAAGCCAATAATTATAACAATTAGTAATATTAATGATATCTTACTAAAGGCAAAAATTATACTAGCTAGTTTTTCAGCATTAGAATTTGTTTTATTATCTATATACTTTATATCATTATTTACTAATTCATCTAAACTGACATTAAATATCTTAGCTAATAAACTAGCTTGTTTAAGGTCAGGACTAGTTTCATTAAGTTCCCATTTGCTAATTGTTTGTCTTGCTACCCCAACTTTCTCGGCTAACTCCTCTTGTGATAAATTATTTTTCTTTCTTAACTCTAATATCTTTTTACCTATATCCATAATTTCACCTCTCATAGTAATTCTATAATAATATAACAATAAAAACTATCAATTAAGAATGGAATTATCGCACATTTTCTTAACATTTGTCTTATTTATAAATACTTACCTCTATATTTGTATCATCTAATTCAGCTAAAGAATCAATATGGCCTATTTTGGTATAACTATATGATGTATCAAATGTCTTATAAAAGATTACTAAACAATTATTACCATATAACATCACATCACCTTTATTAATTGTTTTGGGATTATATTTATTCTCACTTAAATTATTATCTAAATAGGCATAAAACTCATTACCATTTAATTCATTCATGGTAATTCTTAAAGGCAAAATATCTAATAATTCTTTAACAGTTTCATTATCTTCTAAAATAATATCATATTCATTATCATTTATTTTAATTTTTATCATTGCTATATTCTCCTTATTCATTACATTTTTATTATCAATATTATTAAATGTACTATTTTTAGTACAACTAGTTGATAACATAATTAGTAGTAGTACTATAAATATTCTTTTCATTATCTACCTACCTTTTAATATTATTATAACGCAAAAAAACTAAGTTAACTACTTAGCTTCTTTGCAATATTTTAGTATATAACATATTGTATTATCTATTTTTTAATAACCTTTATTTATAATTATTAATCACTTACATCGATATCTAAAGTAATATTTAGTTTATAATCTTTGTATTTTTCTTGAATTTCATCATATATTTTTTGATAAAGTTCTTCTCTGTTTTTTGTTTTAAAATCAATAATTATATCAAAACTAATGTTTTTATCTTCTTGATCAATATAAAAACCATGCATTTGTAATATACCATTATGTGAGAAAACAATTTTAGTAATTTCTTTTTTAGCATCAATTACAAATTTATCTTTCGTATTAACTGAATATACCCCAATTGTGTGTAATATTACGCCATATTTTTCTAATACTCTTTTGGTTATTCTTCTGGATATTTTATCAATATCAGTAACAGTTAAAGTATCAGCCACTTCAATATGAATAGATCCTAAATACTTATCAGGTCCATAATCATTAAGGATTAAATCATAGGCTCCCTGAACTTCTTTTTCTTTAGATACTTCTTTTTTTATAGCTTTAGCAAGACTACTTTCTACTCTAACACCAAGCATATTATCAACCGATTCTTTAATTAATTCTAAACCTGATTTAATGATAAATATTGATAATAATACACCAACATAAGCTTCTAAGCTTATTTTAAATATCATATAAATAATGGCTGATGCTAAAACAGAAATAGATAAAATAGCATCATTAAAGGCATCGGCTCCACTAGCTACTAAAGAATCAGAGTTAACATCTTTCCCTTTTTTCTTAACATATAATCCTAAAATAAATTTAACAATAATACCTGCTATTAAAATAATTAAGGTAATGGTACTATAATCTGCTACTTCTGGATAAATAATCTTTTTAATTGATTCAACTAAAGAAGTAATACCGGCATATAGAACAATGGCTGAAACAATTAGTGATGTCATATACTCAATTCTACCATAACCATATGGGTGTTTTTTATCTGGAACTTTACCGGCTAATTTAGTACCTACAATTGTTATCAAACTGGAAAGAGCATCGCTTAAATTATTGACTGCATCTGATATAATAGCAATCGAATTGGCAAGAAAACCTACGAATGCTTTAAATCCTGCTAACACAATATTTGATAATATACTTATAACGCTTGTTTTTATTACAACTTTTTCTCTATTATCTTTCATTCTTACACCTCTTATAAAATAATTTAACTATATTACTTATTATTTAATTCTTTTAACATTTTATCTTTTATTTTATCTATATCTGTAAAAAACACTTTTATACCTCGATTATGTAATTTCATTAATTCTATAAAATCTTTTAGAATCAGTTCCTCTAATTTTTCTGGAACTCTAGCTGGTTTGCCATCTACTGTATGTACATGGTCAATATATTTTTCTAACGTTGGAAAAGTATTTTGTAATAGTATTGCTGAATCTTCATTAAAAATCTTCTCAATAAGTATTGTATTACAAAAACCATATTTTTCTATTTTTTTGTCAATTATTTTCTGATACTTATCAATTTTAGAGCTAATTGGAACAAACCATAAGATATTTTTATCTCTAATGGTAAAATATGTTGGCCTCTTTTTACCTCTTTCATGATTTTGCATTAAACTATCATCATTAACGACATCAAAATATTCATCTTTTATGTGATATAGATAACCTGTTTTAATTTCCATGAATAACATCTCCAATAACAATATATCACATAACAAAAGAAAACTCCGGGATCATTTATTACTCGCTAGCCACCCGGAAGCGAGAAACATTGTCGACCTGGATTATTTATTACTCGCTAGCCACCAGGAAGCGAGAAACATTTTCACACTTTTCAGTGCAATATAAATATACTATATTTTTATGAAAATGTCAATTAGTATACCATTATTAGTATATGTATTTTCTTTTTATTTATTAATTTAGTTTTCTAACTTTGATTTTTTCATCTTTTATAGTTTGATTAAATTCCCCTTTTTTAAATCTACTGATATATTGTTGCACAATTTCAGATGTTTCAGTATATTTTTTAATTATATTTTCAGTAAAATGTATGGCATCACTTAACGAATAAAAATTAAAAACTAAAGTAACTTTGCCTTCGTCAAATATTTCCAAGCGATAGAATATAAATTTATTGTTTTGACAAATATTAATTTTAACAAAGTATCTCATCAGTGATATCGATAATTCGTTATCTGTGGCAAACCAGTGATTTAATTCTATTTTTTCCATATAAGCACCTTCAAATAATATTTTTAAAACTTGAAAATATTATAACATAAAAGACTAGTTTTACCTAGTCTTTTGAATTACTTATTATTGATTGCAGCTTGTGCAGCGGCAAGTCTAGCAATAGGTACTCTGTATGGACTGCATGATACATAATCTAGTCCTACTTTGTGGCAGAATTCAATTGAAGATGGTTCCCCTCCATGTTCTCCACAGATGCCTAAATGAAGATCTGGTCTTGTTTGTCTACCTAATTTAGCAGCCATTTCAACTAGTTTACCAACACCGTTTTGGTCAAGTCTTGCAAATGGATCTGATTCATAAATCTTATTTTGATAGTAAGCATCTAAGAATTTACCAGCATCATCTCTTGAGAATCCAAATGTCATTTGAGTTAAATCATTAGTTCCAAATGAGAAGAATTCAGCTTCAGTAGCGATTTCATCAGCAAGTAAGGCTGCTCTTGGAATTTCAATCATTGTACCAATATGATATTCAATATCAGAATTCTTTTCTTTTTTAACTTGTTCAGCTACTTCAATAACAACATCTTTAACGAATTTAAGTTCTTTCTTTTCGCCTACAAGCGGAATCATTATTTCTGGAGTAATCTTGATACCCATTTCTTCACTTGCTTCAATAGCCGCTTCCATTAAAGCTCTGGTTTGCATCTTAGCTATTTCTGGATAAGTTACTGCAAGTCTACATCCACGGTGACCCATCATTGGGTTAAATTCATGTAGTTCAGCAATCTTATTCTTTAAGTGTTCTTCAGTTACATTCATATCCTTAGCTAAAGCTTTAATATCTTCTGGATCACTTGGTAAGAATTCATGTAGTGGTGGATCTAAATATCTGACTGTCATAGGTAAGCCATTTAGTTCTTTGTACATTGCTTTAAAGTCACCTTTTTGGAAAGGAATTAATTCATTTAATGCTGCTTCTCTAGCTTCCACCGTTTCAGATAAGATCATTTTTCTAATTTTAGGAATACGATCTGCTTCAAAGAACATGTGCTCTGTTCTACATAGTCCGATACCTTCAGCGCCAAGTTCAATAGCTTTTTTAGTATCTCTTGGATTATCGGCATTAGTTCTAATTTTTAATCTTCTAAATTCATCAGCCCAAGCCATGATTCTTCCAAAATTACCACTAACAGTAGCATCAACAGTTTTAATATCACCTAAATATATTTTACCAGTAGAACCATCTAATGAGATATAATCTCCTTCTTTGATAGTATGTCCACCTAAAGTAAATGACTTAGCTTCTTCGTTAATAGTAATATCACCGCATCCAGATACACAGCAAGTACCCATACCACGAGCAACTACCGCTGCATGTGAAGTCATTCCACCACGTACTGTTAAAACACCTTGGCTGGCTACCATACCTTCAATATCTTCTGGAGTTGTTTCAAGTCTAACAAGGATAACTCTTTCTCCCTTGCCACCTTTACCCATTTTCTTAGCTTCATCAGCTGTAAAGTATACACGACCTGCAGCAGCACCAGGACTAGCTGGTAATGCTTCACCAATAACCTCGCCGTTCTTTAAAGCTTTATCATCAAACATTGGATGTAATAATTGATCTAAACTCTTGGCATCGATTCTAGAGATTGCTTCTTCTGGAGTAATCATACCTTCATCTACTAAATCGCAAGCGATATTGATAGCAGCTCTTGCTGTTCTTTTACCATTTCTAGTCTGTAAGAAATATAATTTTCCTTCTTGAATAGTAAATTCCATATCTTGCATATCTTTATAATGTTCTTCAAGTTTATTAGCAATTTTCATAAATTCTTCATAGCATTCTGGTAAATCTTCAGCAAGTTTAGTAATTGGTTGTGGAGTTCTAACGCCAGCAACAACATCTTCTCCTTGAGCATTAATTAAGTATTCACCATAAATACCTTTTTCACCAGTACTTGGATTTCTTGTGAAGGCAACACCTGTTCCAGATGTATCTCCCATATTACCAAATACCATTGCTTGAACATTGACAGCAGTTCCCCAGTCTCCTGGAATATCGTTCATTCTTCTGTAAACGATGGCTCTTGGATTATCCCAAGATCTAAATACAGCCTTAACCGCTCCCATTAATTGAACTTTAGGATCTTGTGGAAATTCTTCTCCCTTCATATGATCTTTATAAACTTCTTTAAATCTCTTAACTAATTCTTTTAAATCATCGACAGTTAGTTCGGTATCATATTTAATACCCTTTGCTTCTTTTATTTCATCAATAATCTTTTCAAAGAAAGATTTATTAACTTCCATAACAACATCAGAGTACATTTGAATAAATCTACGATAACTATCGTAAGCAAATCTTGGATTACCTGTCTTTTTAGCAAATCCTTCAACTGCTTCATCATTTAATCCTAAATTAAGGATAGTATCCATCATACCAGGCATACTTGCTCTAGCTCCACTACGAACTGATACAAGTAATGGATCAGCAACATCGCCAAATTTCTTTCCTTGTATTTTTTCAAGTTCTGCTAAAGCATCAAATATTTGCTTTTCTATTTCACTTGATATTTTTTTACCACAGTTATAGTATTCTGTACAAGCTTCAGTTGTAACTGTGAATCCTTGTGGTATTGGTAAGCCTAAATTAGTCATTTCTGCTAAGTTAGCACCTTTACCACCAAGTAAATTTCTCATATCTGCATTTCCTTCTTTAAAGGCATATACATATTTCATTTTTACCATTCCTTTCCTAACTCTTATATCATAACAAAATTAATTATTCATAGTCAATAATTTTATTATTTATTTACACTATTTATTATAAATTTATAAAGGAGGAATTACAATTATAAATCTTTATGCATTTAATAAATATTCATAATATTTAAGAATATTCTTAATCGATAAACTTGTTTTTTTATTTAATGTATTATATAATGTATATAGATGAAGGAAACTTCATACAATAAAAAAGAGGAACACTTGATATAGCGTGTTGAGTGATCCCTCACATAAGTTTTGGTATTCACCTAACTAAGCTTTAGTTAGGTGAACTTTTATTTCATAAGCACTACAAATAGCAATGCAATAAGTAATATTACGATGATAAGTAATATGTTAAGCAAGTTTTTTAATTCTTTGGTACTCATCGCATCACCTACTTACATAAAAGGTTGGAGGCATCACCCAACTATCAAATATTCCAAGTATTATTATAACAAATTAATAATATTAATGTCAATAATAAATTCAAACGGATGTATTAATTTATGGTTAACAATAAAAGATAGGTTTATCTTGGATATAACCTATCTTTATTCATTTTTCTAACTAGTTTTTTACGACAACTACGACACATTGAAACATATGTAACTTTGTCTTCTCCGTCGATTGCCACTTGTTCTCCTTCAAAAACTGGTTGTCCGTTGACAAATCTTACATTTCGGGTTGCGCCATCCATACATTCACATATCGTTTTCATTTCTTCAATCACATCTGCATAAGCGAATAAAGCGGCACTACCAGGAAATAAATTATCTAAGAAATCGGCTCTAAGCCCATAACACATAACTGTAATATCTAAATCATCACAGATATCAGTTAATTCTTCGACATGATGTCTTTCTAAAAATTGAGCTTCATCTACTAAAATACAATCTAAGTTGTATTTTAACTTATGTTTACTAATAATATCATAAATATTATCATTACTTTTTATTATATAATCGGTATTTAATTCACTATTATCACGTGACACAATTTTATCATTACCTTTAGTATCTATACCCGGTTTAATAATAATTGCATTTTTTCCTTTTTCCTTATAGTTATACCATACCTTTATAATATCTCTAGTTTTACCACAACCCATTGCGCCATATCTAAAATATAATTTTGCCATTTTTACCACCTTACTACTTTGCTCTTGGATGAGCTTTATTATAAATTTCTCTTATTTTATCATCACTAACATGTGTATAAATACTTGTTGTATTTAATGATTCATGTCCTAGTAAATCTTTAACGCTAACTAAATCAGCACCATTATTAAGCATGCTTGTTGCAAATGTATGTCTTAACATATGAGGACTGACATGCATTTCAATACTGGCTTTAAAAATAATGTCATCGATTATCTTTCTAACGTATCTAGTACTTAGTTTATTACCATCTTTATTTAGAAATAAATATTCACTATTATGAAAATCCACTTCTCTTCTTCCTCTCGATAGATAATCATCTAAGGCTTCTTTGGTATTATTGCCAAATACTACTATTCTCTCTTTACTACCTTTACCAAGAACTCTAATAGTTCTTTCTGTTTCATTAATATCACTTATTTTGACATTTATAAGCTCTGATACTCTTAACCCGGTTGCGTATAACATCCTTATTATTAATAAATTACGCATACCAATCCATGTTCTCGTATTGGGAATACTAAACATCTTATCTATATCTTCTTCTTTAACATATTTGGGTAAACTGCTATCTTTTTTAGGATTCTTAATTAAACTGAAATAGTTATTATCTATTATTTCTTTTTTTAGTAAATAATTATAGAAACTTCTTAAACTACTTAGTTTTCTTGAAATACTACTTTTACTTGTATTTTGTTCATATAAGTATTTTAAATAATTATTGACATCATCTTTTTTTATATCAATGTTATTATTTGTAAACTCCATAAATTCAAGTAAATCTACTCGATAATTAATAATTGTATTATCACTATGTTTTTTGACTACTACTAAATATTCTAAAAAATCATCAATATATTTCATCTACTTCGACCTTTAATTTGATTATTAACATATTCTTTTAAATCTTCAAGATGCATATTTGTAAACCAACAAAGATTCATTTTATCTTCTTCTTCTAATTGGATATTTGTTTTAGTAGGATCCACAACTAGTTTATTAATTTTGATTTTATAATTCATGTCTTTTAATTTAAAATAACACTCTTTTTGTCTTTTATAATCTACTCCTATATATGCTTTAGCAATCTTATTATAATCAGCATCTAATAATGTTTTATCTCCGCGATATTTGTTTTTATAATTCTTAACTACTTGTTTTAGACCTCTAAATATATATATTTTATCTTTTTTATATTTCATAAAACTGGCCAGTTTATTTTTTAAATCATCTATATCATAATTATCATGCTTATATTTAATAGCTAAGCTTCGATTATTAAATTCTTGCATATCATCGTTAACTTTATAAATACTTTCCGATAAATAAGCATCTAACATTTCATCTTTAGGTATTCCAAGTTCTAGGTATTTGTTAATTATTTCACATAATTCTAATTTATCTTCATAACCGCATGTAAAAGCATCAACATATTCTAACTTAGAAAATGGAATATATATTTTCTTTCTTTCATATTCTAAAACTAAATAAACTTCACCCATATTTACTCCTTTACCGCCTTAAAGATTTTTTTCCACAAATCGTTTCCTGAATAGTTTAAGATACCTACTTTATATATACGAAGGCCATATTTAATTAGTAAATATATTACGCCTATTAATAATATAATACTTCCGATTAAATCAAAGATAGTTATCTCACCCATTACATATAATGTTGGAGCTAACATGGAAGATATCAATGGTATGTAACTCATTATTCTTATAAATAGGCTTCCTTTAAATAAGCCTGACATTATTGCTAAATAATAGCCTACTAATGATATAACTACAATTGGAGTTTGTAACTGTTGAAAGTCTTCTAAATTAGTAGTCATACTAGCAAGCACACCTGCTAATAAGGAATAAGCAATAAATGTTAAAATCATCATAACTAGTAATACAGGAATCATTATACCTAGAGTATTAATTATTTCCTTTAATGGTAGAGAATTAGCAGCTGATATGATATCACTATCTATTCCGGCAAGTAAGTCTCCACCGCTAGCAAAGAATCTAATTATAATCGCAATAATAGCAAAGATAATTAATAATAATCCTTGAATAAAGACGAAGCTATTAGCAGCAATTACTTTAGACATAAAGTGAGTTTTAGGACTAACATTAGATATAATTATTTCCATACTTCTGGTTGATTTTTCTTCATTTACTTCGGCACCAATCATTTGAATTAGAAACATAATTAACATAAATATTGGTAATGTTAGCACCTGCATAATAGTAGATACCGTCATATTATCAACTGGATCATTTTCGCTTAAGGTTATCTTTTCTAATTCGACAGTTCCTTGAATATTATTAAATTGTTCCCTCGTTATATTATATTCAGACAGTACAATACCACTTCTTACTGTTGATAATGATGTATTAATAAGTGTATTAGTAATTGTACCAAGGCCTTCTTTACTAACTACTTTTGCTTTTAAATAATTGCTATTATCTGGTTCAATTACGAGTAATACTTTATGCTTATTATCTTCTACTTCCTTAACGCCTTCATCATAGTTTTTATTATAAATAGTAACACTTGTTTCTTCAAAATCAGGGATATACTTACTGGCTGTTATAAAGTTATTTTCAAATTCATTATAAACATTTGCTTTATCAATTACCATTATCTCTTGACCTTCACTAAAGTCTCCACCAAATATTTTAATAATACTGTCAATATTAGCAATACCTACAATTAGTAATAAAAAGATTATATTGGCAATAACAAACCATTTAGTCTTAATCTTTTTATTTAAGCTCATTTTTGTTAAATACCACAATTTCTTATTCATATTTTTCACCTACAGTATTAATAAATATTTCATTTAAACTAGGATCTTCAACACTAAACTTATAGATATTATCATATTTGGCAATTGCTTTAAAAATAGAATTTATATAACTTTCATCACTTATGGATATAATATATTCTTTTCCTACTTTATCTATTTTTTCTATACCATCGCATTCTTTTATTTTATCAGGATCAATATCTCCAATAACTACTAAATTTTTCTTTTTATAATTACGTTTAATAGTACTTAGTTTTCCTTGCAAGACACTTTTTCCTTTTACTAGGACAACTAATTTTTCACAAAATAATTCAACGTGTTCCATACGATGAGATGAAAATATAATACTGGTTCCTTTTTTCTTTAATTCTATAATAATCTTTTTAAATAACTCAACATTAAGTGGATCCAGCCCTGAGAATGGTTCATCTAAGATAAGTAATTTAGGTTCATTAATAATAGCTGATATAAATTGGACTTTTTGTTGATTTCCTTTAGATAATTCTTTTATTTTTTTATTTTTATATTCGCTAATTCCAAATCTATCTAACCAGTAATCTAGTTTTTCTTCAATTTTATTTTCTGGTATTGATTTTAAAACCCCATAATATTTAATTTGTTCTAAAACAGTCATCTTGGTTAGGAGACTTCTTTCTTCTGTTAGAAAACCGATCTTGTCACTTATTGTATAATCGATATGTTTACCATCGATAGTGATATTTCCGGTATAATCATCAAGTAAACCTAAAATCATTCGAAATGTTGTTGTCTTACCAGCTCCATTTAATCCAAGAAGGCCAAATATTTCACCATCATTTACTTCAAAGCTAAGGTTATCGACCGCTACCAAATTGCCATATTTTTTGGTTACATTTTCTACTTTTAACATATATCCTCCTTATTTTGCTTGCTTCGATAAAGCTTCTTTAGCGGCTTCCTGTTCGGCTTGCTTTTTACTGCTTCCAGTTCCTTTACCTAGAACAATTCCATCGACAAGTACTTGACACACAAATGTCTTATCATGAGAAGGACCACTTTCAGATATTATTTCATATGTAACACTTTTTTTATCAGTTTGAACCAATTCTTGTAAAGTCGATTTGTAATCATGTAAAAAATCTACCTTTTTATCAATATATTTAGTTACAATAGAAAGCACCATTTTTTTAGTAAAATCTAATCCCTTATCTAAATAACATGCTGCAATAAAAGCTTCAAAAACATCAGCCATAATTGTATCATTAGGGCCAGTTTCAAGTTCACTGCCACCAAGTTTAATATCATCTTCAAACTTTAAATCTTTTGCATATGTTGCTAAGGCTTCTTCACATACATATCTGGCACGCATTCTAGTCATTATTCCTTCAGGATATTGTCTTTCTTTATATAAATATTCACTAATAATAAATTCAAGTATTGCATCACCAAGAAATTCTAATCTTTCGTAATTTGCAAATGATGGATTTTCATTACTATAAGAAGTGTGAGTAAAAGCTTCATAATATAAATTAATGTTTGTTGGATTTATATCTAACGTTTTAAATATTTTCATCGTTATCACCTTCAATACAATTTTACTAAATTTATTACTAAAAGTCTACCTAATAAATTTACAAATTATAAATATTTTGATAAAATATATTTATATAGTGAAAAGAGGTCAATATGAAGAAATTATTTATATTAATATTAAGTTTGTTTTTATTAACTGGTTGTTCAATTCTAAAAAGTGATATGATGGAAGATATCGATGTTTATACGACAACATATCCGACTAATTATTTAGTAAACTATCTATACGGAACACATTCTACTATTCATAGTATTTACCCTAGTGGAGTTAATTTCAAAGAATATGAATTATCTGAGAAGAAAATTAATGAATTTGCTAAGAGTGATTTATTTGTATTTAATAGCCAGGATATTGAAAGAGATTATGCTGTTAAAATGATCAATGAAAATAAAAATTTAAAATTAATTGATACTGCTTATGGTATGACTTATGATTATTCGATTGAAGAATTATGGTTAAATCCCTATAACTATTTGATGATGGCTAAAAATGTTAAGCAAAGTTTAAATGAATACATTACTAATCCATATTTAGTTGAAGAAATAAATAATAATTATGAAAATTTAAAATATGATTTATCAAAACTAGATGCGGCATATCAAGAAACATTAAAAAATGCAAAATACACTACTATCGTAACTGACAATGATTTGTTTAAATATTTAGAAAAATATAACATTGAAGTAATATCACTTGAAGAAAACATTGTTGAATTAACTATAAAAGAAGGTGATACACTTTCTGATATTTCAAATCAATATAATATAAAAGTTAGTGATATTCTTACTTATAATAATAAAACAGATGAACTTTTAAACACTGGCGATGTTATTAAAATACCGGTAAAGGTAATTGATTCTGCTGATGTAAGCAGGGTTAAAAAATTAGTAAGCGAAAATAAGATTAAATATATTTATTCTGATAACACTGAAACTAATAGTACCGTTAAGCAACTTATAGACGATAATGATTTAGAATTAATAACTGTAAATACTCTTTATAGTATTGATGGCGGAACTACTAGTAACAATGAAACATATTTGACAATTATGAATGATAACTTAGAATTATTAAAAAAAGAATTAAATAAATAAGGAGAATAAAATGCGCTATATAACTCTTTTTCTAGGTATTTTATCAATTGCTATTGTATCGATTATTCATTTCTATCCTGATAAAGTATCTGATTATATAAATGAACATATTAAACATAAAGAATATATTATAGCTACTGCTAATGATTATTATTTAGATAATAATTATAATTATGTAAAGAATTATACTGATGATGTATCTAATAAAGAAGAATTACTAAATTATATTTATTATGTTATTAATACTGGAGCCGAATATGCTGATGGTGAATGTACTAAAGAATATACTAGTTGTATTACTGATTTAAAAAACATTGCTGATGATACAGATACCTTAACTATCATTAATAACTTTGTTCATCCTTATAATAGTTTTAAAACAATATCATTTGCTTATACCAACAAAGGAGACTTTTCACTATCAATTGAGCATGTTTATTCTAAAGAAGAAATTACTGAAATTAATTATATTGTAAGTAATAAAATAAAAGATTTAATAACCGATAGTATGACTACAAGAGATAAAATTAAAACTATTCATGATTATATTATTAATAATACTGACTACGATGAATTAAAAACGAAAAATATTAATGACGAAACATATAGATCAAATACAGCTTATGGCGTCTTAATTCAAGGATATGGAATATGTAGTGGATACGCTGACACGATGGCTATCTTCTTAAATGAATTAGATATTGAAAATTATAAAATAAGTAATGAAACTCATATTTGGAATCTTGTGTATATAAATGGTGTATGGAAACACTTAGATGCTACTTGGGATGATCCAATAAGTGAATTTAATGCTAATAGAGATACCTACTTTCTAATTAGTTATGATGAACTCACTAAGTTAAATGATGATACTCATTCATTTGATAAATCTGTTTATAAAGAAGCATATTAGTATATTGTTAAAAAAGAACTAGGCTTATATTATAAGTCTAGTTCTTTAGTTATTTACTCCATGTCTTACCATATAGGTATCCATTTCTATTCGACTAAAAGTATAACCTTGACTTGATGCTGTTTTAATAATATTTCTAAGGGCATCTCTTGTAATACCTTTCGTATCGTGCATTAAAACAACATTGGCTCTACTCATTGATAAATGATTTATAACATTATAGTATACATCACTACTACTTCTAGCACTAGACGCATCCATCGCATCGACATTCCAATCAAAATAACGATATCCTTTATCAATGACCATTCCTGTAAGGGTTGTCATTATACCATTTTGATATCTTCTGCTAACAGTATTACTAGATCCTCCGGGAAATCGAATTATCTTTGATTCAATACCAGTTATGTTTTTTACTCTATCACCAACTCTATTTAAATCATTAAAATAATTATCAACTGATGAATATACATAACTATAGTCATGAGTAGCTGTATGTAAAGCGACCGTATGTCCTTCGTCATAGATTCTTTTAATTAAATAATCTGGGCCATTACAAGTTACGAAGAAAGTGGCTTTAATTCCTTGTTCTTTTAGAATATCTAATATTACATTTGTTGTTCCTTCATTTGGCCCATCATCGAATGTTAAATAAATGGTTCCATTGTTAATAGATCCACTATTATATAAATTATAATTTCTAACAATAATAGTTCTGATTACTTCAGTCTTATTATCATTGTTATCACTTACTGAATAAGTAAGTTTATAAGTTCCTGCTGTCGTACCAACATATCCAGAAACTGATACTTTATCAGTTATATCACCATCGCAATTATCATTAGCGGTATATCCAGGTTCAACATAATTAGCTCCTACCCCTAAATATATGGTACTATTTCCATTTAGTTTTATTTCTGGAACTGTTTTATCTACTCTATCAATAATAATTTCTTTAATAATCTTATTATTTGATTTATCCCTAACACTTAAAATAATCTTATCATCTAATCGATTTTGAATTACTTTATCAGTAATATCTCCATCATATTCATCTATTGCCTGATACTTATAATCTTTTATTTCATCATTAGGACAAATATTAACCGTGTCTCCATCAGTAATAATTTCTGGTTTAATATTATCAATAACATTAATTATTCTTGTTTTATTTATCTTAAATATTCCATATTTTAAATAATAGTTAATTTTATATTTTCCTATCTTTTTGTTATCTAAATTACTATCTATTTTAATATTTTTGGTAATATCTTTAAATAAAAATTTAGCATTATAACCATTTTCAATATATTCTTGATTATAAGTGATAGTTACTTGATTATCGCCTTTTAATTTAATATTAGGAAATAATAAATATGTTGTTAATAATAGTAAGGAAATCAATATGACTAATATTATTATTTTATTATTCTTTTTACTATTTTTATTGGCAGTATTATAAGAAGAATCTATTTGTTGCTTAGTTGTTTCTTCTTCATCTCCATATTGATGCTTTTCTTTTTCAATAATACTATTATCATCTAAAATATCATCGCTAACAATAATAGTATTATCCAAATCTTCTTTTACTACATCCTCTAAATCAACTAAAACTGTTTTTTCTAAGCTATCGTCTTTGTTTTCTTCTTTAATATCAATAGTTTTATTATCTTCTTTTTTCTTGTTAGATGAAGATTTCTTCTTAGAAGAGCTATTACTATTTTTCTTTTTATTTGAATTATTCTTTTTCTTTATTTCTTTACTATCACTATCTACTGCCATAATACTACCTTCTTATTAATTAATATTTTTTTAATATTTCTAATGATCTAGTTCTAACATATTTTTTATTTTCTACACCCCAACCATCAATATTAGTTCCATAGTTATCAAAGAAGATAGGAACTCCTCCAGCCATTGTCCATTCATCTAAATTAAATACCGCATCATCAACAAGTATATTTCCATGCGCATTTACAACATCGGTTTTCTTTACCTGGTAAGGGACTAAAATAATATCGCATTTTACTCCTAGTCTTCTAAGATCTTTTATTTTAGCTACTCCTTCATTCTCGAGTGAATGAATTCTGGTACAAATAAATACGTCGTCCAAATCATTAATAATATTTATTGCATTATTGATAATAGGACTTTTTTCTAATACATATATCCAATCTTTTTTAATAACATGTTCAGTGTCATCTACATATTCACCATTCTTTTGTTTTTGCCAATAATCTTCAAAAAGTGGCTCGTATGTATCTTTTATAACCCCATCAAAATCAATATACTTTTTCATTCCAAAACCTCTCCTCTATATTTTATTTTTTTATATCACCTAATTTAACGGATACTCTTTTTGATACTCCTGATTCTTGCATTGTAATACCATATAATGTATCAACATATTCCATAGTTCTTTTTTTATGGGTAATAATGATAAATTGAGTTTTATCACGAT
Organism: uncultured Erysipelotrichaceae bacterium; assembly: GCA_902788975.1. Taxonomy (GTDB): domain Bacteria; phylum Bacillota_I; class Bacilli_A; order RF39; family UBA660; genus RUG705. The sequence goes on along the minus strand of CADAMI010000007.1, from coordinate 2,736 downwards.
ATTTATCTAAGTATTCTCCAAAAGCATCAACATTGGCTTCATCAAGGGCCGCTTCAACCTCATCAAAGATACAGAAAGGAACTGGTCTAACATTTAAGATGGCAAACAATAATGATATAGCCGTAAATGTTCTTTCTCCTCCGGAAAGAGACTGAATGTTTTTAAGATTTTTTCCGGGAGGAGTTGCCTCAAGTTCTATTCCAGTTTCTAAGATATCTTCTGGATTAGTCATATATATATCAGCATCTCCGCCTTTAAATAATTCCTTAAAGACTTTCTTAAACTCTACTTTAATTTCATTAAAGGTTGTAACAAATTTATCTTTCATAATATTATCCATATCATGAATTATTTCAAGTAAAGTATCTTCAGCTTTATTTAAATCTTCTCTTTGTTTAGTTAAAAATTCATATCTGGTATTAACTCTTTCATATTCAGCTGGTGCTCCTAAATTAACCATATCATAGTCTTTAATCGTATTCTTTAAGTTAATTACTTCTTTTCTTACTTCTTCAGCATTATCTTCTAAAATATATTTATTTTTAGCTTCACTATAAGTAATACCATAATCTTCATTTAAACTATTAAGTATCGTATCAATTTTTATTTCTAATTTACTATTTTTGAGTTCTATATCATGTAATTCTTTTTCTACTTTTGAAACATTTAGATTACTATTTCGGCTTATCTCTTCAACTTCTTTAATATCTTTATCTATTCTTTCTCTTTCAATATTTAAAGAAGCTATTTCTTTGTTTAATGTATCGATATTTTCTTTAATTTTATAATATTTATTAACTAAATTATTTTCTTCACTCTCTTCATTATTATTACTGATACTTTCAATATCTTTTAATTCTTTAACTAAGCTATTAACTTCAGTTTCTAAACTATCTTTATTGATATTTTTATTCTTAATTTCTTCATTCATCGTGTTAACATCAAGCTTGCCATTATATATTTTTTCTTCATATGTTTTTATTTTTTTCTTTTCTTCTTCAATGGTACTTAACATATCATTATTATCATTTAATAGTTTAGTTAATTTATTTCTATAGTCATTTAATTCATATTTTTGTTTTATTAAATCATTAGTTTTAATCTTTTCTCCACCAGTAATAGAGCCCCCAACATTAACTACTTGTCCATCTAATGTAACTACTTTATATCTGTTGTTAATAATCTGACTAATGTTATTAGCATTTTTAATATTATTGGCAAGTATAACATTACCAAGTTGATTCATGATAATATTTTCATATTTATTATCATATTTAACAACATTAGCTAATATATTAATATATCCTTCGGTTACTTCTAGCTTATTTATTATTTCATTATCAATATATCTACCTTTAATAACATCAAGTGGAAATAATGTTGCTCTGCCTAATCTATTATCACGCAAGTACTCAACCATTCGACTTGCTAATTTACGGTCATCTACGACAAGATAATTACTAGCTCCACCTAAAGAAGTAGATACTGCTAAAGCATATTCATCAGGAACTTCAAGTAAAGAGCCAATTGTATTGTGTACTCCACTAAATAATGGATTATGAAGTAAATTTTTAACACTACTTGGAATACTTCCACCATTATTAATCGTTTCTTCTAAATAACTTATTTTATAATTAAGATTAGTTATTTCACGATTATTATCATCTATCTTTTTATTATATTTATTTATATTATTATTTATATCATTATATTTACTATTATTATTAACAATATCATCTTCACTTACTTTTATTTTTTCATTAAGTAAAGCTATTTCATTATTTAAATTACCAAGTAAATTATTCTTAATTAAGATTTGTTCTTTAATATTATTTATTTTATCTAAATTATCATCACTCTTAATATACTTTTTTCTTTCTCTTAATAATCTAATATCGGCATCAGTTTGTTCTAATTCTTTCGTATATTCAAGTATTTTATTGTTGATATTATTAATATCTGTATTTAGTTTGTTTAATTTATCTCTTCCTTGTAATATTGATACATCATATGTTGTATTATTCATATTAAGTTCGGTAATATTATCATTTAATTTTGTTAATTTTAGTTTATTATCTTCAAATTCTTTCGAATATCGATCTAAATCATATACCATTAAAGATATATCAAAATTAGTAAGTTTATCTTTGATTTCTAAATATTTATTAGCTTCATCACTTTGTTTCTTTAATGGTTCTAAATTAGTTTCTATTTCATTAATAATATCATTAACTCTATTTATATTATTATTAGTTCTTTCTAATTTTCTAATAGCTTCTTCTTTACGTTTCTTATATTTAAGAACACCAGCTGCTTCTTCAAAAATTACTCTCCTGTCATATGGCTTAGTTGATAGTATCTCATCTATTTTACCTTGGCCTATAATATTATGCTCCACTATCTGTTAGAAGTTCTGTTATATCCTTTAAACGACATTTTGCGCCATTTAAATAATATTCATTCTCACCTGTACGATATAATACTCTCTTAATAGAAACCTCATTAAAATTAATTGGTAAATGTCTATCACTATTATCAAAAATAATATTAACCATTGCACTATTTAATGGCTTTCTACTTTTAGATCCTGAAAATATAACACTAGTCGTATCGCTAGCCCTAAGTTGCTTATTAGAAGCTTCTCCTAAAACCCATCTAACGGCATCGACAACATTACTTTTACCTGATCCATTAGGTCCAACTATTCCATTTATATTTTTGGTAAATTCAAAATTT
>CADAMI010000006.1 GCA_902788975.1 uncultured Erysipelotrichaceae bacterium | reverse complement strand
AAAAGAAGAAATTTCTAGTATAAATGAAGATTCCTCTTGTTATGTTGAATATTTAGATATAATTAAAAGTTTTCTTGATATGAAAAATCCAACAAGAGAAATTATGAATAGATTAATTGATAAGATATATGTAACGAAAGATAAAAAACTAGAAATTCATTATAGAATAAAGAAAAGTGAAGTATTAGTATAAGTTAAAAAATACGATTGCTTTGGAGCAATTTTTAAAAAGATTTGTAGGTATCACGAAAACAGGTCATACTGGTATAGCGAACCAATACCTTTTGTTGAAGCTGCAGAAATAGGTACAGAAAAAGTTATTAAAGATCATTCAACAATTGGAATTGTAGTTACTTCTGATGGATCTTTTGGAGAATTTAATAGAGCGGATTATGTACCAGCTGAGGAAACTGTTATTAATGAACTAAAAGAAATTGGTAAACCATATATCGTTCTGCTTAATAGTGCTAATCCTTCTAGCAACGAAGCAATTAATTTGACTGAGGAATTAAAAAATAAATATAATGTACCTGTGCTTCCTATAAATGTTGAGGTTATGCAAGAACGAGATATGCTTAATATTTTGAAAGAAGCATTATATGAATTTCCGGTTGTTGATGTTAAAGTTAATATTCCTGATTGGATTTCAATTTTAAATCCTGATCACTATGTTAAACAGGCCTATATTGATAAGATTAGAGAAAGTGTAATTGCTATTGATAAGATAAGAGATGTGGATACGATTACTAGTTATTTTAACGATAGCGAATATATTGATAAAGCTTATTTATCAGACATTGATACATCAACGGGGGAAGTAACAATTAATTTATCGGCTCCTGGAGGATTATATAGTCAAGTATTAAAAGAAATAATCAATATTGATATAAACAGTAAGGCAGATTTATTATACTTATTTCAAGAATTTAATGATACAAAAAGTGAATACGATCAAATTAAAAGTGCACTTAAAACAGTTAAGCAAACCGGATATGGAATTGCAGCACCAACACTGGCTGATATGAAACTAGAAACACCTGAAATTATTAAACAGGGTGGTAGATATGGTGTTAAACTTAAGGCTAAGGCTCCATCTATACATATGATTAAAGTCGATGTCGAGTCAACATTCGAGCCTATAATTGGAAGTGAAATGCAAAGTAAAGAACTTATTAAAAGTTTAACTGATAGTAAGAATAGTAATGATATTTGGAAAAGTGAAATATTTGGAAGAAGTTTAGATGTAATAGTACAAGAGGGTATTCAAGCAAAACTCGCTATGATGCCTGATAGTGTTAGATTTAAGTTATGTCAGACGTTAACTAAAATTATTAACAAAGGAAGTTCTACAATGATTGCAATTGTTTTATAAAAAATAGACATATTATGTAAACAAGAGGTAAAAAAGGTTACTAATTATGGCCTTTTTTTATTTAAACTCTTGATTTTAAAGGAATTTCGTGCTACCATATATTTGTAAGCATAGATGATGTATGCTTAAATAAGAAAACGGAGGTAAACAAAAATGACAAAAGCTGAATTAGTAGAATTCGTTGCTGAAAATGCTGATTTAACAAAAGCTGATGCTGCTAGAGCTCTAGATGCTGTAGTTGCAGGTGTAACAAAAGGATTAAAGAAAGAAGGAAAAGTAACTTTAGTTGGTTTTGGTACTTTCACTGCTAAAAAGAGAGCAGCTAGAACTGGTAGAAATCCTCAAACTGGTGCTGAAGTTAAGATTGCTGCTAGAGTAGTACCTGGCTTCAAAGCTGGAAGCAAATTAAAAGATGCTTTAAACTAATCTTAATAGATTAAAAAAAGAACAACTAATGGTTTATTATTAGTTGTTTTTATTATTTTAAAACCACATTATGTGGTTTATTTTATTTCTCTATGAATTGCAGTTACTTTACCTAAAATCATGTCCGGTGAAATTATATTTACATTTAGACTCGGATATTTGGGATTCATGGCTTGTAAAATAATTCCTTTAGGATATTTATATAACTTTCTTACTGATAAAACATTACCTTTAATAGCAATAACAATATCATCACCATTTTTATATTCTTCTTGTTTTTCAAAGAATATTTTATCATTTTTTAAATAAAATGGACTCATCGAATCATCTAATAATTTTACGGATAGTTCTGATTTACCAATTGGTTCGTAGTTAGCATTTTTATATGTATTAATAATTTTTTCTTTTTGAACAGTTAAATTTTTATCTGTTCTAGCATTGTTTACATAGTTTTTAACAAATTTGTTTTCAAGGACTCTTTTTTCTTCTTCACTTATATCAATGTTGTTTAATATAGATGTATCAATATTGAAGATACGACAGATTTCAAAAAAGATATCATAAGGTATATTTAATAATCCAGTTTCATATTTATGAAGAGTTTGACGATTTTTTTGATGATTTAAGGCTTCTGATAAATCTTCAAGTGAATAGTTGAATTTTTGTCTGTTTTCTTTGATTAAATTTCCTACGAATGGTTTTAATTCATCACTTACTAATTCTTTTTTTCTAGTTCTCATAAAACACTCCCTTTATTTGTTTTTATTGGCTATGTATAATGGTATGGTTCCAATTAAGCCAATTGTTGTTTTGATTATATATCTAAATATTATACATAATATTAAATCTAAAGCTTCATAGTTAAATAAATATGCTAATAAAACGAAGATGATGTTTTCAAAAAATTCAACAATTATAATTGAAAAAATATTACTTAAAATAATCTTATTTTGTATTTTTTTAATTATATAGTATAGTTTACTATCAAGATATAGTGATAATAATAACGAAATCGTTAAGGCAATATAGCAACGAGTATTATTAGTAAATATATTATCAAATGACTTGTTGGATAATAGATTATATTCACTTTCATTTATCAATCCAGAAATGTGAAGAAAAAGATAACTGGCAATGGCAGATATTAATATAATTAATAAATAATTATTTGTTTCTTCTTTACCGTTTTGTTGGATTAAAATGTTTAATGCAATAATAATTGCCGTTGTTATTCCAAATCCAATTGGAACACTTACATTCATAATAGATATTTGTTTTAAGTTTAATATGCATGAAAGAATTGTGGCTATTATGGCAAAAATGTATATCCCTTCTTTTTTATATTTTTTTGATAATAGCGTTAATGATAAATAAGATACGATTGCTTCGACTATAACTAGTAAGAAATTGATCATTTTAGCACCTTCTTACTATTAACAATTAAATTTATAAATACAATGTTTATGATTGTTACGATCAAACCAACAATATATGTTGATAAACCAATATATAATGAATCACTTAGTGATAATGCTTTTATATAATATATAATATAAAAGATTATTATGTATATTAATGCGGTTATTATATAAGTTAAAATTATACAAATAGAAGTATTAGATTGAATTTGTGATACAAAATAATATAGTTTAGCAACTAAATATTGACTTAAAAACATCATTATTGGAAATAAAATTAATATTTTGTAATTATGTTCAAATGTTCCTTGAATATTAATTGATATTGTTTCTGTTATAGCCGGAATCATATAATTCATTATCATTAGTAAAATTGCTATTGTAACGTTAGTATATAGACATATCATTTCATTTTTTTTTATATCTTTAAGGCCATATTTTATTAAATATATATATATAATCGATGATGTGCTTATAAAAGGAACAATTCCTAGATTAATATTTAATCTAAATACTTCAATTATCTTGAATGATAATACAAATGATATTATATCTAACACTATTAAAGCATAGATTAATCCTTGTTTACCATATATTTTTGACAAACAGGATATAGTTAAAAATGTTAGTAATACAATTATTATAAATAATAATTCATTCATGTTTCCACCTTCTTATTCAATATTATTATATCATAAAAATTAAAGATACAAAATATTTTTGTATCTTTTTCTTAAAAATATGTGTTATTTTTCTTGTTTTTTTCATTAATCATATCGTAAAAGGCTTCAATTTTGGTATCAATATTAGCAATGTTATTTTCGCCATCATAACTTAGGTACATTATTGGAACATTATAGTCTTTACTTATTTGACTTAAAATTGGGATAGCATTTATTTCTGGAACGCAACCATAACTTTTAATGTGTATTATCCCATCTATTCCTTTTTTACAATGTTCAATGGCATGGGCAATTGATTCGGCACCATCAGCTCCCAAAGTATATTTTAAGTATTTTCTACTTGTTTTTAAAATTTTGGTTCGGGCAAATTTTTTTTTAAATAATAAATAGGTTAAATCCGTGTAACGATAGATAATGCTACCGGAATCTATTAGAATGTTTTCTAGATTATTATTTGCTGTACTATCCATAAGAGTATATAACTCACCAATTATAAGTATTTTAATATTATTATTATTTTGTTTTTTTGGAATACTTTTAAGTGCTTTTTTACTATTGATATATATTTTAATGATTTTTAAGATACTTAATTTATCTTTTGAATAAGCTATTTTTAATATTTGAAATGCTTTTTTATATTCTTTAGGATTTATTGATAATGCTTGATTTTCTCTTATATATTTATGTGTTTTATCCATAAATACAATAATTAAAAAGCCTTTTATTAAATAAAATACATATTCTATAAATAATAATTTGTTATTTATTTTTTTTGCTTCATTGTATAGTTTTATTATAGAAATATGATTGTTTTTAATAAGATTTATAAATTTAAAATTATAACCTAATTCTTTTAAAATTTGTTCCTGCAATTCGGCATAATATCCATACCGACAACCGCCTCCGGCTTGAATTAAAAAATTTGCTCCACGATTTAAGGCATTAATATAATTTCCTAAATTATATTTAAATGGCATACATACATCGTTAGGACTATATTTTGCTCCAATAGAAACAGTATTTAGACTGTTACTTTCAGGTATTAATATTTCGCATTTGGTTATATTCCTTATTATGTATCTTATTGGTATATAGTAATAACTTATATGAGGGAAAGAAATAATTTTATTCATTTTTGGCTCCTTTGATAATATCAATGAAACTTTCTAATTTAGTCTCTAAACTTACTTCCGTTATATTTTCATCTATTGATAGATTTAATATTGGAATATCTTTATTTTTATATATTGCTAAATTATTAACTAAAGAATCTATGCCACATGGATAAGTTGAAATAAAAATTGTTCCATCTATTTGGTATTTGTAGTAGTAGAGTGACCCAATCATTTCTTTGGAATACTTCCAATATAAGGTATTAGAAAAATACTCTGAAAATACTTTTGCTGTCTTTCTATCTAAATAATTTGAATAAATTAATGTTATACTATTTTTTTCTAGATAGTCAGTTATATATTTTGAAATAAATTTATCTTTAATGTTATAGAAATGAGAAATAATTAATACTTTTTTATTATTTTTTTGAAGTTTATTTTTTTGTTCATTTTCATTTATTGAGTCATATTTTTTTTGTTTTTTTAAAGCATATAAATAACTATAAATAATTTTAATAGGATTTTTGGTAAATTTTAAACCTAGTTTTATTAAACCTAAAAATTGATATTTATGTTTGGTATATTCGATATTGTAGTCTAATATTTGCGATTTAGATAATAATTGGTTTAGATTATCATATGTTCCATTAAATCTTGTACATACTTTATCTTTTTTTCCATAATCACATATTCTTGGTATTAGTAAATAATCACATATTTTTGATAAATATATAGCATGTCCAATAAATATTTTGTACGATAAACAACATTCATCAATAATATTATTAATTCCTAGTGATAATATTTCTTGATTCGTTTCAGGACTTAATACAACTTTTAATCCTAAACCTTCAAAATATGTTTTCCATAATACTCCATACCGATAATAATGAAATGCTCTAGGAATTCCTATTTTTATTTTTTTCATAATTCACCTAATAGAGTATATGATTATATTAATTATATATAACAAAAAAAAGATAGTTATTCACTATCTTCAAGTTCATCTTCATTTAAAATAGTTAAATCTGATAAATCATCTTCAGCATATTCATCTTCATCATCTATTGAATTAAATTCATCTTCTTCGTCTGTTTCTTCATCTTCAATGTCATAGTCTTCATCTGATAAATCATCTTTTTCTTCATATAAATCATCCATGTCTATTTTTTTAGATTTATGATTAGTTTTTAAATCCCATTTACCATCATCTAGTAATATAAATTCTTTAGATGTTGTTAATGATTGAAAAAAATCAGCTATTTTATTTTGATAATCTCTTTCACTTAATTCAAGTAATTTACATACTTCTTTAAATAAATCAGCAGTATTCATAGTTACTTTATTTTCTTCTAAAAATAATTTAGCAATATTGGTATATGATAATAATTCTATCTCTTCTTTATTCATTTTACTTAATTTCATCTTAATCCTCCTACATTTCTTCTCTTGGTATTATACCAATTAAGTTTAATGAATTATTTATAACTATTTTTATGGCTTTTAATAGAGCCATTCTTTCATTTGTATATTCTTCATCATCAGTTATAAATTTTTCTTTTGCATAATAAGAATGAAATAATGTGGCTAATTCGTAAACGTAATTACATATAATGTGTGGTTGCTTCTTATTTGCGGCAGAAATAACTATATCTGTAAATGATAATAATTTATTCATAATATTATATGCGAGCGGATCATCAATTGTATTATATTTATTTTTTATATTTATTTCTTTTTTATAACTATTTAATATTTTAGATATTCTGGCATTAGCATATTCAATATAATATACAGGATTTTCATTGCTATCTTTAGTAGCTAAGTTTAAATCAAAATCCATTTGGGTATCTAATGATTTAGATGCGAAGAAGTATCTAGCGGCATTTACACCAACTTCATCTATCAGTTCATTAAGAGTATATGTTTTACCAGTTCTTTTGCTTACTTTGACTTCTTCACCATCTTTTAATAATCTTACCATTTGAAGTATTTCTATATCTAACATATCTTTGTTGTATCCAAGAATTTCTAATGATGCTTTAAGTCTATTGATATACCCATGGTGATCTGCTCCTAAAACATCAATTAATTCTTCAAATCCACGTTCTATCTTATTAACATGATAGGCAATATCTGGTAAAAAATATGTATATGAACCATCTGTTTTAATTAGAACACGATCTTTCTCATCGCCATGATTTGTTGTCTTTAGCCATAGAGCATCTTCATTTATATAACATTCATCTTTCTTTTTTAGGGTTTCGATTACTTTTTCGACAAAACCTCTATCATATAGTGTTTGTTCACTTGTAAAAACATCAAAATTTACTCTAAAAGCATCTAAGTCTTTTTTTATTTGATTTAGCAATACTTTCAAACCTTCTTGTTTAAAATATTCAATAGATTCTTCTAATTTACTATTACTATATTGGTCATATATGTTTTTAGCTAAAGCTATTATTTCTTTACCATGATAACCATCTTCAGGTAAATTGCATTCAAGGCCACAGACTTCTTTATATCTTTCTTTTATGGATATACCTAAATTATTCATTTGATTACCGGCATCATTAATATAATATTCTCTTGTAACATCATAACCACAGTAATTCATTATTCTAGAAAGATTATCTCCGTAGGCGGCTCCACGAGCATGTCCTATATGAAGTGTTCCTGTTGGATTAGCACTAACATATTCAATATTTATTTTTTTGGATAAGCCAATATTAGATTTTCCATATTCTTTATTAGTTTTAATTATATTATTAATTTCTGATTGTAATCTTTCTTTACTTAAAAAGAAATTTATAAATCCTGGTTTAGCAATATCTATTTTATCAATAATAATGTTAGAAATATTATTTTTTATTAATTCAGCTATTTCCATTGGATTTTTATGCATTAATTTTGTTAAAACTAAGGCAATATTGGTTGAATAATCACCATTAATTGTATTTTTGGGAGTTTCAATGACAATATTATCAACTTCATAGGCAATATTATTTTTTTCTAAACTCTCTTTTATTATTTCTTGTAATTCTTTTTTTATACTCAAAATTATCACTCCATATCTAAAACATATGAATATTGGTTATTATTATCAATTATTTCATAATTAATTTCAATTCGATTTTCGCTTATATTTAAATTAGTTGTTTTAATTAAAATATCAATATTCGTATTAAGTTCTTTTATATAGTACTCACTTTTAGTTATATTGTCAAGTTCAAAAACAAATTTATGAATAAATTCATTGGTTTCGCGAATTAATATAATTTTTTTCTCAGATAATAATAATTTATATGTTGTGTTATTATTATAATAACTAATTTTATTTTTGTTTTTTATGGCAAATGTTTCTATTAAATTTTCTGTTTTTTCATTATAATTTTTTAATGTATTTTTTATTCTAATTTTAATATAAAACACCTCCAATAAGAATTCATTAGTCATTATATCATAAGTTATATAAAAATAGAACTCATAATTTTACTTTTTTGATAAATAATAAATGTAGGTAGAAAGAATGTGAGTGATTTAATGAGGATTTTAAAAAAAATTAGAAAATTATTGACATTTTTTATTATAGCGTTTTTACTTGGAAATCTTGGTTTATATATATATTGCTTAATTACACCAAAAATACAAATAACAAGAAATCAGTCTTACTATTTATATGATGATAATGATAATTTGGTATTTAATAATTATAGTTGGTTAGCGTTAGATGATATTAGTAATTATTTAATAGATGCAACATTATCAACTGAGGACAGACATTTTTATTATCATATCGGTTTTGATTATTTTAGAATAGGTAAAGCAATTATTAAAAATCTTACTTCTAAAAGTTTATCAGAAGGTGCTTCGACAATTACTCAACAATATGCAAGAAATTTATATTTAAATTATGATAAAACATGGAAAAGAAAAATTGATGAAGCAATTTTAGCTTTTGAGTTAGAAACTCATTATACGAAGAACGAGATATTGGAAGGATATTTAAATACAATTAATTATGGAGGAGTATATGGAATTGAAAATGCATCTAGATATTATTTTAATAAGTCAGCAAGTGAGCTTACATTGGCTGAAGCAGCAATGTTGGCGGGTATTCCACAATCACCTGCTAATAATTCACCATTAATTAATTTAAGGAAAGCCAAAGAAAGACAAAAGATTGTCTTACAATTAATGGTTAATAATAAAAAAATAACCACTAAGCAGATGAATGATGCATTTAAAGAAAGCTTAACTTATGTAGGAGAGAGTAATACTTCAATTACATCTGGTAAATTATATTTTAAAGATGCAGTATTGAATGAATTAAAAGAAATTCCTAGTATTCCTGATTCCATTTTAACTACAGGTGGAATTAAAATTTATACGACATTAAATAATGGTGCGCAAAGTGAGTTAGAAAACTCAGTTAATAGTAAAAAAATGGGTGAACTAGAAGTTGCGGCAATATTAATGAATCCTGATAATGGGGAAATTATGGCTCTGGTTGGTGGTAGTAACTATAATCAGAGTCAATTTAACAGAGCTATAAATGCAAAAAGACAAGTTGGTTCAACGATGAAACCTTTCTTGTATTATGCGGCTTTAGAAAATGGATTTACATCGGCTTCTTCTTTTATAAGTGAAAAAACTACTTTTTCATTCTCTAATAATAAAACTTATACACCAAAAAATTATAATGATAAATATGCTAATGGGCCATTATCTATGGGTGCTGCCATTGCTTACTCAGATAATATTTATGCAGTTAAAACACATTTATTTTTAGGAGAAAAAAAATTAGTTTCTATTGCAAATAGGCTAGGAATTAACGGAGAACTTGAAGCTGTTCCTTCATTAGCTTTGGGAACTGAAGAAATATCTCTATTTGACATGGTTACTAGTTATGCAGCATTTGCTAATATGGGAAATAAGGTAAATGGTCATTTTATAAAAAAAATAGAAGATAGTAATGGAAAGGTATTATATGAATATAAAGATGAAAAAGTTAATATTCTCAATGAAAGTTTGGTATATATATTAAATGAAATGTTAACTTATACACATGATACTGATTTTATTGATTATAATTATCCAACTTTAATTAGTTTATTACCAAAGATGACAAATAAGTATGCAGTAAAATCTGGAACTACCAATACTGATATGTGGATTATTGGGTATAATAAAAATGCGGTTTTAGGGGTATGGACTGGATATGACGATAATAGAGAATTTACAAGTCTTGATACATCTCATCATAAAGATATTTGGATTGAAACAATGGAAGGTTATTTAAAAGATAAAAAAAATGAATGGTATGAGGTTCCAAATAATATTGTTGGGGTATTAGTTAACCCACTTACAGGGGAAATTGCAGATACTAATACCAAAAGGAGCAAAATGTTTTATTTTGTTAAAGGAACTGAACCTCATTCTGACTATAGTTATAATTTGGATTCTGTTTTTAAGGAAGATCAAAACGATATGGATGATGCGAATAAAAATATGCAAAAAAATGATGAAGAAAATAATGAAATAGAAAGTAATTTAGAAAACAATAATAATGATAATAGTTAAAAAAAGTTTCTTTTACGGAAACTTTTTTTAAATTTCAATTATGATGCAGTGCCCAGTTTCATTGCTATAAGTTTTATATTCAATATCATTACTACTTAATAATTGTTGTACTTTATTAACTTGGTCTTCTTTGTTGTCTTCGATTACCGGAGAAATATTAACCGGAATATCATAGAATGATTCATTTAAATTAGTATTCTCTGCAATCGGTGCTGATCCAACTGGAGGATTATTTAATTCTTGATTAAATAATGGTGTTTCAGTCATTATAGGTTGTTCTGGTTCTTTATTTACTGGTTCTGTTGTAGCAAATGATGGTTGTGAAGGAACTTCAACAGACTGTTGTATACCTGTATTATTCATATCTTGATTAATATTTTGTTCACTGAATAGAGGAATATCAACAACTGGAGTTCTAGATTCCATATTGTTATTTGGTGTTAATAATTCGTTATTTGGTGTTGAAATTGAATTAAAGTCCAGATTTATATTATTTGGATTATTCATATTAAAGCTTGATTCTAATGTTGCAGTTGGTTGATTTAAATTAGGCATACTTGGTTCTATGATGTTTTCTGTATTATTGCTTGGAGTAACTGTTTCAACTGGTACTTCATTTACATTTGTTTCATTATTAAAATTCTTAATTTGTGGAGTTTCAGGTATTATTGTATCGTTTGTTGGATTTATTTGATTATTATTCATTGACTGTATATTCATTGAATTTAAAGACATATTATTTGGATTTTGTTGAGCGTTAAAATTTGGAAAAAAATTTCCATTATTCATATTATCACTTTCCTTTTCTTCTTTTTTTATTATTTCTTCTAAATCTTTAACTGACAATTTCTGATTTATTATCATTTTAAGCATTTCAATTTGTTTTTCACTTTTATTTATTGTCAAGAGTGTTCTTGCATGCTTTTCACTTATTTGTTTATTTATCAACGCATCTTGAATTTGAATGGGTAATTTTAATAATCTGATTTTATTAGCAATAAATGGTTGAGATTTACCAATCATTTCACTTAATTCTTTTTCAGTAATATTCTTCTTTTCTAATATTGCTTTATATGATTTTGCTTCCTCAATCGGTGATATATTTTCACGTTGAATATTTTCTGTTATGGCAATTTCAGATATTTTATTCTCATCAACATCTTTTATAATTACTGGTACATTTTTTAGGCCTGCCATTTTAGCAGCCTTGTATCTTCTTTCTCCAGCAATTATTTCATATAAATTATCTTTTTTTCTAACTAAAATTGGATTTAATATACCATATTCTTTAATTGATAATGCTAATTCTTTTAAGGAATTGTCATCAAATTTTTTTCTTGGTTGAGTTGGATTTGGTATCAATAAATCTATATTCAAATATGTTATATTTTCTGGTTGCATTTAACCACCTCTTTATTTCTTTTCTACCCTATATAATTATAATACAATAAAATAGTTTATTTTTCAACTATTTTTTATGATATACTTGTATTGAGATGATTATATGAAAATCAATGAAAAAGAAGTTAGTGTTAATGAGGCAATTCATTTTTCTAATTATGATAATCTTTTACTAAAACACAGAAATAATGGTTTATTATTAAGTGATTATCAGTTAGATATTCTTAAAAGAAATGACTTTGATATAAATAAATATTCAAGTATGCAAGAACTATTATTTGATATCGAAGATTATTTAAATGAAGAATATGATTTAGAATTAGATTTAGTTAGTAGTCAGTTAGCTGAATTTATCTACTATAGAGATACAAAAAAATGAGAAATAATAATTCTTTCTCATTTTTAAATATCTTTTTTCTTTATTTGACTGTATGGTCTTGGATATATTAATGATGTTGATTTTGTCTTTGATACTTCATATATTGTACGATTACTTAATTCATTAGGTAATTTAAACTCTATTATCTTTTCGTTTTTTAAGAATAGTTTTTTATAGTAATTATCAATATTTTGAAGTTCGTCTGTGATATTTGATTTTAAGGCTATAAATTTACCATCTATTTTTAACATTGGAACAGAGTACTCTAATAAATGTTTTAATGGTGCAACGGCACGCGATGTAACAATATCATATTTTTCTCGATTTTCTCTACTATATAATTCAGCTCGATCATTTATTACATTGATATTTTTTAGTTCTAATTTATTTATTAATTGATTCAAAAAGGAACATTTTTTAGCAGTTGCATCTAACAAATCTATTTTTATATTTGGAAAAATAATTTTTAAAACCATTCCAGGAAAGCCTGCACCGGTGCCAACATCACATATATATTGATTACTTAAAGATATACTTTTTACTATTGTTAAACTATCGTAAAAATGTTTTAAGTAAACGTCTGTTTCTTTGGTTATGTTTGTTAAATTATATTTTTCGTTTTCATCTACTAAAAAATGATAGTAAATATCCAATTGTTTTAATTGCTTATCTGTAATGTTTATATTTAACTTGGCCAATTCTCTTATAAATTCTTCTTTATTCATTGTAATACTTCCTTAAATATATCATTAATATTGAAATATCTGATGGATTAACACCGCTTATTCTTAATGCTTGGCCAATTGTTGTTGGATTTACTTTTAGTAGTTTTTGTCTAGCTTCACTAGCTAAATTAGGTACTTTATTATAATCTATGTCAGTTGGAATTTGTTTTTCTTCTTGTCTTAGCATTTTTTCGGCTTCTTTATTTACTTTGGCAATATATCCTTCATATTTTATATTAATTTCTACTTGTTCTTCAACATCTTTTGGATAATCATCGTTAATTATTTTATTATCTTGTAATTTATCAATAGTTATTTCTGTACGTTTTAATAAATTATAAAGAGTAATTCCATCTTTTATTTCTTGACTAGCTAATTTTTTTAATATTTCGTTATTATGTTCATTTGGAGTTAATTTATTATTTTTTAAATACTCAGTTAATTCTTTAATTAATTCCTTTTTATGGTTAAATTTTTCGTATCTTTCATTATTAATAGTACCAACTTTATACCCATAGTCTGTCAATCTTATATCTGCATTATCATGACGTAATATTAAACGATATTCAGCTCGAGATGTTAACATACGATATGGTTCAATTGTTCCTTTAGTTACTAAATCATCAATTAAAACACCAATATAAGCTTCATTTCTTTTTAATATCAATGGTTCTTTGTTATCAATTGATAAGCATGCATTAATACCAGCGATGATTCCTTGTCCTGCAGCTTCTTCATAACCGCTAGTTCCATTAATTTGACCGGCAGTATATAGGTTCTTTAATATTTTTGTTTCTAAGCTTCTAGTTATTTGAGTAGGATAGATAGCATCATATTCAATGGCATAAGCATATTTATTAATTACTGCATTTTCCAAACCAGGTAATGAATGAACCATTTTTTCTTGAACATCACGGGGCATACTAGTAGAAAATCCTTGCAAATACATATCGTCATAATAAATACTTTCTGGTTCAATGAATAATTGATGTTTTTCTTTATCACTAAATCTTACTATTTTATCTTCAATAGATGGACAATAGCGTGGACCAACTCCTTCAATATCATCTCTTCCACCATACATAGCTGATTTGTTTAAGTTGTCTAAAATTATTTTATGAGTTTCTGGAGTTGTATATATTAAATGACAAGGAATTTGTTTTGTTACATCATATATATTATCTTCTTCAGTATTAAAGCCATAACAAATATTGTCGCCGTTTTCTTCTTTAGTCTTTGAAAAATCTATTGAATTTTTATCAATTCTTTGAGGAGTTCCCGTTTTTAATCTTAATATATCAAACCCATATTCTTTTAATTTATCACTTAAATGAAGAGATGGCCTTTCACCATGTGGACCGCTTCTTGTTCGTTCTGATCCTACCAAAATATCAGCCTTTAAATATGTTCCAGTAGTTAAAATTACCTTTTTACTGAAGATTTTTTCATTTTTTTCGGTAATTATACCTTGTACTTCATGATTTTCGACAATTAAGTCTTCAACCATAGCTTCTTTTATTTTTAAATTTTTAGTGTTTTCCAATACTTTAAGCATTTCTTTAGGATATGTTACTTTATCTACTTGTGCTCTTAAAGATCTTACAGCAGGTCCTTTAGATGAATTTAGCATTTTCATTTGAAGGGCTGTTTTGTCAGCAATTCTACCCATAATTCCACCTAAGGCATCTATTTCTCTAACAATTATGCCTTTAGCGGAACCACCAATAGATGGATTACATGGTAGGGTAGCAATATTATTTATATTTCCTGTAACTAACAAAGTTTTTTTACCTATATTAGCACTAGCATAAGCAGCTTCACAACCTGCGTGTCCTCCACCTACAACAATAATGTCATATTCCATACGATCACTTACTTTCCTAAACAAAATCTTGAAAATATTTCATCAATCAATTCATCAGTATATGTTTCACCAATTATTTCTCCTAATGTGTTCCAACAATCTTTTAAATTTGTTTCAATAATATCAATCGGTGTTCCATCTTCAAGATCATTTATAGATTCATTAATTATATTTAATGATTTTTTTAATAATGAAATACTTCTTGCATTACTTATGTATGATAAATCTTTGGTAGTTATTTCACCTAAGTTAAATAAATCTATTATTCTTTGTTTTAAGGTATTGATACCTTTTTTTTCTTTAATACTTATTTTTATAATATTTTCTTCATTTAATTCCATTTTATTATCTAAGTCTATTTTGTTAATTACAATAATATGTTTTTTAGTTTTAATTTTTTTTAATAATTCTATTTCTTCTTTGGATAACTCTTCATTATTATTTAACATAAATATTACTAAATCTGAATTATCAATTATTTCTAAACTTTTATTAACACCAAGTTTTTCTACAATATCGGATGTTTCTCTAATACCAGCAGTATCAATTACGTGACAAGCAATACCATCTAGAATAAAATTACCTTCAACTATATCTCTTGTTGTTCCTTCGATATCAGTAACAATGGCTTTATTTTCTTCAAGTAATTCATTTAATAAACTACTTTTACCAACATTAGGCTTGCCAATGATACCTATTTTTATACCTTCATTAATAATTTTCCCATTCTCAGCATTTTTAATAGTTGTTAATAGTTCTTCTTTGATATTTTTTATTTGTGGTAATATTTTTTCATTTGTAATTACTTCAATATCTTCATATTCTGGATAATCAATGTTTACTTCAATATTACTTATTATATCAACCAAGTCAGTTCTAATTTTAGAAATAATATTTGAGACACTGCCAGTTAATTGTTTTATTGACATCTCACGTGATTTTTCACTTTTTGCTTCAATTAAGTTCATTATTCCTTCGGCTTGAGTTAAATCAATTCGGCCATTTAGAAAGGCTCTTTTGGTAAATTCACCTGGTTCGGCAAGTCTAGCTCCATTTGTAAGAACTAATTCGAGTACTTTATTAGTTGTGCTTATGCCGCCATGACAATTTATTTCAACTACATTTTCTGTTGTAAATGTTTTGGGGGCTAACATAATACTGACTAGCACTTCATCGATTACTTCATTGTTATCAATTATATGCCCATAATGAATTGTATGACTTGGTACATTAGTAACATCTTTATCAAATATTTTATTTATTATATTTATGGCCTCATTACCACTTATTCTTATTATTGATATAGCTCCAACTCCTAGGGCAGTTGAAATAGCTGCAATTGTATCCTCCATAGAGCACCTCCAATTCAGAAAATATTTTAGCACAGAAATGAAAAAAAAGATATTTTTTTTATATCTTTTTATAATTATACTTCTTTTGGTTTTACAACAACACATCTATTTGGTTCTTCACCAACTGATTCTGTATAGACATATTTGTTATCTGATAAAGTACTATGAATAATTCTTCTTTCATATGAATTCATTGAATCTAATTTAGTTTCCACTTTCGTTTCTTTTACTTCACGGGCTATTTTTTTAGCAAGATATTCAAGATTTTTAACTCTCTTTTCCTTATAATTTTCAACATCCAATATGACGCCAATAAACTCTTTAGTTTCATTATGAACTATTTGTCTTATAATAGTTTGAAGAGCTTCAATAGTACTTCCATTTTTACCTATTAAAACAGCATTATGATCTGAGAAAATCTTTATAGTTATATTATCATCTCTACGCCTAACTTCAAGATTGGCTGTTAAACCCATCATTTTAGTAATTTCAATAATGCTTTCTTTTATAAAATCAACTAGATCATTATAGTTTATTACTTCTATTTTGACAATTTTTTTAAGAAGGGTATTTTTCTCTTCGAGAACATTGACAATTAAATTTTTTTCATCTACTTTTAATTCAGTTAATGCTTTTTCAATGGCTTCTTCTTTTGTTTTTCCTTCATAAATATTCTTTTTCATTTATTTAACCTTCTTTCTTTCAACCAATAAATTTTGAATTATTGTAAATACATTTGATGTTATCCAATAAATACCTACAGCACTAGCAATGGTAAATGAACTAACTGTAATTATGGCTAACATAAAATATAATGTTGTTTTCATATTCATAGCTTGATTATTAGATTGATCTTTAAGTGTTTTTCTAAATGAGAATAAAGTAGCAACAAAGATTAAAATTACTAATATAATGTATAAATATTCTCCACCTTTAATAGCTGTTCCCGGTGTTTTACCTAATTCAAAGAATAAGAGTTTATCTTCAAATATAGCTGGTGTTCTTTGAATTGCTTCGTAAAATGCTAATAAAAGGGGTAACTGAATAAACGCAAGTAAACATCCAGATACTGGATTAATTTTATATTTTTGATATATTAGCATCATTTCCTGAGCTTTTTTATTTTGATCTTCTGCACTTGTTTTATTTTCATATTTTTTTTCAAGTTTATTTAATTCTGGTTGAGCTTTCTTAATTAATTCTGATTGCATAGCCGTTTTTTTAGTAAATGGATACAATATAAATCTAATTATTAAACATGTTGCTATTAAAGACAAACCATAATTTTTTAATACTTGGCCTATTTTTATTATTACCCAAGCAAGTGGTTTTACAAATAAACTAGTCCACAATCCTTCATAGTGACCAATCGGACTGAATTTAGAACATGCGGGTAAAGAATCAATATCAATTCCATTTTCTTCATATGTTTTAATAGTTGATTCATTAGTTGGTTTACAGATAATATTCTCGGTTAGTACTTGACCTGTTTCAACATTTTTTACAGGCTTATTTTCAGTATTTTTTAATATTTTAGTACATCCGGTTAATAATAATAAACAGAATACTAAAACAAATATTTTTTGATATTTTTTCATTTAATTTCTCACTTTCTTTAATAAACTTAATAATTCATAAGACAACTCTTGATATGATAATTCTAGAGAGGCTTCTTTTATAATTATAACATAATTAAATCCTGTTTGTATATCTTTTTCATTAGTTATAATGATATTTTTTATTTGTCTTTTTAGTTTATTCCTAATATGAGCTTTTCCAACTTTTTTAGGGACTGTTATACCGTATTTATTATTCTCATTTGTTTTTTTATAATAGACACTAAAATATTTACTTTTATATGCTTTTTTTTCACTAATTATTTCAGAATAAGTTTCACTTTTCTTTATGATTTTTTCCTTGTTCATAAGTTTCACCTTTTCCTTATTATATAATATATATAAACAAAAAACCACTATAATTGTGGCTATGCGCTTAATTTTTTTCTTTTTTTAGCTCTTCTTTTGTTTAAAACA
Organism: uncultured Erysipelotrichaceae bacterium; assembly: GCA_902788975.1. Taxonomy (GTDB): domain Bacteria; phylum Bacillota_I; class Bacilli_A; order RF39; family UBA660; genus RUG705. Next base: position 21,675 of record CADAMI010000006.1, on the reverse strand, counting down.
TTACTTTTCATTCTAGCAAAAAATCCATGCTTCTTTGCTTTTTTTCTTTTATTTGGTTGATAAGTTCTTTTCATAAATTAACACCTCCAAGTTAAAATCTTCTTTATTATATAGAAATACTTTGTTTCTGTCAACTAATTTTTTTTATTTTTAAATAATTTATCTTTTTTTTTACATAATTTTTTGTTATAATGTTATAAAAGAATAGAGGGATTTTTATGTTTGAAGGAGTTATTTCAATAACTAAAAACTATGCTATTGTAAAAGTTTCAAACAATAATAATGATGATATTCTAAATTATAACGTTATTTTTGAAGATGAAAATAGAAGAATTTTAGGGGAAATTGAAGAAGTTATTAATAATGAAGCCAAAATATCTTTTCTTGGAGAATTTATAAATAACGAGTTTTTTAGTGGAATAATTCGTAGACCAACATTACATGCTAATATTAGGATTATTAATAGACAGGAACTTGGTATACTTGTTGGTGATAATGATAATAGATCAATGATTCTTGGTACGAGTCCTCTATATAATAATTACCCAATTAAGGTAAATATAAATGAAATGTTTAGTAATCATATGGCTATTTTAGGAAGTGCTGGTTCTGGTAAGACATATGCTGTGGCTAGAATTATTCAAAACTTTTTTAATATGAAAGATAAAATTCCATTTAATAGTAATTTCTTTATTTTCAATAATACAAATGAATATGAAATAGCATTTAGAGATATAAATAAAAATAATCCTAATTTTAATTATAAATTATTTACTACTGACAAGAGTAATTCAAACGGTAATCTTATAAGAATTCCTTTGTGGCTTATGGATGTTGATGATTATGTAAATATTTTAGAAGTAAATAGTTATTCTCAGATTAGTATTATTGAAAAAATGCTTAAAATTGTTTCAATATTTGCAAAAAATGATGAAAAAGCTGATAAATATAAAAATAATTTAATAGCTAAAGCAATTATTTCCGTTTTGTATTCTAATCAAGTAGCTGCTAAGATACGAGACCAGATATTTAATATTTTATCAGATTGTTATACTGATCAATTGAATTTGGACGTAGAAGTTCCTGGTATTGGTTATACAATAGAATTTAGAAAATGCTTTGATATAGATAATCATGGTGAATTTGTTGAAAAAATTTTAATTACAAAGTATATTCAAAGTTTTATTAATAACAATATTGATGATAAAGAGCAATTTGAGCCTGTGTTTTTTACTTTAGATCAGTTAGAAGTTGCCCTTAACTTTACTTTAATAAGTGACGGCTTGATTTTAAATGATAAATCTTATAGTGAGGCTTTAGCTTTAAAAGTAAAATTGCATGCTATTAATAATAGTTCAAATCGTGATTTTTTTGATGTTCCTAGTTATATTAATGTGGAACAATACATAAATTCATTATTATTAACATCCAATAATGGTAGAGTACAGATTGTAAATTTTGTACTTGAAGAAGTTGATGATAGATTAGCTAAAAGCATAGTCAAAATTATTGTAAGGATTTTGTTTAAATTTGCTAAAAGAATACAACCTATAGGGGCAATGCCTATTAATATTTTAATAGAAGAGGCTCATAGGTATTTTCAAAAAGATAATGATGTAAATATATTGGGATATAATATCTATGAGCGAATCGCTAAAGAAGGTAGAAAATTTGGAGTAATAATGAATTTAATTACTCAAAGACCTGCTGATCTTTCTGAAACTGTACTTTCTCAGTGTAGTAATTTCATGATATTTAAATTAAATCAGTCAACAGATTTAGATTATATAAGTAAAGTAATTCCTAATATCAGTTCTGATGTTATTGACAAACAAAAATTACTTCAATCAGGATTTTGTGTTGTTTTTGGTAAGATGATGCATATACCAATGATTGTTAAAATACAAATGCCAAATCCAGAGCCTCAGAATACTAGTACATCTATATATGACAAATGGATGGTAGAATGGAAAAGTTAAACTATATATTAAAATATAATATGTAGTTTTTTTATTTTCCGGGAAATATTTCCTGGAAAATTTTTTTATCAACAAGAAAAATACGAATATTAAATTTATCAACAGGTATGTGTTGATAAATTTACTCAATCAACAGGTACTGTTTATAACTTTTTTACCCTTTTCAACAAAAACCTTATTTTTCAACATGTTAATTAGATGTTTATAAAAATTATAAACTTTTTAAAAAAATGTTGAAAATTGTTGAAAACTCTTTTAATCCCTTTAAATATATGATATTATATTGTTGAAAACTTGTTGATAAACTGTTAATAAGCTGTTTAATAAGAAAAAAAAGATAGACAAAAATTTACTATGTGTTAAAATAAAATTAAGACTGATTGAGAGGTAAATGTTATGAATGATAGAGAAGTATGGAATAAATTTTTGGATAATATTAAAAATGAAATAACCAATGTTTCATTTGATACTTGGTTTAATGAAGAAGATACAAAATTTTATTCTTTTAAAGATAACATTATGACAATTACAGTCAATCAAGAATTTATTAGAAAGCATATTAATGAGCATTATTTAGATATAATGACAGATGCAATTAATAAAGTTACTAATTCAAATGTTACTTTTAATATATTATTAGAAAGTGAAATTAAACAGTTAGAATTAGAAGAAAAGAAAAAACAAAACTTTATCGGTTTATCAATAGATGGTTATGAAAAGCAATCTGCTACCAATGCTAATTTGAATCCTAATTATACATTTGAAACATTTATTGTTGGTAAAAGTAATAAATTTGCTTATAAAGCTTCAAGAGTTATAGCTGAAGCGCCTGGTTCTTATAATCCATTATTTTTATATGGTGAAAGTGGAGTTGGAAAAACGCATTTAATGCATGCAATTGGTAATTATTTAATTGAAAACAGTGATAAAAAAGTATTATATATTACTAGTGACAAGTTTGTTGATGAATATACTAGAATATTTAGATATAGTGATAAAAATAATTTTGAAAAAATTGATACATTTAAAGAAAAATATAGAAATGTAGATGTATTAATGATTGATGATATCCAATTTTTAAGTACGGCTCCAAAGGGGCAAGAAGAATTTTTTAATACATTTAACGAATTACATGATGCAGGAAAACAAATAATAATTGCTTCTGATAGACCAGTTGATGATTTAAATTCATTTGAAAATAGACTAATTACTAGATTTAATTGGGGACTTACCGCTAATATAACGACACCTGACTATGATTTAAGAGTTAGTATTATTAAGAATAAGTTAGCATTTAAAGAAGCTGCTAGTGACATACCTGATGAAGTTGTTGAATATATTGCTAATAATTTTGATTCGGATATTAGAAAACTTGAAGGAGCAATTACAAGAGTTTTAGCATATTCATCGATGTTTAATAAAGGACAGATAACACTGGATATTGCTGTAGATGCATTAAAAGATCAAATTAAAGATAGAAGTATTTATAAAAACGATGTTCAAAGAATTCAGAGAGTTGTTTGTGACTACTATAAAATAAGTATTGATCAAATGAAAGGGAAGAATAGAAATAATGAAGTAAATTTTCCTAGACAGATTGCAATATATTTATGTAGGGAATTAACCACAGAATCATTCCCAAAAATAGGTTCTTATTTTGGAGGAAGAAATCATTCAACAATAATAAGTGCTGATAAAAAGATTCGACAAGAATTAAATAAGAATGAAAATTTAAGACAAGTAATTAAAGATTTAAAAAGGGATTTAACATAGATGTTGATACATTGATGATTATTACTAATACATCAACATAGCCTGTTGATAATAAAATACTTATAAATAAAGGAATTTGACTAAGTTATCGACAGTTTCAACAGGTATAATAATAGTAATAATTATATAAAGAAAGAAGGAAAAAAATGAAATTTGTTATTAAAAAAAATATTTTACTTGATAATCTACTTAATACTTCAAAAGCTATTTCAAGTAGAAACTTAATTCCAATACTTACAGGTATTAAATTTGATTTAAAAGAAGAAGGATTATACTTATCAGCAAGTGATTCTGATATATCTATTAGAACATTTATAAAAAAGGAAGATATTACTGATATTAAAGAAACTGGTTCTATTGTTATTAGTGGAAAGTATATTGTTGAAATAATTAGAAAATTACCAGATGCAGATATCTCAATTGAAGTTGTTGATGGATTTAATATGATTGTTCAAACAACTGGTTCTGAATTTAATTTAAATGGAATTGATCCAAATGAATTTCCTAATCTTGATTTAGAAGATACAAAGAATCCAATTGTACTTAATCCGGTTACATTTAAAAATATTGTTAATCAGACTTTCTTCTGTACATCTATTTCTGAAACGAGACCGCTTCTTACAGGTATTAATTTTAAATTAAATAATGATATGTTAGAAGTTATTGCTACAGATAGTTATAGATTAGCTAGAAAACAGATTGAATTAAAAGATAAGTATGAAAATGATTTTAATATTGTTATTCCTAGTAAAAATTTAGTAGAATTATCTAGAATGCTTGATGATGATAAAGAAAATGTTTACTTACATATATTTAGTAATAAAGTATTATTTAAATATAAAAATATTATTTTCTTATCTAGATTAATTAGTGGTACATATCCAGTATCTTCTAATATTATTCCTAATGATTTTAGAATAGATATCGAATGTAATTATAGTGATTTATATGATATGATTGATAGAGCATCATTATTAACTAGTGATAAAGATAAGAATACTATTAAATTAACTCTTAAAAATAAAGAATTAATGATTTCTTCTAATTCACCAGAAATAGGTAAAGTAGAAGAAAAAGTAGCTATTGATAACGATGGAGAAATATCTATATCATTTAGTTCTAAGTATATGCTTGAAGCAATAAAAAGCTTTAATAGTGAAAAAGTTCATATCTTAATGAATAATGATAACTCACCAATAATTGTTAAAAGTGATGAAGAAATTTCATTAGTACAATTAGTATTACCAATTAAGACATATTAGTTTATGTCTTTTTTTCTTTATCAACAATTCTGTTGATTATGTAAAATTTCTTTTTTAAATTATTTTATATTGTTTTAAATGTAAGCTAATGATATACTTATAATGAAAGGAAAATAGAATGGAAAATAAAGAAAAAAATAATGTAGGAGTTATAGTAATACTATCTGTTGTTATTGTTATCTTAGCAATATTATGTGTTTTATTTGCTACAAATACGATTAGTTTGAAATCTGGATCAACAAATAATGGTAATTTATCTAATAATAATGTATCTGATAATAATGTTGAATCAAATAATTATGCAAATAATAATTATAATGAAACAGATTTTATTAGACAAACTGAAATTGTTTTAGTTAAGGAACCAGATTGTACTGGTCAACATAGTACTTCATTAACTGCATCTATTAATTCCAATGGTAATATTGGTATTGCCCAAGATAAGGGAGCTGAAGAAGTTATTGTTGGCAATGCAAAATATTTGTATAGTGTGAATGTTATTGCGTGTGATAATGTTAAATTGTATTATATTACTAATGATAACGAATTATATTTATTAGATAATCCTAGTTCTAGTGCTTTAAATCAAAAAGGTGTTAAGGTAACTGATAATAAAATAGCTGAATTTTTAGGCATTGATAATAGAACTGATGGTAATTATTTAAAAGTATTAAATACTTTAGGTGAAGTAGAATATTATAAATATTTTTCATCTCCTAATTAATATTATAGAGCTTTATGCTCTTTTTTTAATGTTTATATATATTTTAACACTCCCATAGGGTTGACTATATAAAATCTATTAATAATAAAAAAAATAGAATTTTTAGAGCATTCTACATATTTCAACAAAGTTCGACATGTAAGTATGTCATAATAAAAGGTTAAGAAGGGGGTAATAATATGTATGAAATAGATTTATCAACACTTATGTTGATAGGTTTAGATGATGTATCAACAAGAATTGTTACTACTGATAATGAGTTTATAATTAAAGAATCATGTAAAAAGATAATGGATAATTCTTGTAGATTCTTTGGAAGTAGTTTAACTGATCGTATTAAAGCTACTAATAGACTAGTAAATATGGCATCTAAAACACCTATAGTTGTTGAAGAATCTAGAAATATTATCTTTTTTCCACTTAAATCTACGAGAGAAAAGAATAATATATGGATATCATTTAATAATTTAGATACATATACTAAAGATGGTAATAAAACGATATTGATATTTAAAAATGGTAAGCAAATTAGTCTTAATTTTTCTTATTATATTATTGATAATCAAGTTACTAGAAGTATTATGTTAGATTATGAAATTAATATGCGTAGAAAAAGTCTAGAAAAGTAGATTTTTTCTTTTATTTTTAAGGAATTTATGGTATAATTATAATGTAAATAATTAATAAATAATGTATATTTGTGGGTGAGTGTTAAAATGGGTATGGTAGTTAAATGAGAATAGATAAATTACAGTTAAAAAATTTTAGAAATTATGATAATTTAGATATTCAATTTAATGAAAAACTCAATATTATTATTGGTAATAATGCTCAAGGTAAAACAAATATATTAGAAGCTATTTATTTTTTATCTATAACAAAATCTAATTTACCTGTTAATGATAAAACTTGTATTAGGAAAGATCAGTTATTTTCTAAGATAGAAGGTAATATAAGTAGTGATAATGATAAGAAGAAATTATCTATACTAATGAACGCTAATGGTAAGAAATTATCAGTTAATGGTAATGAAATTAAAAAACATTCAGATTATATTGGTAATTTAAGAGTTATTATATTTAATCCAGATGATATTAGATTAATTAAAGAAGCACCTGGTAATAGGAGAAGATTTATTAATATTGAAATTAGTCAGTTATATGGAAAATATATTAATATTTTAAATGAATATAATTTGGTTCTTAAACAGAGAAATGAATATTTAAAAGTAATTAAGTCTGGTAAAGTAAATCAAGTATATTTTGATATTTTAACTGAAAAATTAGTCGAATTAGCTGTTCATATTTATGATTATCGTATTAAGTTTATAGATGGTATCAACAGATATGTTGATAAAGTATATAAAGAAATATCTGGTTATGATGGACTTAGTATTAAGTATTTACCTAATGTTGATGTAAGTAATATAGATAATATTAAAAAAATTATGGAAGATAAGTTAATAGCTTATTACGATAGAGAAATATTTATGGGGAGTACTTTAATAGGCCCTCATAGAGATGATTTTAGCTTTAAATTAGATGATAATGATTTATTACTATATGGAAGTCAAGGTCAGATTAAATTGGCAATACTTGCTTTAAAATTAGCTGAAATTGATGTGTTTAAAGATGTATGTGGGGAATATCCTGTACTTTTACTTGATGATTTGTTTAGTGAGTTAGATCTTACTAAAAGAAATAAAATTATTAATTATTTAAATAGAGATATTCAAACGATTGTTACAACAACTGATTTAAAAAATATAGATAAACATTTAGTTAAAAGTGCTAATATTTATAAAATAGATAATGGAAAAATAGTTGATTAATACAGAAGGATGTGATAAAGATGGATGAAACTAAAAATGAACATTATGATGCTTCGGATATTCAAGTACTTGAAGGATTAGAGGCAGTAAGAAAAAGACCTGGTATGTATATAGGTACAACCGATATTAAAGGATTACATCACTTAGTTTGGGAGATTGTCGATAATGCAATTGATGAAGCTTTAGCTGGTTATTGTAATAATATTGAGGTCGTAATTAATAAGGATAATTCAATAACAGTTAAAGATGATGGACGTGGAATACCGGTTGATATTCACCCAAAAACAAAGAAGTCTACTGTTGAGACTGTTTATACAGTACTTCATGCTGGTGGTAAATTTGGCGGTGGCGGATATAAAGTATCTGGAGGACTACATGGTGTTGGGGCATCGGTAGTTAATGCCTTATCTAAATGGTTAGAAGTAAAAGTATATAAAAATGGACAAGTACACTATATTAGATTTGAGAATGGTGGACATACTGTCGAACCTTTAAAAGTAATTGATAAGTGTGATGAAAATAGAACTGGCACAACAGTTACATTTAAACCAGATGCGACTATTTTTGATAGTGAAATATATGATTATGATATTTTAAAAGTTAGAATTAGGGAATTAGCTTTCTTAAATCGCGGTTTGTCTATTACTTTAAGAGATGATAGAGATGAAGAAGATACGACAGGAGAAACATTCTTATATGAAGGCGGAATTAGTGAGTATGTATCATTTATTAATCAAGGTAAAACACCAATTCACAATGATATAATTCATTTATCTGGTGAAGAAGATGGCGTATTTCTTGAAGTTGCAATGCAATATAATACAGGATACAATGAAAATATTTATTCATTTGTTAATAATATTAATACTCATGATGGTGGAACACACGAGGAAGGTGTTCGTAGAGCTTTAACAAGAGTTATTAATAATTATGCTAGAAAGAATAATATATTAAAAGAAAAAGATGATTCTTTAACTGGTGATGATGTTAAGGAAGGTCTTACAATGATTATTTCTTGTAAGCATCCTAATCCACAATTTGAAGGACAGACTAAAGGTAGACTTGGTAACTCTGAGGTTAGAAAACTTGCTGATAGTATATTTAGCCAAGGATTTGAACGATTTTTGTTAGAGAATCCAGAAGATGCCAAGACTATTGTTGGTAAAGCAATGCTTGCATGTCGTGCTAGAAATGCGGCACGAAAAGCTCGAGAAATTACTAGAAAGTCTGATTTAGCGACTACTAACTTCTTTGGTAAATTATCTGATTGTAAAAGTAAAGATCCAAAAGTATCTGAGATATTTATAGTCGAGGGTGATAGTGCCGGCGGATCTGCTAAAAAAGGTAGAGACTCTATGACACAAGCTATTCTTCCTTTAAGAGGTAAGATACTAAATGTTGAGAAGGCTAGATTGGATAAGGCCTTATCAAACGAAGAAATTAGAACGATAATTACGGCATTTGGTACTGGTATAGGAGAAGAATTTGATTTATCAAAACTTCGTTATGACAAAATTATAATTATGACCGATGCCGATGTCGATGGTTCACATATTAGGGTACTTTTACTTACATTATTCTATAGATTCTTTAAACCTATTGTTGAAGCGGGACATGTTTATGCTGCAAAACCACCATTATTTAGAATAATGCATGGAAAAACACGAAAATATGTTCTTAATGATGAAGAGAAAGATGCATACTTAGATTCACTACCTGAAGCTGTAAGAAATCGTGCTGAGATTGCTCGTATGAAGGGTCTTGGTGAAATGGATGCAGAAGAATTAAATGAAACTACTATGGACATTGAAAAGAGAGTACTTAGAAAGATTACTGTTGATGATTGTGTAGCTGCGGATGCAATATTTGAAAAACTTATGGGTGATGAAGTAGAACCTAGAAGAAGTTTTATTGAAGAAAATGCTAGATATGTTACAAATCTTGATATTTAAGGGGGTGCAGTATGGAAGATAATAAAGATTTAGATAAAGATATTAATGAGCTTGTTGATATGGCAGAAGAACAAGCAAATGATGAATTAAATTCAACAGAAACTGTTGATACAACTGAAAATAATAATGATATGATTCATGATGCGAATAAATTTAATGGATATTTTCATGAGAGGGATAGTTTAGCAGAAAACAATATTGTTGATGAAGTTAAAACATCTTTCTTAGAATATTCAATGAGTGTTATTACATCACGTGCGTTACCTGATCTTAGAGATGGTTTAAAACCTGTTCACAGACGTATTTTATGGAGTATGTATAATTCAGGGTATACACCTGATAAACCTCATAGAAAGTCTGCTAAAACGGTCGGAGAGGTTATGGGTAACTATCACCCACATGGTGACTCTTCAATTTATGAAGCCATGGTAAGAATGGCACAGGATTTTAATCAACGTTATTTGCTTATTGATGGTCATGGTAACTTTGGTAATATTGAAGGTGATGGAGCTGCAGCGATGCGTTATACCGAATCACGTTTATCAAAATTATCACTTGAGTTACTTACTGATATTCGTAAGAATACTGTTGATATGACAAAAAACTTTGATGAAACTCTTGATGAACCAACGGTATTACCAAGTAGATTTCCTAATATATTAGTTAATGGTACTATGGGGATTGCTGTTGGTATGGCTACGAATATTCCACCTCATAATTTGGGTGAAGTAATTGATGGATGTGTAGCTTATATTGATAATCCTGAAATTGATACTTTAGGTTTGATGGAACATATTAAAGGACCAGATTTTCCTACAGGTGGTATAATTTTAGGTAACTCTGGTATTAAAAAGGCATATGATACAGGACGTGGTACAATTACTATTAGAAGTAGAGCAGAAATTGAAGAACATGCTAATCATAATACTATTGTTATTACGGAAGTTCCATATGGCACAAATACAATGGAACTTAAGAATAGAGTGGCAGAACTCGTTCGTGATAAAGTAATTGATGGTATATCTGATTATCATACTGATTTAAAAGATGGTGTTAAGATTACAATTACTTTAAAGAGGGATGCTAATCCGCAAGTAGTACTTAATAACTTATATAAGCATACGAACTTTCAAATTACTTACGGTATAATTTTCTTGATGATAGATAATGGTACTCCTAGAACATTATGTTTAAAAGATATTATATCTAAATATATCGATCATCAAAAGTCAGTAATTATACGTAGAACAAAATTTGACTTAGATAAAGATGAAAAGAGAGTACATATACTTGAAGGTTATAAGATAGCTCAAGATCATATTGATGAAGTTATTCAAATTATTAGAGCAGCTCAAACTGATGATGAAGCTAAAGAAAAGTTAATGAGTAGATTTGGTTTAAGTGAAGCTCAAACTGATGCTATACTTGAATTAAAATTACGTAGATTGACTGGTCTAGAAAGAGATAAGATTGAAGCTGAACTTCAAGCATTACTTGTTGAAATTGAAGAATTAAAAGCAATCTTAGCTTCAGAACAAAAAGTACTTGAAATTATTAAGAAAGAGCTTCTTGAAATTAAGAATAAATATGCTGATGAAAGAAGAACACATATTGATATGACAGCTGTTGATTACATTGAAGATGAAAGCTTAATTCCAGAAGAAAGAATAGTTATTACTTTAACTAATAAAGGTTACATAAAGAGATTACCTGTTGATACGTATAAGACACAACATCGTGGAGGTGTTGGTATAAAGGGTATGTCTATTAATGAAGAAGATTTTGTTGAGCAAATGCTTAATTGTTCAACGCATGATTATGTATTATTCTTTACTAATAAAGGTAAGGTATATCGTGTTAAGGGGTATGAAATTCCTGAATATAGTAGGCAAGGTAAAGGTTTACCTATAGTTAACTTATTAAGTCTTGAACCTGATGAATCAGTTACATCACTTCTTAATGGATCACCTAATGGTGATGCAAAATATCTTGTTTTCGCCACAAAGTCTGGATTAATTAAGAGAACAGATGTAAGTGAATTCTATAATATTAGAGCTAATGGTAAGAAATTTATTACTTTAAAAGAAGATGATGAATTAATTTCTGTTAAAAATACCACTGGAGATAACGATATTTTAATGGCAGCTTCTAATGGTCGTATGGTAAGATTCCCAGAAAACTTAGTTAGAGTTATGGGTAGAGGAGCATCTGGTGTTAGAGGTATTACTTTAGATGGTAGCGTACTTGTTGGTATGGAAATTGCTTCAAAAGATGTAGATGTTCTTGTTGTTACTGAAAACGGATATGGTAAGAAGACACCAATTGATGAATATAGAATAACTAATCGAGGTGGTAAAGGTGTTAAAACATTAAATATTACTGAAAAGAATGGTGTTATTACTTCATTTAAGACTGTTAATAATAATAAAGATTTAATAATCATTACTAACGAAGGTATTATTATTAGATTAGCTGTTGATAAGATATCTGAAATGAGTAGAGTTACTCAGGGCGTAAGACTTATAAATCTTCGTGAAGGACAAAAAGTAAGTTCTATATCAATTGTTGATAGAGAACAAGAAGAAGAACAGCCTGTTGATACGTCAAATAATGATAATACTAATGATAATGTCGAACTAACTAATGATGTTGAATCTTTAAATAGTGAATCAAGTCAAGAATAATTTATGGATATAAGACATATGGCTTAATTGTTATATGTCTTTTTATTATATATTTTTCTTTAACCTGTTGATAAAACTTTTTCTTTTTGTTGATACAATTATTTTAAAGTAAAATTTTATATGTAATTAATCAAATTTTATTTAATATTTGTTTATTTTTATATTTACCTGTTGATATGTTTTTACTATAAGTTAATTATTTTTTTAGAAATATTATTTTGCATTTATTGCATATAATATTATACGGATATTTAAAAACTGTAATATATATTTTACAAATATTTTTATATACTTATCGGTATACGATGTTCCACTTGAAAATTTTTATTAATTAATTATTATATATAAATATTTATTATTTTATAGAATATTATGTAATTAATTATTATATGTAATTATTTTATTATTATAAATATGTTTCACGTGGAACATTACATTTAGTTTTATATTATAAATGATATTATAATTGTTATATATTTTTTTTTAAAAAGAAAAAAGGTAATTTTCTTATTATATTTTAATAAATTTTTTATTGTTTTTTTAATCATATTATTTTATCCTTTTATTATTTAATATGATAATATTTATTATATTTATAGTTCCACGTGAAACATTGTTGAATAAAATATTTAAATTGTATTGATATCTTTTTTTTATTATGCTATAATTTATTTGTGCAACGATTATGTTAGGAACTAAGTCAGGATCGGAAGATAGCAGCTTTAACTAATTATTATCGTGTGCACTTTTTTTGTTTCATATATAGTTCCACGTGGAACTATAATTTTTAATATTTATTTTGTAATGTTTATAGATTATTTTTAAGTATTATGAAATTTCATCTTGTTTTTTTGCGTTTTAATTTTTAATGTTCCACGTGGAACATTACCTGTTTATTATTTTTAAAAATTATTAGCTATCATAATTTATATAATTTCTTTTTTTATTCTTATGGATTTATCCTANNTTATTATATATTAATTGTTAGTTTATTATTGTTGCTGTTTATATTGATTGCATTATGTGCTTTAAAGTAAAATTGAATAATGTTCCACGTGGAACATTATTTATCTTTTAATAAATATTTTAATTTGTAATTACTAATTATATTTTAATAAATATGGTTTTAATTGCTGCTTATTATGATCTACGTTGTTCCACGTGGAACTATTTATTATATGATCTTTTAATTTATGCTTATTAATAAAAAAATGTTGATTTAATATTACAAAAAATTAAAAACTGCATATTTGCTTATTAATTTTATATTTTATTATATATTTAATATATAGTTAATATTAACAATAATAGATTAATAAGAATATTATATTAGTAATTTTTACTATAGACTTAATTAATTTAAATATTTCCCAGGGAATATTTATAACAATACTTGTTGATAACTTTTAACAAGTAGTTAACATGTAAATAAATATTATTTTTTATATTTTTACTTTAATTAATTTTAAGTTGTTGATATAATTAATTGTGGTGATACGAATGAATAAGTATATAGATAAAATAGTTGAACTAGCTAAGGTAGCATATGATAATGATGATATACCTGTTGGGGCAATTGTTGTTAAAGATAAAGAGATTATTGGCGAAGGATTCAATACGAGAAATTCTTTTAAGTCTGTAATTGGACATGCGGAAATAGATGCGATCGAAATGGCTTGTAAGCACATAGGTGATTGGAGATTGGATGATTGTACAATGTATGTGACTTTGCTTCCATGTATGATGTGTACTGGTGCTTTAATAGAAAGTAGAATAAAAAAAGTATATTATTTGTGTGATAGAACAAATGTATGTTTTAAATGTGATAATTATTTAAATATTGAAAAAATAGATAATGATAAAAAAAGACAAAAATATATGAAATTATTGCATTTATTTTTTGAAAACAAGAGAAATAAAAGTTAGTTTATGGTATAATAATATATATAACATTAAGGGTGAGGTGGAATATGGAATATTTAGCTTTATATAGAAAATATCGTCCGAAAGAATTAGATGAGGTTGTTGGTCAAAGTGAAGTAAAAAAAATTCTTGCTAGTTCTGTTAAAAATGGAACAATTACACATGCATATTTGTTTTCCGGACCGCGTGGTACTGGTAAAACAACGATGGCTAAAATACTTGCTAAAATGGTTAATTGCATTAATCCTGTTGATGGCAATGCTTGTGGTGAATGTGATAGTTGTAAGAATGTACTTAATTCAAACGATGTTATTGAAATCGATGCCGCTAGTAATAATGGTGTTGATGAGATTAGGGATTTACGTGAAAAAGCTAATTTAGTTCCAAGTAGTGCTAAATATAAAGTATATATTATTGATGAAGTTCATATGTTGACAACACAAGCTTTTAATGCTTTACTTAAAACACTTGAAGAACCACCTAAACATGTTATATTTGTACTAGCAACTACTGAGTATTACAAAATTCCATTAACTATTACATCTAGATGTCAAAAATTTCAATTTAATAAAATTACTAATGATGAAATTGTTAATAGACTTAAAGAAATATCTAAACTTGAAAATATTAATATTGATGATGATGCACTATATGAAATTGCTAAGATTAGTGATGGTGGTATGAGAGATTCAATTAACTTTTTGGATCAACTTCGTTCATTTAGTTCTAATAAGATAACTATTAATGATGTATATGATGTGTGTGGAAATGTATCTAGTGAAGAACTTGTTGATTTATTTACTAATATTAAAAACGATGATACTGAGAAAATTACGTTGTTTTTTGAAAAGATGAATGCAAATGGAAAAAATTATAATAAATTTAATGAAGATGTTGTAAGCTTTTTAAAGGATGTTGTTTTATTTAAGAAAAATGTAAGTCATAAGTATATAAAAACAAATGTTGATACAATTAGGATAGTTGCTGAATTATTTTCAAATGATGAAATATTTTATATTATTGATAGTGTAAATAAATTAATGGATAGACTTAAGAATGTATCTAGACAGTCAGTTGTGGTTACGACAAATTATTTACTTATGATGAATAAACTTAATAATAGAAGTAGTTGTGAAAATAAGGTTTTAGATGCTAAGTTAAATATTAAAAAGCAACCAATACACAGTGAAAATGAGAAATATAGTATGGCATTTCAATTTACATCAAGTGAACAAAATGAAGCTGGTGAGTTAACTGACAAGAATCATGATGAAATGACTGATGAATTTGTAAAAAAAAATAAAGAAAATTTAGAACATCAAAATATAAATATGGAAATAATAATTAATAATACTTTTGCGGTAGCTAGTAAAGAAGTTAAAAATAATTTACAAGTAAAATTTGCAAAAATAAGTGATTATTTGACTGACAAGAAGTTTATGACGGTTGCTGGTACGCTTATTGATACGAAAATAGAGGTTGCTGGTGAAGATTATATTATTTTATCCGGTAAAAATGAAGCAATTGTTGATAAAGTTTATAATAACTATAGATTATGCCATGAATTATTAAATATTATATTTGAAAGTGAATATAACTTTGTTGTGATTACTCAGGATGAATGGAATAAATATAGAGACGAATATATAAAGAATGTTAAAGCAGGTAAAAAGTATCAATTAAAAGATTTAATACCTGAAAATACTTTAATAGATGAATCTATTGCTCAAAAAGAACCAACTATTGTTGATAAATTATTTGATCTTGTTGGTGAAGATGTTGTGGAATTTAAATAAAGAATATAGTTAAAATAATATATATTATTATTTAAATATGATAATTTATATAAAAAAATATTTTGAATAAGGAAAGGTGATTAGATATTATGAATATGCAGATGATTATGCAACAAGCAAAGAAGATGCAAGCACAATTACATAAAGATCAAGAGGAGTTAGAAAAAACTGATTATGTTGGAAGTTCATCACTAGTTAATGTTAAAATTAATGGTAAGTATGAAGTTGTTTCTGTTAAGATAAATTTACCAGAAGGAGAATCTATTGGAGCAGATGACAGAGAAATGCTTGAAGATATGTTGATGGTAGCAATGAATGATGCTGTTAAGAAAGTTGCAGCTGATAAAGAAAAGAAAATGGGTAAATACGGTCAAGGATTAGCCGGATTAATGTAATTTTTTGTTAAAAATATTCTGGATGATGTGAGGAAGATGATATAAATGTATCCGAATTGTGTTAGAAATTTAATAGATTCTTTAAAAGATTTACCCGGTATTGGAGAAAAGTCTGCTGAAAGGCTTGCTTTTTCTATACTTAATTTTGATAAGGAAAAAATAGATAATTTTGCTAATGCTTTAAATGATATTAAGAATATTAAAAGATGTCCAATATGTAATAATATTACTGATATGGATAAATGTTATATATGTAATGATACAGGACGTGATAATGATACGATATTTGTTGTTGAAAAACCTAAAGATATAGTATTATTTGAAAAAATGGGTAATTATAAAGGAAAATATCATGTATTAGATGGTTTAATTTCTCCGCTTGAAGGAATTAATCCTGAAGATATTAATTTAGAGAGTCTTATTAATAGAGTGAAAGAGAATAATGTAAAAGAAGTAATTGTTGTGCTTAAACCAAGTATCGAAGGTGAAACAACAATGCAATATATTAAGAAAATACTAAGTAACTACGATGTTAGAGTATCAAAGATACCGATAGGTATTCCTATGGGTACTGATATTGAATATATTGACTCAATGACGTTGGAAATGGCTTTTGAAGATAGAAAAGATGTGGCATAAAACTATTGGACAAGACATATTATTTATTGGGTGAATATTATGTTAAAAAAGATATTTAATGTTTTAAAGAAAATAATTATGTCAGTATTGTTTATTTATGCTTATAATAAACTTACTTTACCGCTTAATGTTGTAATACCAATGAATGTTATTACTGTATGTTTAGTGGCATTATGTGGAATACCATCAATTTTGATGTTAGTGTTATTTTCACTTGTGTGTATTTAGAAAGTGGTGATTTTATGAAAAAAGTGATGTTTTTAACACAGTATTAAATTATATTAAAGATGATCAAATTAGAGAAAGTACAGAATATTTATTAGATAGATTACCAGATCATTTTTATCAAATGCCGGCATCTACTTCTGGTAGATTTCATCCTGAATTTTCTTTAGGTGAAGGAGGCCTAGATAGACATACGAAGGCCACTGTACGCATAGCAATTGAACTATTTAGAGATAGTGTATTTAATACTTTTGAATTTATGGAACATGAGCAAGATTTAATTATTATGGCTTTGATTTTACACGATGGTTTAAAACAAGGATGGAATGAGGAAGGACATACACGTTTTGATCATCCATTTCTTGTGTCAAATTTTATCATAAAAAATAGTATTAATTTAAGTATGGCTGGTAAAGATATTATAACTGTAGTTAGGTTAATTAATTCGCATATGGGGCCATGGAACACGGATAAGAATAGTAACGTTGTATTACCTATTCCAGTTGATTATGATGAAAAATTTGTTCATGCCTGTGATTATTTGGCATCAAGAAATTTTCTAAATATATGTTTTACCAACAATGAAATAGTTGATAGTGTTAATAGAGAAAGAGTAAGGATATTGAAAAAATAGATTTGATGGAAGGTGTAAGTATGTTAGATGATTATAAGGACAAGCAATCTGTTGCTTATAATATTATGATGAATGAAATAAATAATGATCATATTAGTCATGCATATTTAATTGATGAAAATAACAATAATGATTCATTTAACATAGTTATGGCTTTTATTAAAGAAATATTATGTAGTAAACTAGATGTTAATCATAGACAAGTTTTATGTAAAAGAATAGATGATGGTAATTATCCAGAAATTAAGATAATTGAACCAGACGGAATGTTAATTAAGAAGAAGCAAATATTAGATTTGCAGCAAGAATTTTCAAGATCAGCATTTGAAGGTAGTAAAAGAATATATATAATTCGTGATGCTGACAAGATGAGAAGTGAAACTGCTAATTCAATGCTTAAGTTTCTTGAAGAACCGGATAATGATATTATTGCAATTTTAATGACTAATAATTTTAATAATTTACTATCAACAATTATCTCTAGATGTCAAGTTATTAGATTAAATAACGATAATGTAGACGTCAATGATAGTGAATTAGATCTACTTGTTATTAATTTTATTAAAAGTGTTGAAAATAATGGTGTCAGAACAATTATGAAAGAACAAGAATTATTATTTAATACAGTACTCATGAAAGATAGGGACAAGTTATTAAATGTTTTTGACAAAATGATAGATATGTATTATGATATTATGAAAATTAATACAGGAAACAAGCTTATTAAATTTAATAATTATTTAGATATACTTATTAATATTGCAAGTAAAAATACTAATAATGAAATTTTAAATAAGATAAACTTTTTGGTAGATGCAAAAGAAACAGTTAAAAATAATGTAAATGTTAATTTACTTGTTGATAGTGTAATTATTAATATTGGAGGTTGAAATGAAAGTTGTTGGAGTTAAATTAAATGAAAATAGTAAGGTATATTACTTTGATGCAGCTGATGTTAATGTTTATGAAAATGCTACGGTTATTGTTGAGACTGAAAAAGGATTGCAATACGGAACTATTGTTAGATTTATACCAGAATCTGAAGTAAGTAAAGATATTGAGTATAAAAAAGTCATTAGACTAACAACTAAGTCTGACTACAAAAAGCATTTAAGTAATTTAAAAGATGCAGATAGAGCACTTGTCAAATGTAATGAATTAATAGAACAATATGGACTTGATATGAAAATAATTGATGCTGGTTATACTTTTGATAGAGAACAATTAATATTTAGATTTTTAGCTGATGATAGAGTTGATTTTAGACAACTTGCTAAGGACTTGGGGTCAATATTTAGAACGCGTATTGAACTAAGACAAGTAGGTATTAGGGATAAAGCTAAGGAAATTGGTGGAATTGGTCCTTGTGGTAGAAAATTATGTTGTAGTAATTTTTTAACTGAATTTGATAGTGTTTCTATAAATATGGCAAAGAATCAAAATTTGTCGTTAAATCCTACGAAAATAAATGGTGTATGTGGAAGACTTTTATGCTGTTTAAAGTATGAAAATGATAATTATACGGATTATAAGAAAGATTTACCAGATGTTGGATCTAAAATAAAAATTAAAGAAGGAGAAGGTAAGGTAATTTCGGTCGATGTTTTTAAAAGAAAATATCGTGTTTTATTAAATGAAACAAATGAAATTATTGAGTGTGAAGTAAAAGATGAAAGTAAGAAATAGATTACTTAATTTTGGAGATATGATAATATACCAGGATAATGATTATTTTCTATTTTCTCTTGATTCAGTATTGCTTGCTAATTTTGTAACATTAAAGTTAACAGACAAAAAGATAATTGATTTATGTTCTGGTAATGCTCCAGTTCCTATGCTTATGTCATTTAGAACAAAAGCTAGGATTTTTGGCGTTGAACTTCAAAAATATATTTATGATATGGGACTTGAGTCAATTAAAGAGAACGGACTCGATAAACAAATTAAATTTATAAATGAAGATGTTAAAAATTTAGATAAAATTTATGAAAGAGAAAGTTTTGATGTTGTAACTTGTAATCCACCATATTTTAAATATAAAGATGATAGTTTAATAAATGAAAATGAAGGTAAGGCTATTGCTAGACATGAAGTATATATTAAACTTGAAGATATTATAAGTACTTCGCAATACTTACTTAAAAACAGTGGTACTTTTGCAATGGTACATAGACCTGATAGGTTGATTGAAATTATTAATTTAATGCAGAAGTATGGAATTGAGCCAAAAAAGATAAGACTTGTGTATCCAAAAGAAAATAAGAATGCTAATATGTTATTAATTGAAGGAATTAAGAATGGTAAAAGTGGACTTAAAGTCGAAAAGGCTTTAATTGTTCATGATAATAAAGGTAATTATGTGGAAGAGATAAGAAAAATGTTTGGAAGTGATAATGATGTGGCAGAAAAGTTATGATAATAGTCCTAGTGTTTATATTGTACCTACACCTATTGGTAATTTAGAAGATATGACATTTAGAGCTATAAATACTTTAAAAATGGTCGATGTTATATTTTCTGAGGATACAAGAGTAACATTACAACTTTTAAATTATTTTAATATTAAAAATAAGTTAATTCATATGGATGATCATAATGAAGAGACAGTTAAAGATAAAGTACTTGAATTTTTAAGAGACGGTAAAAATGTTGCTATTGTTACTGATAGGGGTACTCCGATAATAAGTGATCCAGGTTATAAAACGGTAAAATTTTTAAAAGAAGAGGGATATAATGTTATTGCATTACCTGGGGCTTGTGCATTTGTACCAGCAATCGTCGCCTCTGGAATTAGTTCAGAACATTTTACATTTTATGGTTTTTTATCTAGTAAGGAAAAGAAAATGTATGACGAACTTCAATTATTAAAAGATAGCGAATATTCGCTAATCTTTTATGAAGCACCACATCGTATTATTAGAACACTTAATGCAATGTTAGAAGTATTTGGTGATAGATATATTAGTATATCTCGTGAAATATCTAAGCTACATGAAAGTGTTTTTGTTGGTAAGATTAGTGAAGCTATAGATACAATAGATGTCAAAGGTGAATTTGTAATTGTCATATCACCTAATGAAGAAGTAATATTAACAGATATGTCAATAACTCAAAATGTTAACTTGTATATTAAGAGTGGACTATCAAGCATGGATGCGATAAAAAGAGTTGCTAAGGAAAGAAAAATACCAAAGAACGAGGTATATAAAGAATATCATGAAGGGAGCAGGTAAGATGAAGCTAGTAGTTGGTTTAGGAAATCCAGGTAAAGAGTATGAAAATACACGACATAATATTGGCTATATGTTTTTAGATTATGCAAATAACAAGCATGAATTTAACTTGAATAAAAAGTTTAATGCTATGGAATATGAAACGAATATAAATGGTGAAAAAGTATTATTTATTAAACCATTAACTTTTATGAATTTATCTGGAGAAGCAGTTATTAAATATGTTAATTTTTATAAATTAAATAGTGAAGATGTATTAGTTATTCAGGATGACTTGGATATGGAAATTGGTAGATATAAACTTATGTTTAACCATGGTGATGGTGGGCATAATGGTATAAAGAATATTATTATAAATTTAGGTAGTCGTGAATTTTTAAGATTAAAGATAGGAATATCTAGGGCTAATATAGATATTAAAGATTACGTGCTTGGTAAATTTAACAAAGAAGAAAAAAATATACTTAATGAAACATTTAATAAATTAAAAGACTTTTTAAATGATTATGTAAGTTTGAATAGAGATTTACTAATAGGAAAATATAATAGTAGGGAATTACAAGATAGAAAAGAATAATCTTGATAAGAGGGATAATATGAAATTTTTTGATAATATATTTGATAT
>CADAMI010000005.1 GCA_902788975.1 uncultured Erysipelotrichaceae bacterium | reverse complement strand
ACATTAATAAAAATAGATGCATTTTATCCAAGTAGTCAATTATGTCATGTATGCGGATATCAGTTTAAAGAAGTAAAAAATTTATCTATCAGAAATTGGAAATGTCCTAATTGTCATACACAACATGATAGAGATATCAATGCAGCAATAAATATATTACAAGAGGGATTAAGAACAATGTCTTAATTACAATATAAATATTTAGTAGGGATGGAGCATCCCGAATTTACGCTTGCGGAGACTGTAGGTTACGAAGTCTGAGAACCAAGAAGCCCGTTGGCTTTAGACGATGGGTAGTTCACTGTAGATATCTCTTCTTGCTTTGCTTCTTTTCTATGAAGTCTAATATCGCTTTTTTGTTGATTGTTAAAAGAATACTATTATTTTTAGTTTTAGATATTTTAAAGCCATCATTTGTTAATCTATTCATAACAACTTCTTTTTCTTCTTCGGTCATTTTAATTGTTTCTTTGATTAATCCGTGTATTCCATGATGAAATATTACATAGTTTTCATTATCTTTTTGTAACCAAAAATACAGTCCTGTTTCTTCATTGTTCTCTTTAAATTGTTTTAAAGTATTAATCCAAAATATACGATATAATTCATTTATATTATTATTTTGATTCATATTTATTCTCATATACTTGTATAATTTATGATTCATTGTTTATTTCTCCTTTTTATTTTAAAAATTCTACTAGATTAGGCATCGGAGCATAATCACTATGGTTATTTGTACTTTTTTCTTTAATTATTTCATTTATATCTTGCCTGTTATTTACTGTTTCATTGTTACTTGGATTCTTTACTTCAAATGGAAGACCGTTAGTATATAATAATTGTTTAATAGCCATATTTACATAGGTGCTCATGTTTAGCCCTAAACTTTTTAAGATATCGTTTGCCATTTCTTTATCTTGTGAATCTACTTGAACACTTATTGCACTGGTAATATTTTCCATATTATTCCCTCTTTCTTGGCCCATTATAGTATCATTTAAATTATATTATATTTTATAACTATTATATTATTTTAATTAGATAATATAATGTTTTAATTAAATTATTAATAAAAAAGAGATTTAGTCTTTTCAACTTAAAAAAATTTTGATAAAATAAATAATGAATATGTATGACATATAAAAATTAATTGATAGTATTGACATTTTATTAAATACTAGATGAGGTGAAGTAACATGGGTAAAATTATTGCAATTGTTAATCAAAAAGGTGGTGTAGGTAAAACTACAACAAGTATTAATCTTTCAGCTTCTTTAGGTGTTTTAGGTAAAAAAGTATTAATGATTGATTTAGATCCACAAGGAAATGCTACAACTGGTGTTGGGGTAGATAAGAGAAATATTGGCAGTAGTATTTATGAAGTTTTGACAATGAAAGCACCAATTGAGCAGTCTATTGTTAAGACTAAGAGTGTTAATTTGAGTGTCATTCCAGCATATTTAAATTTAGCTGGTGTTGAAATGGAACTTATTGAATTAGAAAGAAAGTATAAAGAAAGTAATAATAAATTTAATCGTGTTATGAGATTAAGAGATGAACTTTCTAAGGTAAAAGATAATTATGATTATATACTTATTGATTGTCCGCCTTCTTTGGGAATTCTTACTACAAATGCCTTAGCCACTGCTGATTCAGTATTAATACCTGTACAATGTGAGTATTATGCGTTAGAAGGTATTATGCAACTAATTAATACGGTTATGCTTGCACAAAGAAAAGTAAATCCTAATTTAGATATTGAAGGAGTACTTTTGACAATGCTTAGTGTTAATACTAATTTAGGACTGGAAGTAATCAGTAGTATAAAAGAATTCTTTAAAGAAAGAGTATATGATACCATTATACCAAGATTAATTAAGTTAGCTGAAGCTCCAAGTCATGGGAAAACAATATTAGATTATGATCCAAGAGGTAAAGGAACGAAAGCATATCTTAATTTAGCTAAGGAGGTAATTGAGAGAAATGGATCAAAAGAAGAAAGCATTGGGTAGGGGTTTAGAACAATTATTTGATAGTGAAGTGTTAGATTTTAATTCATTTGAATCTAGTATTTTAGATTCAGCAAATGAATCAGATATTAAGGAAATACCACTTTCTGAAATTAGGAGTAATCCTTATCAACCTAGAAAGACATTTAATGATGAAGCTTTAAGGGAATTAGCAGAATCAATAAAAAACTATGGTGTCTTTCAACCAATAATTGTTAAGAAAAGTATAAAAGGCTATGATTTGATTGCAGGTGAAAGGCGTGTTAGAGCATCTAAGTTGGCGGGATTAGAAAAAATTCCGGCGATTATTAAAGATTTTTCAGATGAACTTATGCGTGAAATTGCTTTACTTGAAAACTTACAAAGAGAAAATTTAACGGCGATTGAACTTGCATGGGCATATAAAGGAATTATTGATAGCTTGCATATTACTCAAGATGAACTAGCATTAAAACTTGGTAAAAGCAGAAGTAGTATAACTAATATTTTAGGATTATTAAATTTACCAACATCGGTTCAAAATATGGTACTTGATGGGAAACTTTCAATGGGACATGCTAGAGAACTTAGTAAACTTGATGATACTGAAAAAGTTAGAGAATATGCTAAAAAAATTGTTGATGAAAACTTATCGGTTAGGGATATTGAAGAATTAAGTAAAACTTCTGATATAAAAAGAAAGAATCCAATAACTAGAACTAATAAAAACAATGATAATGAATATTATTATATTGAAAAAGAACTTAGAGAACATTTTGGAACTAAAGTTAAGGTTAGTGGTAAAAAAATTGAAATAATATTCTCTGATAATAATGACTTGGATAGATTATTAGATATTATGAATATTAAAATTAATTAGAGCTTTAAAGCTCTTTTAATTATGTCAAAAATAATGATAGGGCACAAAAAGTATAATTATGGGGTCGATTTACTATATAGTATATAAATTATGATAAAATATTTTTGGTAATTTGCTCCAAAACATATAAAAAGTATTAATATTGTCGAAATTTGTGGTTTAAATTTCGTTGCAGAACAAATTATCATATATTATAATTTATTTGTAAGTGATTACTAGATTGTGAGGTGTATTAGATGTTTGGAAATGTAAAGTGGTTTAACAACGAAAAGGGTTATGGCTTTATTGATTATGCAGAGAACGAAGATATTTTTGTTCATTATTCAGCAATTAAACAAGATGGTTACAAAACATTATCCGAAGGTCAAAGAGTTGAATTTGATTTAATTGAAACTCCCAAAGGACTTCAAGCAATTAATGTTAGACCATCAACATCTGAAAAAGTTATGTAGTATAAATGAGGATTGATTTGTTCAATTCTTGTTTTTTTATTTTTAATATTGTATAATAATGAAAAATTTTTTGTGGTGATTTTTATGAAAATAATTTTTTTAGATATTGATGGTGTTTTAAATAGTGATGCTTTTTTTGCTGGTAATCATGATTTAGTAAAACAATTTTATAAAGATAATGAATATGATTCAGATAATATTGACTTTTTGGTTAAAAGGCAAATGATGGATATTGATTTTGAAAAACTAAATATTTTAAAAAATGTTATTTATGAAACCGAGTCTCAAGTGGTTATTATTTCATCTTGGAAGAAATTAAATATTTTTCCATATATAATGGATGAATTAATTAGACTAGGTATTCCAATTATTGGATACACGATTGATAATGGTAGTAATCGAGGAAGTGGTATAAGAGAATATTTAATGGAAAATCAAGTAGATCAATATGTTGTTTTAGACGATGATATATTTGATGATTATGAAGAAGATATAATTAATAAGCTTGTAAAAACTAGTTTTTATGATGGCGGATTAGAAGAAAAACATGTTAAAGAATTAATTAGGAAACTTAAATAATAAGAAAAAGCACTGTTTTTGTTGACAAATGAATGAAGATATGCTATATTTTAGTCAGCACGAAGGTGTTTTTATTTTGAATTAATGTGGAGGTTAAAATGAAAAAGGAAGAAAAGAAAGAAATAAAAAATGTTTCAACAAAAACGGGAAGTAAAAAGAGAGAAAGTTATATTGCTGAAGTAAAGAAGACTAAAAAGGAGAAAAAAAATAAAGTTAATATCTTTAAGAGCATTAGTAAATATTTCAAAGGTGTAGGGAAAGAAATTAAAAGAATTAAATGGACTAGTGGTAAAGATCTAGTTAAATATTCTGTTGCAGCAGTAGCATTTGTATTATTTTTTGGAATATACTTTAAGGAGTTTGGCAAAGTAATGAAAAAAGAATGGTATGTTGTTAATACAGTTAGTGGATATGAATATAAAGTTAAAGAAAAACTTGATATGATGATTAAAAATTCAACTGATATTCAGGAAAGTATATTTAGAGTAATTGTTCCTGAACAAACTATTGTTGAATATAAAGATGGTGTTAAAAAGGAAAAAGTTAAGAAGATGTTTCCAGGTTATGTATTAGTTGAAATGATAATGTCAGACGAAGTTTGGTTCATTGTTCGTAATACACAAGGAGTTACTGGATTCATTGGATCTTCTGGTAAAGGAGCTAAACCTATTCCATTATTACCTGAAGAAGTTGATAGAATTCTATCTAATATGGGTATGTCTAGATTAGATCTTGCTAATGATTTAGCAGAAGGAAAGCAAGTTAAGATTACTGATGGACCATTTAAAGGCATGACAGGTAAGATTAGCAAGTATGATTTAGAGAAAAAACAAGTAGAATTATTACTGGATTTATTTGGCCAAGAAACTTCTGTTGAAGTAGAACTTTCACAAATTGAAAATTTAAAATAAAAATATTGTTAAGGAGATTTGGTTGAATGAAAAATTTAAGAGAAGAAATGAATGAAGCATTAGATCTATTTGAAACTTATGGCATAGCTGAAGAAAAACAGTTATATATTATAGGTAATGGTGGAGTATCTTTTAACTTTGCACATGGTACTGATCGTCAAGGAATTAATCGTAAGTTTGATCCACTTAAATTTGCAAGATTTTTAAAGTTTTGTCAAACTTCAGGTATTATTATAGATGCTGATGCTTTAGTATATGGTTCATCATACGGAGAAGGTTTGATGGAATTAGTTCATGCATTCGATAAATTAGATAAAATGTCAAAAGATAAAACTAAAAGTAAAACAAGATAAAAATATCTTGCAAAATTATAAAGTTTATGGTATATTACTTTCGCGATTGTGTATTATTATATAGTTAATAAGAGTTTAGTGGGAGGCTGCGGACGGCTATTATGACCACTCGCGAAATACATTATATAGGAGGTGTAATTCGATGGCAAAAGCAATTACAAAGAAAATTAAGTTGCAAATTCCTGCAGGAAAAGCTACACCAGCTCCACCAGTTGGAACTGTATTAGGACCAGCAGGTATTAATTTACAAGAATTTTGTACAAAATTCAATGATGCAACTAGAGATAAGGGAGGAGACGTATTACCAGTTGAAATTTCTATATATGAAGATAGAACTTTCGATTTCGTATTAAAGACTCCACCAGCTGCATTCTTACTTAAGAAAGTAGCAAAAATTAAATCTGGGGCTGCAAAAGGAGAAACTGTTGCTACAATCACTAAGGATCAACTTAAAGAAGTAGCAGAAACTAAGTTACCTGATTTAAACGCTTACGACGTTGAACATGCTATGAAGATAGTTGAAGGAACTGCTCGTAACATGGG
The DNA here is from genome assembly GCA_902788975.1 of uncultured Erysipelotrichaceae bacterium. GTDB lineage: Bacteria > Bacillota_I > Bacilli_A > RF39 > UBA660 > RUG705. The sequence continues at coordinate 36,819 of CADAMI010000005.1, read as the reverse complement.
AATTAAAGTAGAAGAATAATAAAATTAATACATATAGGTTAATGCCTATGTGGAAGGATTTAGTCCGCGAGACCACATAAGGAGGAAATTATGAAGAAGAGTAAAAGATATGCTTCATTAGCAACACAAGTTGATAAGAAAAAAGCTTATACTGCAGAAGAAGCTGTTAAGCTAGTTAAAGAAGCATCAAGTGCTAAATTTGATGAAACTGTAGAAGTAGCTATGAATATGAACTTAGATACTAGAAAAGCAGATCAACAATTAAGAGGTGCTGTAGTTTTACCTAATGGTACTGGTAAAAGTCATAAAGTATTAGTGCTTGCTAAAGGTGACCAAGCTAAAGCTGCTAAAGATGCTGGCGCTGACTTTGTTGGAGATGCAGATTTAATCGAAAAAATCGAAAAAGAAAATTGGTTTGAATATGATGTAATTATTGCTACTCCAGAAATGATGCCAATGCTTGGTAAAATTGGTAAAATTTTAGGACCTAAGGGATTAATGCCAAATCCAAAGACTGGAACAGTTACTATTGATGTTAAAAAGGCAGTAGAAGATACTAAGAAAGGTAAAGTTGAATATAGAACTGATAGTTTTGGCAATATTCATGGAATTATTGGTAAAGCTAGTTTTGATGAAGCTAAGTTAGTTGAAAACTTAAATGCTTTTGTAAGTACAATATTAAAACTTAAACCTGCTAGTGTTAAAGGAAATTATGTAAAAAATATTTCAATATCATCTACAATGGGTCCTGGAGTTAAATTAGATTTAAATTCATTTGACAAATAGTAGATTATATTATATAATGTAAAACGAAACGAAGAATTTATGCCAAAGACAGTAAGGACGGAAGTTTAAAAATCTTACCGAGGAATAAAAAAATAATGTATTTTTTAGTCCTCAGTAATGGGGACTTTTATTTATGGCATAGGAAAGGATGTGTAAAAAGTGGCAAATGCAAAGATTCTTGAACAAAAAGCAACAGTAGTATCTGAAATTAAAAATAAATTTGAAAATGCTAAATCTGTTGTATTGTTTGACTATCGTGGTCTTAGTGTTGGTGAAGTTACTGAACTTAGAAAAAAATTAAGAGAAAATGGAGCTGACTATAAGGTATACAAAAATACTTTAACTAAGAGAGCACTTGATGAGTTAAATATTGATATGAATGAATATTTAGCTGGACCTAGTGCAGTATCATTTGGTACAGATGAACTTTCAATTGTAAAAGTTTTAAGTGATTTTGCAAAAGATCATGAAGCATTACAACTTAAAGCCGGAATAGTTGAAGGTAAAATTGCTTCTTGTGACGACTTGAAGAGATATGCCGCAATTCCATCAAGAGATACATTGCTAACTCAATTAGCAGCTGGTCTTATGGGAACTGTTAGAGACTTATCTATATGCTTAGATTTATATGCTAAGGAAAAGGAAAATAATTAATTAAAGGAGGAAATAAAAATGGCTAAATTAAATAAAGAAGATTTTATTAGTGCTTTAAAAGAAATGTCAATTCTTGAAATTAAAGAATTAGTTGATGCAATGAAGGAGGAATTTGGTGTTGATCCATCTGCTGTAGCTGTAGCTGCTGGTCCAGTTGCTGCTGCTGTTGAAGAAGGTCCATCTAAAGTTAATGTTGTATTAACTGCTGCAGGTCCTAACAAAATCGCTGTTATTAAAATTGTTAGAGATATTACTGGTTTAGGATTAAAAGAAGCTAAAGATATCGCTGACAATGGCGGAAACGTTAAAGAAGGCGTTGACAAGGCTGAAGCTGAACAACTTAAAGCACAATTCGAAGAAGCTGGCGCTACTGTTGAATTAAAGTAGTCTAGAATAAAAAAATAGAAGTTTTATACTTCTTTTTTTTGACTTTAGTGATTTTATTATCTATAATATAGAGATATAGGAGGGATTTATATGCGTTTAAGTTATAAATTAAAAAATGGTTGTCATATTAAAATTTTTGATTATGATATATTAGAAGAGCAAGCGGAAAATCATGAAAAATCTTGGAAAAAGACGGTCAGTGGATATTTAACCGATACTAATGATGAAGATATGGAAATAGATTTTTCATCTCCAGTATTAAAAGAGGCTGATAGGTTTTATTTTATGTCTTTTGGCCATAAAATATATTTTGACGAATATGAATATTTATCTTTAGAAGAATTAATTAAAAAACTTGAAACTGAAGAATATGTTTCAAGTGATGTCATACTTCCATCATTAATTAAAAATGCCGATAATGTGGCATTTATTGAGTCTAGAAGAGTTCCGGATATGGTATGGAATGATCTTGGTATTAGATCTTATTCTGGTAAAGATGAATATATGGGGATTGTTTGTCAACCGACGGAAGAATATTATAAAAGATACAATTGGGCATATAAGATTCAAACAATTCCAGTTGACGAAGAAGAAAAACAAATTTTTGGTAAGGAATCTTATTATTCGGACGATTATTGTCGTTGGATAAATCTTGGATATGTCAAAATATTATCTAGAGATGATATCAAAAAATATGCTGTTTCAGAAAAAAAGATAGTTACAAGAAAGCTTTTTAAGAAGGGTTAATCCTTCTTTTTTATATAAAAAAGAAACTAATTACTTAGTTTCATCAATGTAATAATGTTTAATTGGTTTTAAATTATCATCTAATTCATAGCATATTGGCCTACCAGTATCTATTTCTAGTTTAATTACTTCATCATTTGATAAATTATCTAGGTACTTAATCAATCCTCTCAAACTATTACCATGTGCTACGATAATAACATTTTTGCCTTCTTTTATAGTTTGAACTATATCGCTTTGCCAATATTCAGTTACTCTTTTTATTGTGTCAATTAAATTTTCAGTTAATGGTAATTCTTTTTTTGATAGGTCTTTATATTTTGGATCATTTCCGGGATATCTTTTATCATCTATTGTTAATTCTGGTGGTCTAACATCAGCACTTCTTCGCCATAATTTTACTTGTTCTTCACCATATTTTTCTTTGGTTTCATCTTTATTTAATCCTTGCAATGCACCATAGTGTCTTTCATTTAATTTATAACTATATTTAATAGGAATATCTCTTTCATTAAGTTCATCTAAAATGTAATATAAAGTATCATTGGCTCTTTTTAAGACACTTGTGTATGCTATATCAAAAGTGTAATTTTTTTCTTTTAATAATTTACCAGCATTTTTGGCTTCTTCAATACCTTTATCTGATAAACCGACGTCGGTCCAACCAGTAAATTTATTTTCTAAGTTCCATAAACTTTGTCCATGTCTAACGATTACTAACTTTTTCAAAATATCATCTTCTTTCTTATAATAATATTATACATTAAATAGAATAGACATGCTAGTAATTAGATAAAACTCTATATTATTTTACTATTCTTGGTTGTATAAAAAAATTAAATATGATATCATTAATTTAATAATACTTATGATAGGGAGGTATAGCTATGAGTAAATGGGATAAAGAATATATTAAATTATGTAAGAAAATATTAAAAGATGGGAAAAGAGTGCCAAACAGGACTGGGATTGATACGATTAAAATACCTGCGTATACACTTGAATTTGATTTATCTAAAGAGTTTCCCGCTTTAACAACGAAGCAGTTGTTTTTTAGACAGGCAATTATTGAAATGTTATGGATATATCAAGCGCAATCTAATGATGTTAGATGGTTACAAGATAGGAATGTTCATATTTGGGATGAATGGGAAATACAAGAAGATGGTAAGTGGTATGCAACTCAGATGTTACCTGATGAGAATGGCAAATTAGTTAAGCAAGATGTAGTTAAAGATTTTGGAAAAGAATGGGCTCATACGATTGGCACAGCATACGGTTGGATTAATAATAAATTTCAAAATACTCAAAGATTAATTGATACGATTAAGAATAATCCTAATGATCGAAGAATGCTTATGACTATGTGGCAAGATGATTATATTAAAACAGCGGTTTTGCCATCCTGTGTTTGGAGTAGTGAATGGGATGTTACTGATGGTAAACTAAATTGTTGGGTTCATCAAAGAAGTTGTGATGTACCTTTGGGACTACCATTTAATGTAACACAATATGCAACTCTTTTATGTTTAATAGCTCATTGTACTGGGCTTAAACCAGGTAAAATGTATTGGTCTATTAAAGATGCACATATCTATGTTAATCAAGTTGATGGAATTAAAGAGCAAATTGAAAGATATGAAACATTGCCTGATTTACCGGCTCCAGAACTTTGGATTAATCCAGAAGTTACTGATTTCTTCAAGATAGATAATTCAAAAGATATAAAAGATATAAAAGTATTAAAATATCAACATCATGGTAAAATTAGTTTTCCAATTGCACAATAGGAGGTTGATAATATGATTAGTATGATTTCTTCGGTAGGTAGGAATAGAGAACTTGGTAAAAATAATAGCTTAATATGGCATTTTAAAGAAGATATGAAATTTTTTAAAGAAACGACAATGGGACATACAGTAGTTATGGGACTTAATACTTATAAGTCATTACCTGGCGATTTGCCTGGAAGGCATATTATTGTTGTTTCGAATGATTTAATTGATGGAGTCGATACAGTTAACGGTATAGAACCAATTATTGAAAAATATCAAAATACTGAAGAAGAAGTATTTATTTGCGGTGGGGCATCTATTTACAAACAATTTTTACCTTATGCAGATAAATTATATTTAACAGAAATAGATGATGAGGATGATGAAGCTGATACATTCTTTCCTGAATTTGATAAAAATGAATGGAATAAAACATTTATTGAAGAAAGTAGCCAAAATAATATTAATTTTAAAATGTATTTATATGAGAGAAAAATTATATAGTTTGCTATATAATTTTTTTTAATTAATATTTTTTGTATAATAACTGAATTATATTAAAAAAATGTGTTAAATTTTATTAAAATAAATATAATTTTAAAAAAAGTGTGAAAAAAATGACAAAAAGTAAATATTTCGTTGACTTTTTACAGCTATGGTGTTAGTATTATATATTGGTAACACGTCTTTTTAGGCGTGGAAAAATGTTAAAAAATATATGGTATTGGGGTGAAAAATTAATGGCTTATAAGTTAAAGCAAAGTGGCGATTATAGAAAAAGAAGAAACTTTTCTATGATTAAGAATTCGTTGGAATTAGACGATTTGTTAGCAATTCAAAAGGAATCATATCAATGGTTCGTACAAGAAGGGGTTGGGGAAGTACTTAAAGATTTTTCTCCAGTAGAAAGTTTTAATGGTAGTTTATCTTTAGAATTTAATGATTATGTATTTGATACACCAAGATATTCGATTAAAGAATGTAAAGATAGACAAATTACTTATGCGGCACCTTTAAAAGTTCAAACAAGACTTTTCAATAATGAAACTGGTGAAGTTAAGGAACAAGAAATTTTCTTAGGTGATATGCCTTTAATGACTGATTATGGTACTTTCATTATTAATGGGGCTGAAAGGGTTGTTGTATCACAATTAGTTAGATCTCCAAGTGTATATTTTTCCCGTGAGATTGATAAAAATGGTAAACCAGTGTTTGCTTCAAAGGTTATTCCTACAAGAGGTACTTGGTTAGAATACGAAACAGATGCCAAAGATGTATTGTATGTAAGAATTGATAGAACTAGAAAGGTTCCTCTTACAACATTACTTAGAGCATTTGGTTTATCTAGTGATAAAGATATATTAGATTTATTTGATAATAATGAATATTTAAAGAATACTATTGAAAGAGATTCAACAAAGAATACTGATGAAGCCTTAATTGAAATTTATGAAAAATTAAGACCAGGGGAACCAACTACTTTAGATAGTTCAAAGAACCAATTGATTACAAGATTCTTTGATAACTTTAGATATGATTTAGCTAAAGTAGGTAGATATAAATTTAATCAAAGATTAAATATTACTGACAGATTAGTTGGTAAAGTACTAGCTCAAGATATCGTAATTGATGGTGAAACTAAATTTACAGATGGTACATTACTTACTAAAGATGTTGTAATGGAATTAGATAAATATCTAAAAGATGGATATGGAATGGTTGAAGCTAAGATTAATACTGATTTAAATGATAAGAATATGATTCAAGTATTATATGTATATTCACCTCTTAATCCAAAGAAAAAAGTTAAAGTTATAGGTAACGATCAATCTATAGATGTAAAGACTTTAACAATATCCGATTTTTATGCATCTGTCTCTTATTATTTAAATTTAATGGATGGTATTGGACATGATGATGAGATAGATCACTTAGGAAACAGAAGAATTAGACAAGTTGGAGAACTTTTACAAAATCAATTTAAGATTGGCTTCAGTCGTATGGAAAGGGTTATTCGTGAAAGAATGACAACCCAAGATATGGAAACAGTTACTCCAAAAACATTAATTAATATTAGACCAGTAACAGCTGTTATTAAAGAATTTTTTGGTAGTAGCCAATTATCTCAATTTATGGACCAGGTTAATCCAATTGCAGAACTTACACATAAACGTAGATTATCAGCATTAGGACCTGGTGGATTATCAAGAGATAGAGCTGGCGTTGAGGTACGTGATGTTAATGCGAGTCACTATGGTAGAATTTGTCCGATTGAATCTCCAGAAGGACAAAACATTGGGCTTATTACTTCACTTGCTAGTTATGCAAAAATAAATGAATATGGATTTATTATGACTCCATACCGTAAGGTTGAAAATAAAAAGTTATTAGATCAAGTTGATTATTTGACAGCTTCAGAAGAACAAGATTTCTATATTTCTCAAGCAACTGTTAATGTTGATGAAAATGACATGATTACTGATAGTCAAGTTGCAGGTAGATTTAATGGTGAAAATGTAATTATACCTGCTGATAAAGTAGATTATATCGATGTATCGCCTCAACAAGTTGTATCTATTACAACAAGTTTAATTCCATTCTTGGAACATGACGATGCTACTCGTGCTTTGATGGGTGCAAACATGCAGCGTCAGGCTTTACCTTTATTAACGACAGAAGCTCCATATGTTGGAACTGGCGTTGAATATGTAGCTGCTCGTGATAGTGGTGCAGTAGTTAGAGCTAAAGCAGATGGAATTGTTGATTACGTTGATGCTAAAAAGATTGTTGTTAAAAATGCCAAAGCGGAAGATGTTTATACTCTTACAACATTCGAAAGAGCTAACCAAGGTGAATGTACAAACCAAGTTCCTATTGTAAGAGCGGGAGATAAAGTTAAGAAAGGTCAAATCATTGCTGATGGACCAAGTACTAATATGGGTGAACTTGCACTTGGTAAGAATGTTGTAGTTGCATTCATGACATTTAATGGCTACAACTTTGAGGATGCCGTTATCATGAATGAAAGATTAGTTAAAGATGATGTATATACTTCATTACATATCGAAGACTATGAAATTCAATGTCGTGATACTAAATTAGGCCCTGAAGAGATTACCAGAGATATCCCTAATGTTAGCGAAGATGCAAGAAAGAACCTTGATGAAAATGGTATTATTAGAATTGGTACTGAAGTTAAAGAGGGCGATATTCTTGTTGGTAAAGTTACTCCAAAAGGAATGGCTGATCTTACTAGTGAAGAAAAATTATTACATGCAATATTTGGTGAAAAAACTAGAGAAGTTAGAAATTCTTCGCTTACTGTTCCACATGGTGGCGATGGTATTGTCCACGATGTTAAAATTTACACAAAGGCTGATAATGATGAAATGCCTAGTGGCGTATCAAAAGTTATTAGAGTATATATAATTCAAAAACGTAAGATTCAAGTCGGTGACAAGATGTCTGGACGTCATGGTAACAAAGGTGTTATTTCACTTATTTTACCACAGGAAGATATGCCATATTTACCAGATGGTACACCAGTTGATATTATGTTAAATCCACAAGGTGTTCCATCTCGTATGAACATTGGACAGATTCTTGAACTTCATATGGGTATGGCTTGTAAGAAGTTAGGTGTACATATAGCTACTCCAGTACTTGATGGTGCTAAGAAAGATGATATTGAAAAAATGATGGCTGAAGCTGGAATGGATCCTGATGGTAAGACTGTATTATATGATGGACGTACTGGTGAACCATTTGACAATAGAATCAATGTTGGTGTCATGTATATGATTAAGTTGCACCACATGGTTGATGATAAGTTACATGCGAGAGCAACGGGACCTTATTCATTGGTTACACAACAACCACTTGGTGGTAAAGCACAATTTGGTGGACAGAGATTCGGAGAAATGGAAGTTTGGGCACTTGAAGCTTATGGTGCTAGTCATGTTCTTCAAGAAATACTTACTTATAAATCAGATGATGTAATTGGTAGGGTTAAAGTTTACGAGTCAATTGTTAAAGGACAACCATTACCTGATCCAAGTATTCCTGAATCATTTAGAGTATTAATTAAAGAGTTCCAAGCTCTTGGATTAAATATTTCAGTAATTAATAATGAAGATGAAACAGTAAGTATAACTGATCTTGAAAAAGATGATGATGACGATGATATGCCACTTGCTGAGGAAATTGTAAAACCAGAATTATTTGGTGATGCTGATTCAGAAGAGGATGATTATAGTGATGAATCTGATTTTGGCGAAGAAGATGACGAAGACGATTTGGATTTGCCAGATGAATATGGCGACGGTCTAGAAGACTATAGCGATGATGATATGGGAGGTGATTTCTAATGTTAGAAGCAAATAAATTTAAAGCTTTAAAAATAGGAATTGCTTCACCTGATGATATTAGAGCATGGAGTTATGGTGAAGTATTAAAACCAGAAACTATAAATTATAGAACATTAAAGCCTGAAAGAGATGGTTTGTTCTGTGAAAAAATCTTTGGTCCTACACGTGACTATGAATGTAGTTGTGGTAAGTACAAGAGATTAAGATATAAAAATATTGTATGTGACAGATGTGGTGTAGAAGTTACGAAGTCAAAAGTACGTCGTGAACGTATGGGACATATCGAACTTGCTACTCCAGTATCTCACATTTGGTTTGTTAAAGGCATTCCTTCTTATATAGGATTATGCCTTGACATGTCTCCAAGAGATCTAGAAGAAGTAATTTATTTTGTATCTTATGTTGTTCTAGATCCCGGAGCAACTACACTTGTTAAGAAACAAACTTTATCTGATAAAGAATACAGAGCATACTACGAAAAGTATGGAAACACATTTAGAGTTGGTATGGGTGCTGAAGCAATTAAAGAATTGTTATCAGAATTAGATGTTAATAAGGAATTAGAAAATCTTCAAAAAGAATTAGAAGGGGCTACCGGTCAAAAGAAACTAAGGTTAGTAAAGAGATTAGATGTACTTGATTCTTTTGCTAAATCTGGAAATAAACCTGAATGGATGATCTTAGAAGCTCTTCCAGTTATTCCACCAGAATTAAGACCTATGATTCAACTTGATGGTGGTAGATTTGCAACATCAGATTTGAATGATTTATATCGTAGAGTAATCAATAGAAATAATCGTTTAAAGAAATTAGTTGAATTAAATGCTCCATCAATTATTATTCAAAATGAAAAACGTATGCTTCAAGAAGCGGTTGATTCATTATTTGATAATGGTAGAAGAGGTAGAAGTGTAACTGGTGCTGGAAATAGAGCATTAAAATCTTTATCTAGTATGTTAAAAGGTAAACAAGGACGTTTCCGTCAAAATTTACTTGGAAAACGTGTTGACTACTCAGGCCGTTCAGTTATTGTTGTTGGACCAGACCTTAAGATGTATCAATGCGGCATTCCAAAAGAAATGGCTCTTGAATTGTTTAAACCACATGTTATTAATGGCTTAGTAAGTAAAGAGATTGCTAATAATATTAAATCTGCTAAAAAGATGATTGATACAAGAGATCCAAAAGTTTGGGATGTAGTTGAAGAAGTAATTAAAGAGCATCCAGTTATGTTAAACCGTGCTCCAACTCTTCATAGATTAGGTATTCAAGCGTTTGAGCCAAAACTTGTATCAGGTAAAGCTATCAGACTTCATCCATTGGTTACTACAGCATTTAATGCTGACTTTGATGGAGACCAGATGGCAGTACACGTACCACTTTCTGAAGAAGCTAAAGCCGAAGCTAGAATTTTAATGTTAGGTGCAAATAATATTTTAAGCCCTAAAGATGGTAAACCAATCGTTACACCTAGCCAGGATATGATTTTAGGTAACTATTATATTACAATGGAAAAACCTGGTCATGAAGGTGAAGGTAGAATATTTAAGAACTCTAATGAAGCATTAATGGCTTACAATAGACGTGAAGTAGATTTACATACAAGAATTGTTGTTCCTGTAAATTCATTCAAACATAAAGTATTCTTGGATAGTCATAAGAATCAATATTTAGTTACAACTGTGGGTAAGTTAATATTTAATGAAATCTTACCAGATTCATTCCCATATGTTAATGAACCTACAGATGAAAATATTGAAAAATATACACCAAATAAATATTTTATTGCTCCAGGAGAAAATATTCCTGAAAAGATAAAAGAAATTCCTAAAGCTGATGCATTTAAGAAAGGTACTTTAGAGAAAATAATTGCTCAAATGTTTAAGAAGTATAAAACTACTGAAACTTCAATTATGCTTGATAAATTAAAAGATTTAGGATTTAAATATTCAACTTATTCTGGTATTACAATTGCGGCATCAGACGTTGTAACAAGTAAGAACAAAGATGCTATTATTGAAGCTAGTGAAGCTGAGGTTAAGAAGATTAATAAACAATATCAAAGAGGTTTAATTACTGATAAAGAAAGATTTGACTTAGTAATTGCTATTTGGGATAAAGCTAAGAAAGATATTGAAAAAGAACTTGAATCATATGCAAAGAGTGAAGAATATGAAGACAATCCAATTTTCATAATGATGAACTCTAAAGCTCGTGGATCTATTTCAAACTTTGTACAGTTAGCTGGTATGCGTGGTACAATGGCTAAACCAAATGGTGAACCAGTAGAAATTCCTATTAAATCATCATTTAGAGATGGATTATCAGTATCTGAATTCTTCTTATCAACTCACGGAGCTAGAAAAGGTAGTGCTGATACAGCCTTAAAGACAGCTGACTCTGGTTATATGACAAGACGTCTTGTTGATGTTGCTCAAGATTTGATTGTTAGAGAAGATGATTGTGGAACTACTGAAGGTGTTAGAGTATCTGCATTTAAGGATGATAAAGATGGTATTATTGAACCACTTTATGATAGAATTTTAGGAAGATTTACTAATAAGAAAGTAATTGATCCTAATACAAAAGAAGTAATTATTGGAGCTAATGAACTTATAACAGAGAATATTGCTGATAAGATTATTGCTGCTGGTATTGAAGAAGTAGAAATTAGAACTGTACTTACATGTAGAACTGATCATGGTGTATGTTGTAAGTGCTATGGACGTAATTTAGCAACTGGTAATATTGTCGAAATTGGTGAAGCTGTTGGTACAATGGGTGCTCAATCAATTGGTGAGCCTGGTACTCAGTTAACTATGAGAACATTCCACACTGGTGGAGTTGCTGGTGGCGAAGATATTACGCAAGGTCTTCCTCGTGTTGAAGAATTATTTGAAGCTAGAACTCCAAAAGGAAAAGCATTAATTGCAGAAATTGATGGTACTGTTTCTAAAATTGAAGATCAAAAAGGAAGAACTAAGATATTTATTAAGAATGCTAACGAAGTTAGAGAACATTTATCAGCTTATGGTGCTAAACTTAGAGTTGAAAAGGGCGATAAGGTTCAAGCAGGTGACAGATTAACTGAAGGTAACGTTAGTCCTAAAGAATTATTAATGGTAACAGATCCTAATACTGTTCAACAATATATCCTTAAGGAAGTTCAAAAAGTTTATAGATCACAGGGTGTTGATATTAATGATAAACACGTTGAACTTATAGCTAGAAGAATGATATCTCAAATTAGAATTATGGATTCTGGAGATACAAACTTCTTGCCAAGTACTGTTGTTTCAATTAACAAATTTGCTGAAGGTAATAGAGATGTTATTTTACAAGGCAAGAAACCGGCAATTGGACAACCAATTTTACTTGGTATTACAAAATCAAGTTTACAAACTGATTCGTTCTTAGCTTCTGCATCGTTCCAAGAAACAACTCGTATTCTTACTGAAGCTGCTGTAAAAGGTAAAGTTGATAATTTACATGGACTTAAGGAAAATGTTATTATTGGTAAACTAATACCAGCTGGAACAGGTGCTAAAGAATATATGGATATTGGATATTCATTAGAGAAAGAATTCTTTGATGATGAACCTGCAGAAGTACTTGAAGAAAAATTCTTAGATTAATGATGAAAAAAGGCTTAATTATTAGGCCTTTTTCTTATGCATATGTTATAATATATAGTGATTTGAGGTGATACTGTGGCTTCGACTGGAAACAGAGGAAAATTTAGTGAAAGAATGAAGAAAATATTATTATTTAAAAGAAAAAAGAAAAATGATCTTGAAAATATAGAAATTCAAGATTCAAATAAAATATATATTAATTTTTTAAAAGTAGCGGCAGCTATTCCTGGATTTGTTTATGGTGCTATTGCTGATAAGAATACACGAGATAATAAAGATAATCAACATCTAAATATTAATTCTTCAGTAGTAAGTGATTTAAATAATATTAATGGTAAAGCAAATGAGTTTAAATTATTAAAAAATGATGATATTAAGAAAAAGAATAGAGATAAAATAAGTAATATTAATGTTGATTTAATTAGAAAAAATCAAGAAGTGTTTTTCATGGATGCTGGCATAAAATTGAATGATAAGTTTGATAAAGAAAAAAATGCTTTACATACAAGTGATAATGTTAATAAAATTGAACGTGCAAAAGAATTAGAGAAAAGCATTATTAATTTAATTAAGAAAGATCTTATCAGGATTGTTAATGAGATGGAAATATTACAAAGTGATTTATATATTTTAAGTGAAGTAAATGGGGAAAGTAAAGTACTTAAAGATTGTCAAAGAGAATTAGATCAAGTAAAAGCAATGATTTGCAAAATTGACAAATTGAAGGAAAAATATGATTTTCTAAGAGATAATTTTGATTTTGAATATTTACTTGAAGTTGATAATAATGATTTAGTTGATAAAATAATTGAATTGAAAGATACTTTTGGTAATAATGAGTTAAAGGCTGTTTCTGAAGATTATAAACTTTTAGATGTATATAAATATTTGTATTTAAAGATTGATGATTTACAAGAAAAAACTAGTTTGTTTGAAGAAAGAAAAAAAGATGAAGAACTCAAATTAAAAGAAAGAGATATTGATTTTGAAAAGTTGAAACGTGACGTTTATAATGTTGATTATATAAATAGGAATTATGATAGTTTTGTTAAGAGTCAAAATGAATTGTTAAGAGAAATAGATGAAAATGTTAATAAAATTAATTCGTATGAGCACGTTGATTTACATCTAAAAGGTTTTAATGAATTATTTAGAAATAGTTTTAAGTATTTTGGCTTACTAATGGTAAGCCCTCTCAAAGGGATTATTCCATCTATTGCAACAGAAACTTTAATTACTGGTAATCTTATTAAAAATTTATATAAAAATCTTGAATGGGAAGAAAACAGAAAAAAGGTTTATGAAGCAATTGATTATTCAAGTATTATAAGCAATGCAATAAGTGATTTAGATGGAACAAGTCGTATTGTTGATTCAACACTAGACGATATTGTTCGTTTAAAAATGAAATATAATGATAACTTTAAAAAGTATCAGGGTGATTTTTTAGAATATCGTGAGACAATGCATAAGATTAATGATATGGAAAATAAAATATTAGGTAATAAGATTAAAATTGAGATGATGAAGAAACGTGCATTGGATCAAAAACGAGCTAATGATAAGAAGTTAATGTTGGTTAAGAAGCTAAATGAGAAAGAAAATCATAAATGATTTTCTTTTTTTGTATAAATATGTTGAATATTCACTGATAATATGATATACTTGTTTTAATAGTAGGAGTGTAGGCATAGTAATATGTCTATTTAGGAGGAAATATGGAAAGTAGAAAAGTTAAAGTAATTGATGAACATGGTATTGATAGGGAAGCTAATATTATATGTAAATTTTCTATTGATGATAAAGATTATGTTCTATATGCAATAGAAAGAGATAATGAAAATGATAACTTGTTTGTTTCTAAATTAGTTAATAATAACGATGGAACTTCAAATATGGTTAATATTGAAGATAGTATGGAAAAAAATAGAATTAACGAAGTTATAAAAGAATTAATTACATATTCAATAAATAGTGAAGAAGGTGTTTTAAATGGCTAAAGTTGTTTTACCTGATGGGAAAAATGTTGATATTTCTAGTGTTTTATTAAATAAGGAACAAAATATTAATGTTAGTAAGACATATGTTACTACTGTAAAAAAAGCAGTTACTAAAGTAAGCGGAGACTTTTATAAAGTAACTGACGATAAAAAAGAAGAACCTGCTTCACAATTATTTGAAGCGATGAAAGATAACGTTTTTGAAACACCTGTAGTTACTGAGCAACCTGTTTTAGAAACAAATGTATCTATCAAAACGGTAGTTCCTGAATTAACAAAAGTTGAACCTATTTTACCTACGATGTCAGTAGAAAATATTAATCAAGACAATAATAAGGCTGTTGATAATATTAAATTGGATATCCCAACCGTTCAAAATGTAATTAAACCTGAAATTAAATCTCCAATTGCGGATGTTCCAGCAGCGTCAAATGCTCAAATCACAAATGAAAATTTGGAAAATGTTCAAGTAATTAATAATAATAATCCAGAAGCATCTGTGGTTCAAAATGAAAGTGCTATTTTACCTGTAACAAATGTGGTAGAACCTGAAGTAAAGCCCATATTAGAACCAATAACACCATCAATTCAACAACCTATTGAAATACCTAAGATAGAACCGATTCTTCCGGCAGAACCTATTCAAAGTGTTGAATCAACAGCTTCAACTGCACCAGTTGTTTCATCAGAATCAATTTCTAAAGTAGATAATTCTACCCCCAAATTATTCTTTGATGGTTCAAAAGAAACAAATTTAAATATGGCACTTGGTGAAGTTAGTGAAGAAAAAACTATGACTACTGAAAGTGAAGGTGTTCAGGCATTGCGTCAATTTGGCAGTGATGAACCTGTTCTTCCACCACAAGAAACGGTATTACCTGCGCAAAAAGATGTAAAAATTTTAACACGTTCTAAAGGATTTGCAAATAATAAGTTCTTTATGGTTATAGCTATTGCGTTCTTCGTAGCTGCCTGTGTTTTTTTAGGATATGAGGCATTTCAATATTTTCAAATAGCTGGATAATAAAAAAAGGAAATTTTATTTCCTTTTTTTAATCTAGAATATTTTTTCTTTTTGAATAAATACATCCGCAATAATCTTGACGATATAAATTATATTTTTTAGATAACTCAATAGATTTTTTGTACCCATCGGCTTTTTTAAAATCAGAGTATAACCATTTTATATCATATTTCTTACTTAGATCTTCACCAATTTGATTAATAAGATGGGAATTTTTATAAGGACTAACAGTAAGAGTAGAGCAAAAATAATCATAATTGTTTATTTTTGCTATTTTGGCTGTTTTTTCTAATCGTAGATTGAAACATATAGTACATCTTGCTCCACGTTCGGGACATTGTTCATATCCTTTGATTCTACTTTCATATATATCATTATCATAGTCACAATCTATTATATCAATTTTTCCTTCTGTTTCAATTTCTTTTATTAATTTAATTTGTTCTTCTTTTCTTTTATCATATTCTTCAATAGGAGATATATTTGGATTATAGTATAATATAGTAATATCAAAATATTTAGTTAAAAATGTTATTACATGTGAACTGCATGGAGCGCAACAACTATGTAATAATATTTTTTTTCTTTCTTTAAATTTAGATAATTCTTTTAAACATAAATTATAATATGATTCCTGCATTTAAATCACCAGTAAGTATTATATCACTTACTTTATAAAAATGGAATCGATATTAATTACTTTAACTTCATCTATTATATTATCAATTATAATATTTTCTATTTTATTATTAATTATTTTGTTTATTTTTCTAGCACCATATTCTTTGTATTTAGATTCCTCAACAATTTCTTTTATTACATTATTATCAATATTTATTTCGATGTTATTGTATTTATCTTTTATTATTTTTAATTCTTTATTTATTATTTTGATAATATCTTTTTCATTTAACTGATTAAAAGATATTATTTCGTCTATACGATTAATGAAGGCAATATTAAATGTTTCTAATAGTTCTGTATTAATACTATCATTATAAGTGTTAAAACCAATATTTTTCTTTTCTTTTCCTTTGTTAGAGGTCATAATTATAATATTATTATTAAAATATATTATATTATTTTTTGAATCTTTAATTTTGCCATCTTCAAGTATTTGGTATAGTAAATTAATAATTTTTGGATGTGCTTTATCAATTTCATCTAAGATAATAACACAATTAGGATTATCTTTGATTGTGTTTAAGACATATTTGTTATCTTCATAACCAACATAACCAGGATTTGAACCAATAAATTTACTAATAGATGAGCTATCTGAATATTCTGACATATCTAATTTAATTACTTTTTGTTTGGAAATGGTTTCACCATAGATAGATGCTAGTTTTGTTTTGCCTACGCCTGTTGGCCCAATAAATAAAAGGGAAATACATTTATTATCTTTATATCCAAATTTGATTCTTTTGGTAATATTCATTAATCTTTTTATGGCCTCATTTTGACCAATTATATTTTCTTTTAATTTGTTTTCTATATTGTTAATTATTTTTTTATTATCTTTTAATATTTCATATAATGGAATATCAGTTTTATTAGTAATTACATTAGCTATATCTTCAATATTAACTTCCTTAATTTCATTTTTATTTGATACGATATTTTTATATTTTGTTTCTTTTATTTTATATTCATAGGCTTTTTTAATATTATTTTCTTTAATATATAGTTCTTTCTTGTCTCTTATCTCTTTTAAATTATTATGTATTTTATCATAGTTATTACATTTTCTAATGCCTACTTTACTACATACTTCATCAAGTACATCAATTTGTTTATCCGGTCGATAACGATTATATATATATTTCTCAGTTAATGTTATTATTTTATCAATAATATCATTACTTAATTTAACATGATGATATTCTTCATATAATGGTTTTAATTTGTATAAAATATTTTTTGTTTCCTCAATGGTTGGTTCTTCAACATTAATAATTTGGAATCTTCTATCTAGTGCTTTATCTTTTTCAAAATGTTTTTTATATTCATCAATTGTTGTTGCACCAATACATCTAATTTTTCCTCTAGCAAGGGCTGGTTTTAATATGTTTGATGCATCGATTGCACCTTCAGCGCCTCCAGCACCAATTAAAGTATGTATTTCATCGATGAATAGAATTATTTCTTCATTTTCTTCAATTTCTTCAAGAATTTTTTTCATTCTTTCTTCAAATTCACCACGGTATTTTGTCCCTGCAACGGCTGATGCCATATCTAATGATATAATTTTTTTACCTGATAATTTGTCCGGAACACTATCATTTTCAATTAAAGTTGCTAAGCCTTCGACAATTGCTGTTTTACCTACACCAGGAGCTCCAATTAATAATGGATTATTTTTTGTTCTTCGACATAATATTTCTTCAAGTTTATTTATTTCTTTTTCTCTTCCTATTACGGGATCTACCTCATTGTTTTTAACTTTATTATTTATATTTACGCCTAATTCTTCAATTAGTAATTTTTTTTTAGATTCTTTTCTTTCATATACTTTAGATGTAAATTCATCATACATATCATCTAAATCGATGTGCATTCCCATAAATATTCTTATAGCGATGCCTTCGCCAACATCTAAAAGAGCTGCAAAAAGATGGTTGGTTGTTACAATACCATTATTATTGTCTTTACTATCCATAATGGCATTTTCAATTACTTTTTTTAGTAATGGTGTATGAAGAAAAAATTCACTTTTTTTAGAACCTTTTCCAATAATGTTTATTATTTCTTTTTTAAATTTTGTATATGTTAAATTGTATTTAGCTAATTTTTCTGTTAATTCGTTATTTGTGTGTAAGATAGCTAATACAAGATGTTCTGTTCCAACGTAAGGGTGGTGTAATTCTAACATTTCTAATTTGGCTTTAATTAATATTTCTTGTGCTTCTTCATTAAAATTGCTTATCATTTTATCACCTTTCTAGAGTATTCTATGAATATTATGGTGTAATAATGCAATTTTAAAACAGCAAAAAAGCAACTAATTTTTTAGACTATTAATTGCTTCTTGATAATCATTATTATTTATTATATATGAACCAACTACTGCTATGTCAGCATCATTACTAATTTTTTTGATTGTTTCATTATTTATGCCACCATCTACCTCGATGATTATATTTTTTCGTTTGCTTCGAATGCTTTTAATTTTATCAACAGAACTGTCAATAAATGTTTGTCCACCGAATCCCGGCTCAACACTCATGATAATAACTTTATCGATTAGATTAATATATTTATCTATTTTATTAATATCGGTATTTGGTTTAATGGCTATTCCAACTTGATAATTATATTTCTTAATTAGTTCTATTAAATTATTAATATTTTTATTAATTTCTAAATGTATGGTTATTGATTTTATGTTATTAATAGCTATATTTTTTATAAATGATTCTGGGTTTTCAACCATTAGATGAACATCAAGCGGTTTTTTTGAATTCTTTCCTAACTCGTTTACTTCTTCAATTGGTAATTGGTAGTTAGGAACAAAAATATTATCCATAACATCAATATGAATGTAATCTGTATCCGTTTTATTTAATTTCTCAATACATTCTTTTCTATTTTTTGATGATAAAATCGATGTAGCTATTTTAATCATATAATCACCTGTTTATAAAGTTTCGATAATTATTGTATCGGCTTTCTAATATTTCTTTTTTTTCAACTAATTTTTTTATGTAACAACCATCTTCATTAACGTGCATACAGTCATCATATTTACAATTATCCAAGTTGTCAAACATTTCTTTCATATTGTCTCTAATATCAATTGGATTCATTCCAATAAAATCTAATTTTGAAAAGCCTGGAGTATCTGCAATATAAGTATTGTTAATATGGTATAATTCGGTATGTCTAGTTGTATGTTTTCCTCTACCAAGAGCTAATGATATTTCATCAGTTTTTAGGGCTAATTCTGGATTTATTTTATTTAATAAAGTTGATTTCCCAGCACCGCTTTGACCAGTGAATACGACAGTTTTATCTTTGATAATCGCCATTAATTCTTCTTTGGTTTTGGCTACGTAGTAACCAATTTTTTTATAGTATTCTATATATTCGTCAATGTCTTTTAATTCTTCCTTTGTTAATAAATCTAATTTAGTAAAATAAATAACAGGAGTTATATTATTATAGGATATTATCGTTAGTGATTTATCAAGTAAATTGGTATCAAAATTAGGATTTTTGACACTGGTAACAATAACAGCTATATCGACATTAGCAATACTAGGTCTAATTAATTCATTATTCCTTGGTTCAATTTTTAAAATATAATTATTTATTTCGTCAAATTCAACAATATCACCTACAAGTGGAATTTGGTTATTTAAACGAAATTTACCTCTAGGCTTACATGTATATAATTTACCATTATTGTTTATTGTGTAATCATTACTAATATTTTTAATAATTCTTCCTCTCATATTTACTCCTGTATTTTATTATTCATTTGTTGGCGTTTGATCGTTTGGTGTTTGCGATGTTTCATTATCAGTTTTAGGCTTTTCATAGGTTGCATTGATTTTAACTTTAATGGTAATACCTTCAATAATCGCATCACCTTTAGGTCTTGATTGTTCAATTATTTTACTATTAGAAAAGTCATTATATTTATCTACAGGAATAGTAGTACTGTTTGAATCGACAACAAGAATATTTAATTTATATTCTTTAGTAAAGGCAAGCGTGTCACTTAAACTCCAGCCTTCTTCAACCATATCTGGATATTCATTTACGATATTAGGTATATATAAAGTTATGGAGTCACCTTCTTCAATCTTTGTTTTTTCTTCAGCGTCTTTATCAAATTTAGGGTTTTGATCAATAATTATATTTTCTTTTCCTTTATATTTTTCTTTATCTTCAACATCTTTCTTTTCAATCAAGACATTTATTTTAAATAACTCTAATTTTGCTTTTACTTCAGTATAATTTTTCCCGGTGTAATCTTCTAGATAATGATATGTACCACCAATTGATTCGACAATTGTGATGGTGTCTCCCTTTTTTCTAGTACTACCAGCTTTTGGAGTGGTTTTAATAACATATCCTTCTTCAACTTCATCACTGTTTTTTTGCTCTGTTGTATATGTAAAGCCAGCCTTGGTAAGTTTTTCAATAGCTTCTTCAGTTGTAGAACCTACGACGTTAGGAACAGTTACGTCTTTTACTTCACGAGTTGTAATTAACCAGAAAACTGCTCCTGTAATTAGTAGTAATAAGAAGAAGATAGCTAAAATAGTAATTAAAGTATTTTTTCTTTTGGGTTCTTCAAAGAATTCTTCGTCATCATCTTCATCTTTTTCGATATCTTCTGGTTTTATTTCTTTGACTAATTCATCAGTATCTTCAGCTGCTTTTTCCTTTTCTGGCTTAGTAATTTTCTTTTTTGATGTAACAGTTGGAATTGGTACTGTTGAATCTAAATCATTTTCGGGATATTCAAAAACTATTTTTTTGTCATTAGCATGTTCTTCATCAAGGCAGTGTACTAATTCTTCGTGCATTTCTTTAGCAGTATCAAATCGATTTCGTGGGTTTTTAGCGCATGCTTTTAGAATAATATTTTCAACTGATTGTGGAATTGATGGATCTTGTTTTCGGATACTTGGTATTTTATCTTTCATATGTTTTAGAGCTATTTCAACAGCATTATCGCCTTTAAATGGTACATTACCAGTAAGTAACTCGTACATTAAAATGCCTAATGAATAAATATCACTTTTAATGGTTGCTCCTTTACCACTGGCTTGTTCTGGTGGAAGATAATGAACACTTCCCATTACAGAATTAGTTTGAGTTAATTGGGTAGCATTTAGAGCCATGGCTATTCCAAAATCAGTTATCTTAATTCTTCCGTCATCTTCGATCATAATGTTTTGCGGTTTAATATCGCGGTGTATAATATAAGACTCATGAGCATGAGATATTCCGTCAGTTAATTGAGTCATTATATCAATTACTTCGGTTAAGGTTAATGATTCACGTTTTTTCAATAACTGTTTAAGAGTTTTTCCCTCAATATATTCCATAACGATGTAATGACTGCCATTTTCTTCACCAACATCGTATACTTCGACAATGTTAGGATGTGATAAATTTGATACGGATAATGCTTCTCGTTGAAAACGTCGAATAAATTTATCATCGCTAGCTAGATCACCACGTAATACTTTAACAGCAACTTTACGATCTAAAATTGTATCTTGTGCTAAGTAGACATTTGCCATACCACCTTCGCCAATATTTTTAATAATCTCATATCGATCATTAATTTTTTGCCCCTTTGATAACATTAGTCATCACCACTTTCTTTTTTTAGATAAGCAATAGAGATATTGTCAGTTCCACCACGAGCATTTGCTTTTTTAATTAATTTAACCACAACTTCTTCAATTGGTAAGTTACTATTTAATGTTTTTTCGATTTGTTCATCAGTTAACATGTTAGTTAGGCCATCACTACATAGAAATAATCCTTTAACTGAGGTATCTATATCAAAAATATCAATTTCTATTGGATCGTTAGCTCCAAGAGCTCTGGTTAATAGATTCTTTCCTGGATGATTTTTAGCAGTTTCTTCGGTTAATCTACCATTATTTAATAACATGCCGACATAGGTATGATCTTTAGTAACTTTGTGTAGAGTGTTATTTTTTATAACATATCCAGATGAATCACCAATATTACCATATAAAATATAATCATCTGTTTTAATAGCAATTACCAATGTTGTGCCTAATCCTTTACTTTCAGGATTTTTATCAGCATATTCAAAAATTTTTTCATTTATTTCTTTCACAATCATGCGTAGCCAATCAATAGCTTCTTCTTTAGTGCCGATTGTTTCTAAGGAATAGAAACTTTCTCTTATGTGTTCAATAGCAATAGCTGAAGCAACTTCGCCAGCTTTATGACCGCCCATGCCATCGGCTACTGCTATAACAAATTCATTATGATCGTTATTTATAATTACAACACTATCTTCATTATGAGACCTTACTTTTCCAGGGTCAGTAAAATAAAATGTTTGCATATACAACCTCCCTAATAGGACTTTGCTCTTAGTTGTCCACATGCGGCATCTACTTTACCACCAAATTCTTTTCTGATAGTAACTGCGATACCATTCTTCTTAAGTATATCATAAAATGCTAAAATTTGCACCTTATTTGAACGTTTAAACTGAATATTTTCAGTTTCATTATATGGAATTAAATTTACGTAACAGTTTATTCCTTTTAGTAGACTTGATAATTCTTTGGCACATTCTAAAGAGTCATTAACACCATCTAACATTATATATTCAAAAGTTACTCGGCGATTTGTTTTCTTAATATATTTTTTTATAACATTTATTAATTCATCTAATTTATATGCTTTACTGATTGGCATAATTTTATTTCTAATTTCATCATTTGGAGCATGAAGAGAGATAGCTAGATTTACTTGATTAAAATCATTCATAAATTTTTCTATTCCTGGAACTATACCACAGGTTGATACAGTTATATGTCTAGAACCTAAATCAATTCCTTTATTGGAAGTTACTATTCTGATGAAATTCATAACGTTATCATAATTATCAAATGGTTCTCCAATTCCCATAACAACAATGTGAGTAATATGGATTCCTAAATCTTTTTCAATTAATAATAATTGTTCAACAATTTCATATGTCTCAAGGTTTCTTACTTTTTTTAGTCTGCCACTTTCACAGAATTTACATCCCATATTGCAACCGACTTGACTAGATACACATAAACTTATTCCATAGTTATGATACATTAAAACAGATTCGATACGATTACCATCATTTAATTCAAAAAGATATTTTTTGACATCGATATCTTCTTGCTTTTTAAGGATTTTAATAAATGAAAAGTCATAGTCTTCATGTATTTTATCTTTGACGGTATTTGGAATATTATTCATTACATTTAAGTTGTAGATTCTTTTTTTATATAAAAAGTCATATAGTTGAGTAGCTCTAAATTTTTTATCACCAATACTTAGAAAATAGTTTTCTAAAGACTCATATGTTTCACTAAAAATATTTTTCATAAAATCACCATAATTTCTATATATAATTATAACAGAAATACTTAATATTTTAAAGTATATTATATTTACAAAATAACAATTAATTGTTAAAATTAATAATGGATGGTGATACATTATGAAGAATGATAATTTTAGAGTAATTCCTAAAAAAAATTATATTATATTAGGAATAGTTATATTTGTTACTTTACTGTTATTATATTATTTTTATATGTGGATAGATGCTTATAATGAAACTAAATTAAATAGACCAATATTAGATAAGTATTTAGACGTAATTAATTATAATGAGTTAGAGGATTATTTGATAGAAAACCAAGATACGATTATTTATGTATCAGTTTTAGAAAATAGTAAAATTAGAGATTTTGAAAAGCAATTTAAATCAGCATTAAAAAAGAAAGAAATTGATAAAGATATTCTTTATATGAATATTACCGATGATATTAAAGATAAGATAGTATTTAAAGAAATAAATGAAAAGTATGCTATAAATTCATTAAGTATTGCCAATGTACCAGTAATTGCAGTTTTTGAAGATGGGACACTAAAGAGCATTTATAATATTAAGAATAACGATTATGATATTGAAAGATTTAAGTTGTTTATTAATAATATTAGTTTTAATAGTGATGGTGAAGTAAATGGTTAATGTTGTTTTATTTGAACCAGAAATACCAGAAAACACTGGTAATATTATGCGTACTTGTGCTGCAACGAACGCTAAATTACATTTAATTAGGCCACTTGGCTTTGCTTTATCTGATAGTGTAGTTAAACGAAGCGGTGTTAATTATATTGATAAAGTTAATTATACTTTATATGATGATTTTGATGACTTTTTAGATAAAAATAATGGTGAATATTATTTTTTTACTAGATATGGAAAGAAAGCACATAGTGAATTTGATTTTACTGATAATAGTAAAGATATATATTTAATATTTGGTAAAGAAAGTACAGGAATACCTAAAGAAATACTTAGAAATAATTTAGAGAGATGTATCAGAATACCATGCAGCGATAATGTTAGATGTTTGAATGTTGCTAACAGTGTAGCTATTGCATTATATGAAGTAATGAGACAGCAAGATTATCCAAAGTTATTAAGATATGAGCCTTTTAAGGGAGAAGATTGGTTACTTGAAGACTAGTCTTTTTTATTGCATAAGTTGCAATAGTTTGCTATAATTAATATATATTGGAGAGATGTATATGGACTATAAATTGGGTAGTATTGTAATAATGAAGAAAGAACATCCGTGTAAAACTAATAGATTTGAAGTAGTTAGAGTGGGTGCTGATATAAAAATTAAATGTTTAAATTGTGGAAGATTAGTTATGATGCCCCGTGTTGAATTTAATAAAAAGATTAAGAAGGTGGAATTATATGAAAAAGAGAGAGTTTAAATTACATCCAGCGATAGTTTTATTTATTTTAACAATTATTGTAATGGTTATAAGTAGTGTAGGTAGTATTTTAAATTTAGAGACTACTTATTATAACGTTAATCCAGTTACTGGAGAATTAGAAACGCAAGTTGTTATGATAAATAATCTATTTAATAGAACTGGACTACAATATCTTGTTAGTAATATGCTTAATAATTTTACTAGTTTTGCGCCACTTGGTTCATTAATTGTTGGATTAATGGGAGTAGGGGTAGCTTATAAATCTGGCTTTTTAAATTCATTCTTTAAAATTGTTACTAAAGATAAACCTAAAAAATTATTTACATTTATTGTTGTTTTACTTGGGGTAATATCTTCGATGTTTTTTGAGGCTGGTTATGTTGTTTTATTGCCGGTAGCAGCAATACTATTTATGAATTTAGGTAGACATCCGTCTATTGGCGTTAGTGCGGCTTTTGCGGGAATATCTTTTGGATATGGTGCGAATATAATTGTGAATGGTGTTGATAATACTTTACTTACATATACGCAAAATGCAACCAAAATACTTGATCAAAACTATCATGTAAGTATGACTGGTAATTTAATATTTATGATATTTGCATCATTTGCAATATCTTATTTAGGTATGATTATTACCGAAAAATATGTTGTTCCAAAATTAGGTAAATATAATTTTGAAGAGGAAGAAGATATTGATTTAGAGGCTGAAGTTACTAAGAAGGAGAAAAAGGGTGTGGGGGTAGCCATACTATTTACAATTATTGTTTGCTTAGTACTAGGTTATTGTATTATTCCAGGATTACCTTTTTCGGGATTGTTTCTTGATTTAAAACAGAATTCATACGTAGCACAATTATTTGGCGAAGGATCCTATTTTAGACAGGGATCTGTATTAATAATATCTGCCTTAATGGGATTTGCTGGACTTGTTTATGGTATTAGAGTAAGGACAATAAAGAATAATAGAGATTTAATGAACTCAATGAGTTATTATTTAAAAGGATTTGCCTCTTTGCTTATTTTAATATTCTTTGCAGCACAGTTCTGTTTGATATTTAAGGAGACTAATATTGGAGTATTTATTGTTGTAAGTTTATCAGAATTGCTTGAAGGAATGCAACTAAATGGGATTGTATTAATTATATTGACATTTATAATCGTAGCAATTAGTACTATTTTTGTACCTACATTGTCTACGAAATGGGCAATTATGTCACCAGTGTTAGTACCTATGTTTATGCAAAGTTCTTTTACGCCAGAATTTTCACAAGCGGTATTTAGAGCAGCTGATAGTGCTACCAAGGGAGTAACGCCATTATTTACTTATTTTGTTATTTTGCTTGGTTTTTTACAAATATATAATAGTAAGAGACGTGATGTTATAACCTTAACTGATGGAATGGGATTAATGCTTCCATATTCAGTTGCATTCTCAATATTATGGTTATTAATTGTATTAGCTTTCTATATTGTTGGGTTACCACTTGGCTTTAATACAGGAGTTATGCTTTAGGAGATACATATCTCCTTTTTGTAATTATTATAAAAGGATGTTTTATTTATGAAAAAAATATTAAAAAAAATTGATATAAGAGAAGTTATTAGTTATTTAATTATTGGAGTTTTAACGACAATAGTTAGTTTAGTAAGTTATTATTTATTAACTACTTATATACTTAATCCAGATAAACCAATAGAACTACAAATAGCTAATGTTTTATCATGGATTTTATCAGTTACTTTTGCATATTTTACTAATCGTAAATATGTTTTTAGAAGTAATGATAAAAATGTTTTAAAAGAAGGAATGAAATTTTATTCGGCTAGGTTATTAACATTATTTATGGATATGCTAATTATGTTTGTGTTTGTATCTTTAATGGGTATAAATGATAAAATAATTAAACTTCTTTCACAAGTTGTTGTGGTAATTGCTAACTATGTTATTAGTAAATTTATGGTTTTTAAGAAAAGTAAATAATCTTTATTGTTAAATAATTGTTATTTTGGTATAATACGTAAGGAAAGAAGTGATATATATGAGTTTAACAGCTGGAATAGTCGGTTTGCCTAATGTTGGTAAATCAACTTTATTTAATGCGATTACTAAAAAAAATATATTAGCAGCTAATTATCCGTTTGCGACTATTGATCCAAATGTAGGAATAGTAGTTGTTCCTGATAAAAGAGTTGAAGTGCTAGAAGAAATGTATATGCCAGAAAGGACAATTCCTACGACTTATGAATTTACTGATATTGCGGGGTTAGTAAAAGGAGCTAGTACTGGAGAAGGATTAGGTAATAAATTTTTATCGCATATTAGAGAAGTAGATGCGGTTGTTGAAGTAGTAAGATGCTTTGATGATAAAAACATTATTCATGTTGATGGTAATGTAGATCCAATTAGAGATATTGAGGTTATTAATGTTGAACTTGTTATGTCTGATTTAGAAATTATCGATAATCGTATAAACCGTATTGGTAAGAAAGCAGAAATGACTAAAGATAAAAAAGAATTGTTAGAAATTAATACACTAAAAAAAATTAAAATGGGATTAGAACAAAATATTCCAGTTAGAAAATTAGATTTATCAGAAGATGAGCTGGATGTTATTAAATCATTTAATTTAATTACCGAAAAACCAATTATATATGTTGCTAATGTTAGTGAAGATGATATTATTAATGGTGGTAATGAATACTATGAAAAAGTTAAAGAATATGCCAAGAATGAAAATAGTGAAGTAGTAATGATTTGTGCTAAGATTGAAAGTGAACTTGCGGAATTAAATGATTCTGACAAGATGGCTTTTTTACAAGATTTAGGTATACCTGAGAGTGGATTGGATCAGTTGATTAAGAAAACATATTCATTACTTGGGCTTGCTACTTTCTTTACAGCTGGATCTGATGAAGTTAAAGCTTGGACATTTAGAAAAGGTATGAAAGCGCCACAATGCGCAGGAATAATTCATACTGATTTTGAAAGAGGCTTTATTAGAGCAGAAGTAATGTCTTATGATGATTTAGTTAGATATGGCTCTGAAAAAGAGGTAAAAGAGAATGGTAAGATGAGACTTGAAGGAAAAGATTATTTGATGCAAGATGGCGATATTTGCTATTTTAGGTTTAATGTTTAGGCATTAATCTTTTTCTTTGTTGACAAACGAACAAAAGTGTGATAGTATATTTTCCTGATTTTGGAGGGGGATATAATGAATAAAGAAATTAAAAACAGAGTGCAAATTAAAGAACCAACATTCTTATCACCTTTAGATATTCATTTTAGAATGGTATCTTGTAATCAAAGAGATAGCGCATATAGATATACTGTTAGAGAATTATATCAAATTAGGGATAGCTTAACAAAATATGGTGAAGAAGAATATACAGCTAAGAAAGTAAGATAAATAACTATAAATAACGACATTTATAGTTATTTTTTTATTTAATTGATATAGATTTTAATAGTTAAATTTGTTATAATTTATATGGAGGCTATAATATGGATAGAGATAGTATTAATGCGCAGTATAAATGGGATTTAAATAAAATTTATAGTAGTATAGATGAATTTAAAAATGATATAACTAATGTTAAAGAAAAGTTAAATGAATTTTCAAGGTATGAAGGTATTACTTATGATGAAAATAGTTTATATGAACTTATTATTTTAGTTATGAATACGAATAGAATACTTGATAAGCTAGAGTCTTATGTTAGTTTACTATGTGATGAGGATACAAGAATAAATAAGAATCAAGAACTTAAAGAAATGGTCAATAACTTATATAGTGAATATGTTAAAGCAACGTATTTTGTTGATAATAGTATTCTTAAATTAGACTATAGTGAAATTGAAGATTTTTATGAAAAAAATAATAAGTTAAAAGATTATCAAATATATTTAAAAGATATGTTTAGATACAAAGAGCATATTTTAAGTGACAAAGAAGAAAAATTATTAGCAGATTTATCTAAGGCATTAGGTAATAATTATGATACTTATGAACTTCTAAAAGATTCTGATTTATCTTTTCCTAATTTTATGGTAGAAGGTAGAGAATATCAATTGGATGGCAGTAAGTATAGTTTATATATTGAAGATGACAATCGTGAAATTAGAAAAGCAGCATTTTTAGATTTATATGGCATATATAAACAATATAAGAATGTATTTGCTAACTTAATTACTTCTAATATAAAAGAAGAAGAATCATTAGCTATAATACATAATTATAAAGGGGCTATTGAGGCTTCATTATTTAAAGATGAACTTGATATTAGTATACATGATAATTTAGTTAATGTTATAAGAGATAGAATGAATGTATTACATCGTTATTATAAATTAAAGAAAAAAGTTTTAAAATTAGATGAAATACACTTGTATGATATATATGCGAATATGGTTAATGATAATGATTTTAAATATCCGTTTAGCGAAGCTAAAGAGACAGTTATTAATGCTCTTAGTATCTTAGGAAAAGATTATATTGATACTTTAAAAGCTGGTATTGAAAATAGATGGATAGATGTGTATCCGAATAAAGGGAAAAGAACTGGCGGTTATAGTTCGGGTTCTTATGATACAGAACCATATATTTTGCTTAACTACCAAGATAAATATGATGATATGTCAACGTTAGCTCATGAGTTAGGACATTCGATGCACAGTCATTATACGAGAGAGAATAACCCATATCAATATGGGTATTATGCAATATTTGTGGCTGAAGTTGCATCTACGGTCAATGAACTATTACTGGCTAAATATGTTATTAATAATAGTAACGATAAAAATGAAAAGTTATTTATTCTGAATAGAATGATGGAGTTATTTAGAGCAACTATATATAGACAGACAATGTTTTCGGAATTTGAAAGAAAAATATATCAGAAAATTGGCAATGATGAGCCGGTAACAGCGGATATTCTTAGTGATATTTATTATGAGTTAAATAAAGAATATTTTGGTAAAGATGTTGTAATTGATGATGAAATAAGGTATGAATGGGAAAGAATACCACATTTTTATTACAATTTCTATGTTTATAAATATGCAACTGGCTTGTCAGCGGCAGCTTCAATTGTGACAAGACTATTAGATGGCTCTTTAGACCCAGAGGATTATAAAGCATTTTTAAAATGTGGTAAGAGTAAAAGCCCACTTGATTCATTAAAAGTCGCTGGAGTTGATTTAACTGATAAAAATGTTATAAATAATGCGCTTGATATGTTTGAATCAACGATAGATGAATTTGAAAAATTATATTTTGAGTAAAAGAAGGAAGTAGTATGAAGTTAAAGAAATATTTATATATATTATTATCTTTATTATATTTAGATTTGATATTTAATCTATTTGCGTATGATACATATTTAAGAAGTTCATTATTTAATATAATTCTTTTTGATATGATAAACGCAGGTATAATAACCTTAATTACTAGTTTATTTAGTGCTAAAGTAAATAAAATATTAACTTATGTTATAAGTGGACTATTATGGTTTTGGTATGGATTACATTATATATTTTATACATTTTTACTTACCCCATTTTCAATTGCCTTATTTAGACAAAGTGATCAACCATTACAATTTGGTGGGGAAATAATTAGGGCAATTGTAAGTAATTTACATATTTTACTATTGTTTTTTATACCAATACTATTGTTAATTATATTTAAAGAGAAGATTAAATTTGATAAAGTTAATTTTAAGGATATATTAATATACCTAGGAATTATTATTGTTTCAATTGGTCTATTTATTGGTAATATTTTTATTCAAGATAAGAGTACCGGTTCAATATATAATCTTTATTATGAAACTAATAATGTATCATTAAATATTGAAAGACTCGGGGTTATGTCGGCAACATATCTTGATATAAAAAGAATTATATTTGGATTTAATGAAAAAATTAAAGCTGTTAATTACGAAGAAGATAATGATAATGATGATTTATTTGAATATGATTATAATTTATCTGAATTAGACTTTAATACCGGTAATTCAATAATTGATAATTATATGAAAAATGAATCCGGTTCTAAGAAAAATAAATATACAGGAATGTTTAAAGATAAGAATTTAATATTTATTGTAGCTGAAAGCTTTAGTGAGCTAGGGGTATCTGAAAAATATACACCAACATTATATAAATTGATACATGAAGGATTTTATTTTGAAAACTTTTATACATCTAATAATTTATCAACGATAGGTGGTGAGTTCCAAGCTTTAACCGGATTATATGCCGATAATTCAATACTTAGTGATTGGCGCAATGGAGTAAGATTCTTTCCGTATGGTCTTGGAACAATGTTTAAGCAAAATGGTTATAATACATATGCTTTTCATGACCATAGTGGTTATTTTCAAGATAGATATGTTTATTTAAAAACTCAAGGATTTGATAATTTTAAAGCATGTTATATGGGATTAGAAAACTTAATTAATTGTGAACAATGGCCACAATCTGATGTTGAAATGATGGAAGCAACTGTAGGGGATTACATTGATAGTGATAAACCATTTATGACTTATTATATGACAGTATCTGGTCATATGCATTATGATTTTTCAGGAAATTCTATAGCTGCTAAGAATAGAAATCTAGTAAAAGATAGTGGTTATTCAGAAGAAGCAAGTGCTTATATAGCGACACAGATTGAACTTGATAAAGCAGTAGAAGTATTACTAAATAAATTAGAAGAAAATAATAAACTTGACGATACGGTTATTGTTTTACTAGCTGATCATTATCCGTATGATTTACCACTTAATGTTATCAATGAACTATCTAGTTATGAAAGAGATCAATTGATTGAAGCTAATAGTAATAATTTAATTATTTATAATAATAAAATGAAAAGTATAGATGTCTCAAAAGTAGGAATGAGCATCGATGTTTTGCCAACGGTTTTAAATCTATTTGGAATTGATTATGATTCAAGACTTATTATGGGTAAAGATATTCTTAGTACTAATGAGGGAATAGCAATATTTAAAGATAAATCATGGGTTACTGATAAAGGAGTATACTATGCATCTACTGGTAGATTTGTCTCTAGTACCGAGGCGATACCTGATGGATACGTTGATAATATTAATAACATTGTAAATAATAGAGTTGCTATTAGTAGAATGATAGTTAGTAATGATTATTATCGAAAATTATTTAATAAATAAAAAGTGTTATGATTATTCATAACACTTTTACTTTCGTTATTTACTATTCTTTTTCATGCTTCTTGCTTCTCTAGCACTGGTTTTAATTTTTTTACCGTCAGCAGTTGTTACAGTTTGTAAATTAACTTTTTGCATTCTTTTAGTTATTTTTAAACAGTTTGGTCTATTGTTAACACTTTTAGATTTTTTACTTGTTACTTTTGTTGCCATAATATCCCTCCTCAAATTACAATTCATAATTTTACTATAAAATCTAGGCAATGTCAATTATTTCTTTGATTTTTGCTCTCTTTTCATAAATTCTCGTAATATTTTAGTTGTAGCTCTTTTTTCTAGCCTAGAAACATAACTACGTGATATTTTTAATTTTTTGGCAATTTCTTTTTGGGTTGCTTCATCTTGATCATTTAATCCATAACGAGATTCAATTATTTCTCTTTCTCTAGGAGTCAATATATTCATATATTCTTTAAGTAATTTAATACTGTCATTTTTATATATATCTTCAACATAATCAATATCATTAGTTTTTAAAATATCCATAATGGTTATTTTATTACCTTCTTTATCATAACTAATTTCTTCATAAAGGCTGACATTTTTACTGTTCTTCTTATCCGCTCTAAAGTACATAAGAATTTCATTTGCAATATTCACCTCGTGGAAACTTTTTATTCATTTCCATCCCCGCCACTGCGGGAGGGTAATTCTATTGTCTTCGAGTTTTCTTTACTTCCTGTTAATTTAACTCTAATGTTTTTACCATCACTATAAACGGATGATATAAATAGTTTTACTAGTGATCTCTTTTGAACTAAGTCTAGTGAACTAAAATCTATTATATTATTTTCTATTACTTCCATTACTAATTTAGCATCATCTTGATTTTTTATTAGAGATAGTGTATCTACATTAAGTTCTTTAATTCTTTCTGTTATTTGATTATTTGCTGCTTTTAGTTTTTGTATTTCTTTTGCAATTTCAGGAACAATATCAACAGGTACTATTTTTAATCTATCTATTAGTAATTCTATTTCTTTTTCATTTTTCTTTATTTCAGCATTAAGAGCATAATATTCATTTTCTTCTTTTGTTAAGTGTTCTCCAGTACCATTTGCTAAGCATTGAATTTTCTTTAAGTAACTGCTATTTTTAGCAGTTCTTTCTTTTAATACTTCCATTACTTTTTTATCTACTTCTATACCATTTATATTTTTACACTGACATCTTGTTTTTCTACTTTTGTCTTTTAATTCACACATATAGGCAAAATTTCTAGTGCCATCCTTATTTTCTTTATATAATTTAGGCCTCATAAAATTACCACAGTATTCACATCTGATAATGCCTGATAATAGGGCATTATTTACGGTCGGCTTTCTAAATCTTTTTTTAGCTCCTAACTCTAGTAGTTCTTGTACTTCGACAAATTCTTTACCTGTCCAAAATGGATTATGTTTACCTATAGCTACAATCCATTCAGTTATTGGGTTGCTTTCAGCACCTTTTTTCTTTAGTTGATTTGTCTTATTATATACCATAAGTCCATATTTTCCATTGTAATCTTTTCTTTCGCCGACTACAATGGCACCTTTTTTTGTAAAATAATCAAATGAATCTTTATCAGCTGCCGAATAAACTGGATTTGATAATATGTTAACGATACTCCATCTTGTAAATCTTTTACCTAATCTTGTCTTAAGATTATTTTTAATGGTATAAGTTTCTAGTCCTGTTTGTGACTTTATTTCTTTGTATTTATTTTTAAGTAAAACTACTTCACTTTTTTCTAATGGTACTTCAACCAGTTTAAATAGTTTTTTCTTTTTGCCATCATAATTAATTTTATTAATTTCTTCGGATTTATAACCAAGTGGTGTAGTTCCTCCAAGCCATCTTCCTGTTTTAGCAAGTTCCATCATATTATCTCTAATTCTTTCTGCAATGGTATCTCTTTCTAGTTGTGCAAATACAGAAGATATCATCATCATGGCATTTCCCATTGATGTGCTGGTATCAAATTTTTCTTTTATTGAAATAAAAGGAACATCATAGTTTTGTAATTCTTTTATTAAGTTGCAGAAATCACCAACATTTCTACTTATACGATCTAATCTGTAGCATCTTAAATCTATTGCCCCATATTTTTTTATGTAGTTCATCATTTCTTGAAATGCTGGTCTATTAAGATTAGCACCAGTAAATCCTTCATCCATAAAAACTAATATGTCATCATCAGTTACATTTGGATTATGCAAAATAATGTCGTTTTTACATAGATCAACTTGATTTTCAACGCTTTCACCTTTACCAGTAAATTTTGATTTTCTACCATAGATTATATGTTTTAATCTTTCATTATTTGTTTTAGCCATATTTCACCTCCATATATGTGATGTTATTTATATTATATCACTTTTTGGAATTGATTAATATATTTTTTGTGAAACTTAATGAACTATTTGGTTTATTAAGTTTTTTAGGTTTCATAGGTTGTTATTTCCCTGTTTTTAGTACTAAATGGTGAAGATAAAAAAATTAAAAGCAGACTTTACTTTTTGCCAATTTTACTACAAATATATGAAGGATATATTTTTAAGATTAAGTGTCAAATTTACGTCAAATTTTATTTTTTTTGATTTTTTGACTTAACTTTTTGCCATTTTCGCTACTAAAGGGTGAAGGGACATATTTCTCTTTAATTTTAAAATGGAAGGAGGTATTAACATATGAAACATTATTATTACAACGTAATGCTCCATACTATGGAGCAAAGTCCGACGGGTAGATTTTCTTATTTTATGCGACTTTAGATGTTATATTTTTAAATTTATGGAGTATTGTAACTGCTTTTATGGTGGATTTTGCAAGTGCAAAATGAGAAATGATATCATTGCTAGTCATTATATGATAAGGAATTTAATATGTCAATGATATCAAATCCTTTATCCTGCTTTTTAATTTTTAACGGTTTTTATTAACTTGCTCCATAAACTATGGAGCAATAGAAGGGAGTAATTTTAGATGTTTAAAAGAAAGGATTTAAATGAATAGTAAGAATTATGTAACGATTTATTCAATTGTTCCTAAAGAATATATGAATAATTCAAAACTTAATTCTACTGATAAATTGTTGTTATGCCATATAACAGCATTATGTAAGAAAAATGGATATTGTATTGCTACAAATAGATATTTTATGGGTATTTATGGAATTAGTAAAACATCAATATCTAAATCTATTAATAAACTAGTAAGATTAAATATTTTAAATTCAAAAATAGAGAAAATGAGTATTAATTCTAAACGCAGGTATTTAACTTTAGTTAATGATGTATGGAATTATTCTTATATAAGTGTTAAACATAATGATAATATGAGTGTTGAAGAAGAGTTTTTATATAATAGTAATTATGATAATAAAAATAATAATAAATTAATTATAGACAATGATACAGATGAGATATTTGATTATGATTGGCTGAATGATCCAGATGGACTATATGATGAATATAAAAATGGGAGAGAAAAATGTTAAAATTTAGCGAATTAAATATACATATTTCTAATCATTATTTATATAATTTAAAAATATACTTTATTAGATATGGAGGATTTGCATGAGGGTATTTGTTGAATATCCAACTGATGAAGTAGGGAAAGCAAAATTAGATGATGCAATTGCAGAAATTCATGCCTTTTTAACAATAAATAAAATTGAAAAATTAAATTTAGATAGTCAATCAAAGAAAAAAATTATAAAAAAAGTTATTGAACATGTCAAAAATGAAATTGAAAATGAAAACAAACATTTAAAATTTTTTGTTAGAGCTTAGGCTCTAACGTGATAAAGTGAAAAAATTATTTGGCGGAATTAATTTAACTTGGAAAAAGTTGGTTGTGTTTTCAATATTTGTAGGTATATATACAGCAGTTATGGCAATGTTACCAATAGCAAAAGATACTTCATTTAATGATTTAACTGTTACCTTTGAAGTATGGATCTTTTTTGGAATATTTATTATTATGAATAGTAAATCTCCTAAAGATTCAGCATTAAAATGTTTTATCTTCTTTTTAATTAGTCAACCATTAGTATATTTAGTTCAGGATATAATTAAACAAAGTAATTTATTTAATACATATTATAGATTTTGGTTTTTATGGACAATAGCTTGTCTTCCTATGGGTTTTATAGGATATTACATGAAAAAAGATAAATGGTGGGGATTATTAATTCTTATTCCGATGTTATTATTAACTGGAGAAGAGTGTGCTGGTTATTTATCTAAAACGATGTTTTCTTTTCCAAGACATCTATTAACTACTATTTTTTGTATGAGTGCATTAATAATCTATCCATTAGCTATATTTAATAATAAAAAAATAAAAATTACTGGGGTAGTAATAAGTAGTATAATAATTATTGCACTTACAATTATATGTATAATAAATCCACCAGTATATAGTACGGATATATTATTCAATGGCGAAAAATATAAGTTTGATGATAATTATAAAGTTTATCTTACTGATAATAAATATGGTGAATTAAGTATCAGATATGAAAGTGGTATTGAAGATTGGAAAGTTCATGCAGAATTTAAAAAAGCCGGTAAAACTGAATTTATACTAGAATCACCTGATGGCGATAAAATAACATTCGATATTTCTATCAGGAGAGATACATATACCGTAAAAGAAAAAAGTAATTAATCGCACTATTAAGATATT
>CADAMI010000004.1 GCA_902788975.1 uncultured Erysipelotrichaceae bacterium | reverse complement strand
GATGGAGTAATTGCTTCAAAAAGATTATTTGATACATGTGGGGTTAAGTATAGACAAATAAAATTAACTGGTAAAGATGTAAAACTTGAATTATAAACTTTACTTTTTAGAAAAAAAGGTATATAATATGAATACCTTTTTGGAAATGCGCCCATAGCTCAATTGGATAGAGCGTTTGGCTACGGACCAAAAGGTTTGGGGTTCGAATCCCTATGGGCGCGCCACTATGAATATTGAGAACTTAAATTAAGTTCTTTTTTTGTTTTCTTTTATTAGTTTATATGTTATAATATTTTTAGAATAAGGAGGAGTTTGAATGAGTAATATTCACGTAACAAGTGAAATAGGAAAATTAAAGAGGGTCTTATTACATAGACCTGGTAATGAATTACTAAATTTAACGCCTGATACACTTAGTAGATTATTATTTGATGATATTCCATTTTTACCTGATGCGCAAAAAGAACATGATGCGTTTGCAAAAGCACTAAGGGATAATGGAGTTGAAGTCGTTTATCTTGAAGATTTAATGGCTGAAGTTTTATCATTAAATACTAATATTAAAACTAAATTTATCAGACAATTTATGAAAGAGGCTGGAATTAATACAATTAAATATAAGACTTTAGTTGAAGAATATTTAATGGCTATTAAAGATCCAAAAGAATTAGTTTTAAAAACAATGGAAGGAATACAAGTAGGTGATATTCCTGAAAACAAAAGAGAAGTTGAAAAATCATTAGTTGATTTAATTAATACTCCAGATATGTTTATTGCTGATCCAATGCCTAATTTATATTTTACGAGAGATAATTTTGCAAGTGTAGGTGAAGGAATAGATTTACATAGAATGTATTCCGTAACAAGAAATAGGGAAACTATTTATGCAGAATATATTTTTAAGTATCATCCAGATTATAAAGATACTAATTTATATTATAATAGGGATTATGATTGGCATACTGAAGGTGGTGACTTATTAAATATTAATGATCATATTGTTGCTATTGGTATTTCACAAAGAACACAACCAGAAGCAATTGATCAATTAGCTAAAAACTATTTTAAGGATCCAGATTGTAAAATAGATACAATTTTAGCATTTAATATTCCATCTAGTCGTGCTTTTATGCATTTGGATACGGTATTTACACAAATTGATAAATATACATTTACTTATCACCCTGGAATAATGGGAACACTTCAAGTATTTGAAATTACTGAGGGATTTGATCCAGAAACATTTGAGGATTTAAATGTTAAAGAAATTAATGCACCGCTTGATGAAATTTTATCAAAATATTTAAATCATCCAGTTAAGTTAATTCCTTGTGCTGGTGGTGATAAGGTTGGAGCCGAAAGAGAACAATGGAACGATGGCTCAAATACTTTGTGTATTGCTCCTGGTACTGTAGTCGTATATGATAGGAATAATGTTACAAATGATGTTCTTAGAAAAGAAGGAATCAATGTAATTGAAATACATGGAGCAGAGCTATCTCGTGGTAGAGGGGGTCCAAGGTGTATGAGTATGCCTCTTGTTAGGGATG
Source organism: uncultured Erysipelotrichaceae bacterium (assembly GCA_902788975.1). Taxonomy (GTDB): domain Bacteria; phylum Bacillota_I; class Bacilli_A; order RF39; family UBA660; genus RUG705. Next base: position 36,659 of record CADAMI010000004.1, on the reverse strand, counting down.
ATGTAGAATGGTAGATTTAAGAGGAAGAGACTTTTTAAAGTTACTTGATTTTACACCAAAGGAAATAGAACATTTATTAAAGGTTGCTGCTACATTAAAGAAGCAAAAACGTAATAATGAATCACATAGATATTTAAAAGGAAAACAAGTAGCTTTAATATTTGAAAAAGATTCGACTAGAACAAGATGCGCTTTTGAAGCAGGAGCTGTTGATCTTGGAATGCAAGCAACATATATTGGACCAACGGGTTCACAACTTGGAAAAAAAGAAACGATTGCTGATACCGCTAGAGTTTTATGTAGGATGTATGATGGTATTGAATACCGTGGATTTGATCAAACGATTGTTGAAGATTTAGCTAAATATTCCAGTGTTCCTGTTTGGAATGGTCTTACAAATGAATTTCATCCGACACAAATGCTTGCCGATGTCCTAACTATTCAAGAAGAATTTGGAACTCTAAAGGGTATTACTTTATGTTTTTGTGGAGATGCAAGAAACAATGTTGGCAATTCTTTAATGGTCGTATGTTCAAAATTAGGAATGAATTTTGTGTGTGCAGCACCAAAGGATTTATTCCCAGATGAAAAATTAGTGAATGAATGTATGGAAATCTGTAAAGAAACTGGTGGCTCAATAACTTTAGAAACTGATATAATGAAGGCTACTAAAGATGTTGATGTGTTATATACCGATGTCTGGGTATCTATGGGAGAGCCGATGGAACTTTGGGAGAGTCGAATTAATTTATTAAAGGATTATCAAGTTAACAAGAAAGTTCTTGAAAATGCTAGTCCAAGGGCAATTTTCTTACATTGCTTACCATCTTTTCATAATATAGATACAACGATTGGTAAAGAAATATATGAAAAATTTGGCCTTACTGAGATGGAAGTAACTGATGAAGTTTTTGAATCAACTCAATCAAGAGTTTTTGAAGAAGCTGAAAATAGGTTACATACTATTAAAGCGGTAATGTTAGAAACACTTAAGAAAATTTAAATTTGGTTAAGAACAATTATTTAATTGTTTTTGATAAAGAAACTAAAAGGGAGGAGTTAAAAAAGAATGGAAGTTTCTGAAAAACAAGCCAGAAAAAGCGCATCACGTAAGAAAAACCAAAAAAGATCACTTACGTTGTCTGCTTTTACTATCATTTTGATTTTGACATGCGTACTTGCTATAATTACTCATTTTTTACCAGCCGCTCAATTTGATGGTGAGACTTTGATTGATGGTAGTGGTGTTATTGGTGCAACACTATCGCAAACATTATTAGCACCAATTTTAGGATTTGCAGATGCAATTGATATTTGCTTATTCGTTCTTATTTTAGGGGCATTTTTAAAGGTTGTAACTAAAACTGGAGCACTTGAAACTGGAATTGAGGTTTTAATCAAAAAATTAAAAGGAAAAGAATTAATTTTAATTCCTATATTAATGTTTATTTTCTCAATTGGTGGAACTACTTATGGTATGTTAGAAGAAACAGTTGGTTTCTATGCATTACTTAGTGTAGCAATGGTTGCTGCTGGAATGGATACAATTGTTGCATCAGCTGTCGTTTTACTTGGTGCTGGATCTGGAGTATTAGGATCAACTATTAATCCATTTGCTGTTGGAGCGGCAATTGATGCTCTACCTGCAGGAATGGCTGTAAACCAAGGTGTTATTATTGGACTTGGCGTTGTGCTATGGTTAAGTACATATCTAATTTCTATGTTGTTTGTTGTTTCTTATGCTAAGAAAGTTATTGCTAAGAAAGGATCAACATTCTTGTCACTTCAAGAACAAAAAGCAATGGAAGAAACTTATGCTCCAAAAGAAGGAGAAAGCAAAAAAGTTGCTAAATTATCTGGAAAGCAAAAAGTTACTCTTGTATTATTCTTACTTACATTTGTAATTATGATAATTGGATTTATTCCTTGGGGAAGTTTTGGAGTAACAGCATTTGAAAATGGTAAAATTTTCTCTACACTTACTGGTTTACCTTTAGGTGAATGGTATTTCCAAGAATCAACTCTATGGTTCTTAATTATGACAATTATAATTGGTGTCGTTAACGGAATGAGTGAACATGAACTTGTTGACACATTTATAGATGGTGCCGATGATATGGTTGGTGTTATCCTTGTAATAGCAATTGCTAGAGGTGCTTCTGTTTTAATGACACAAACGCATTTAGATAATTATATTATCTTCAATGCTGCAAGAGGATTGAGTAGTGTTCCTAAAGGAGTATTTGCTCCACTTAACTATATTCTACATACAGGTTTATCTGTTTTAGTTCCATCATCTAGTGGACTTGCAACATTATCTACACCTATTATGGGACCACTTGCAAGTAATGTTGGATATTCTGTTGAAGTAACTATTATGGAAATGGTTGCTGCTAACGGACTTGTTAATTTATTTACGCCAACATGCGGAGCTATTATGGGTGGACTTGAACTTGCAAAAGTTGAATATACTACTTGGTTAAAATGGGTAGGTAAAGTTATTCTATGTATAGCTCTTGTAAATATTGTTATTCTTACATTAGCAATGATTCTTTTATAAAAAAATAAGCACATTTTTTGTGCTTTTTTCTTTTGATTATGTTATTATAATATTGAGGTATAATATGAAGAAGTTTGTTTTGTTAATTTTTAGTGTTTTTTTACTTACTGGTTGTGGTCGTGAAAAAGAAAAATTGGTTTTAGTTACGGAAGCAGGTTTTGCTCCTTACGAATATTATTCAAATGGACAAATAGTTGGTGTTGATATTGATATTGCTAGAGAAATAGCCAAATATTTAAATAGAGAACTTGTTATTAAAGATGTAGCTTTTGATTCGATTATAAGCGAAGTTAAGACAGGAAAGAGCGATATTGGAGCAGCAGGCATTAGTTATACTGAAGAACGTGAAAGAGAAGTTAATTTTACTAATAGTTATGCTGAATCTAAACAGGTTATCATTGTTAGAAAAGATGGATATTTTTATGATATTAATGGTCTAAATAAAAAGAAAGTAGCTGTTCAACTTGGTTCAGTTGCCGATGATTATATTACAAGTAATTATCCTGATATTGAATTAGTAAGAGAAAAGAAGTTTTTAGCAGCTATTCAAGATTTGAAGGATTCAAAAGTTGATGCTGTTGTAATGGATGAAGTACCTGCAACAAAGTTAGTAACAAGTGAAATGGTTATTATGGAAGAACCAGTACTAACAGATAGTTATGGGATGGTTATTGCCAAAGATAATCCTGAACTATTAGAAGCAGCTAATTTTGTTATTAACAAACTTAAGGCAAATAATGAAATTGATAATTATTTACTAAATCATATGGGGGTTAATGATGTTAAAGGTGATAATGGGTTAATTAATCGTTTTTATAAAAGCGTCATTTATGATGGAAGATATAAGTTTATTTTAGAAGGATTAAAAAATACATTGCTAATTGCATTAGGTGCAGTTATTATTGGAATTGTTTTAGGATTATTAGCTGCTATATCTAATAATGTTTATTTAAATACTGGAAAATTTAAAATTTTAAATTTATTATCTAAGGCATATGTTACTGTTATTAGAGGAACACCTTCAACTCTTCAATTAATGATTATTTATTATGTTATATTTAAACAAACTAATATTAATATTGTATTAGTGGGAATTGTAGCCTTTGGAATAAATAGTGGGGCATATGTGGCTGAAATTATTAGATCCGGATTTAATTCAATCGATAAAGGGCAATGGGAAGCTGGGTATGCTTTAGGATTAAGTTATAAACAGGTAGTTGGAAAAATAATTTTACCACAATCTGTTCATAATATTTTACCTGCTTTAGGAAATGAATTTATTACTTTAGTTAAGGAAACATCAATTGGTGCTTACATAGGTATTGTTGAATTAACCAAAGCTTCTGATATTATTGCATCAAGAACATATGATTATTTCTTTCCACTTATATTAATTGCAATTATTTATTTAATTATTACTTTATTATTAAGTAGACTTATAAATTTAATGGAAGTGAGGTTAAATAATGCTAACAATTAAGAATATTAAGAAAACTTTTGGTAATAAAGTTGTATTAAAAGGGATATCTTTAAACGTTAATAAAGGGGATATTATTGGTATTATTGGACCGAGTGGCTGTGGTAAATCAACGTTATTAAGATGCATTAATGGATTAGAAACATCTGATAGTGGAGAAATAATATTTAATGAAAAAAATATTATTGGAAGCAAACATTTACTTGATGTTAGAAAAAAAATAGGAATGGTGTTTCAACAATTTAATTTATTTAACCATATGACAGTTCTTGAAAATATTACTCTTGCTCCAGTTATGAATAAATTAATGAAGGCAGATGAAGCAAAAAAAGAAGCTTTAAGACTACTTAAAGAGATTGATTTAGAGGATATTGCTAATAGTTATCCAAATCAAATATCAGGTGGGCAAAAGCAAAGAGTTGCTATTATTAGAACATTAATTATGAAACCAGAAATAATTCTTTTTGATGAACCAACGAGTGCTCTTGATCCAGAAATGATTGGTGAAGTAACTAATTTGATGCGTAAATTAGCTGATAATGGTATGACCATGATTATTGTTTCACATGAACTTAATTTTATTAAAAATTTCTGTACTAAAGTGGTATTTATAGATGATGGAAAAATTGTTGAAGAAGGAGATAGCAAATTAATATTTGATAAACCTAAAGATGAAAGACTTAAAAGTTTTTTAGAAAAAGTTAATAATAAGTAGAAATTTATTATATAAAAAGGGTTGTTTTTCCATATTTTATATGATATAATTTAGGTATATCAGGACGAAGAGTGGGCAAAAATCCACTCTTTATTGTTGACTTATAAGGAGGTAATATGGAAGAAAAAGTTAGAAAGTTAATTGAAGATGAAGTTAACAAAATGGGAATCAAAATTGATAGTATTATCTATGAAAAAGAAGGAAGCAACTATTTCTTAAGAATTGTAATTGATCGAGATGAAGCTATTGATATTGATACATGTGTTGAAGTGACTAACATTATTAATCCACTATTAGATAAAGCAGATTTTATTAATGATAGTTATATACTAGATGTTAGTACAAAAGAAAAAGGTGAAGAAAGTGAATAGTAAACAAGCAAAAGATTTTATTAAAGCATTAGATGCACTTGTAGCTGAAAAAGGTATTAATAAGCAAATAGTTATTGATGCGATGGAAGCTGCTATGGCTAATGCTTACAAGAAAAATACAGGAATGCCAAACGTAAAAGCAACAGTTAATCAAGAAACAGGTCAAATAAGATTATTTACTTATAAAACAGTAGTTAGTGAAGAACCAATCATTAACGAAGAAGGAGAAGAAATTGTTCCGGTATTTGATGAAAATACACAAATTAAGCTAGAAGATGCAAGAAAAATTGTCGATGACATTCAAGTTGGAGAGACAATTGATACAGAGGTTAAAATTGATCCTTCAGAATTTGGTAGAGTAGCAGTATTATCAGCTAAACAGATTATTGTTCAAAAAGTTAAAGAAGCTGAAAAAGAGCTTGTTAATCAAGAATTTGGAGACAAGCAAGATGAAATTTTGATTGGTACTTTATCGAGAGAAGATTCAAAGAATTATTATGTAGATTTAGGAAGAGCACATGGAGTTTTACCAAAGGATGAGATTATTCCTGGAGAGAAACTTGAAATGGGTTCATCTATTAAGGTATATGTTTCTAAAGTCGAAATGGGTACTAAAGGAATATTTATCTTATTATCAAGAAGTCATTATGGATTTGTTAAGAGGCTTTTAGAAAATGAAATCCCTGAACTTAGTGATGGTACAGTTATTTTATATTCAGTAGCTAGAGATGCTGGAAACAGAAGTAAAATTGCCGTATATAGTGAATATGACAAAGTTGATCCAGTAGGAGCTATTATTGGTGAAAAGGGATCAAGAATAAATCGTGTACTAAGTCAACTTAATGGTGAAAAAATTGATGTCATTTTATATGATAAAGATCCGGTTAAATTCATTCAAAATGCTTTGAGTCCAGCTAAGGATGTTGAAGTTAGAATTGTTGATGAAAAAGCAAAAGAAGCATTAGCTATTGTTAATGAGGAAAATTCTTCTTTAGCAATTGGTAAAAAAGGACAAAATGTTAAATTAGCATCAAGACTTACTAGATATAAAATAACAATTAAAAAGGCTGGAGAACTTGATGAAGAATAGAAAAATTCCAATGAGAAGTTGTGTGGTAACAAGAGAAAAATTACCTAAAAATGAACTTCTTAGAATTGTTAGAACTCCTGAAGGAAAAGTCCTTGCAGATGAAACAGGAAAACTAAATGGAAAAGGAGCATATATTAAAAAAGATATAACCGTTTTAGAAAAAGCTAAAAAAAGTAAGATACTTGAAAAAATGCTTGAAGTTGTTATATCAGATCAGGTATATGAAGAAATCAGTAAAATAATAAATAAATAAATAAATGGGAGGCGATAAGTATGATGAGTGTATCTGAATACGCAAATGATGTTGATAAAAGTGTTGAATACATTTTTGAATTATGTAAAAAATTAAATATTAATGCTAACCAGGAAGATGATATGTTAAGCGATGATGATATTATCTTATTAGACAATGAAATAGAAAGTATTTTAGGCGAAGATATACAGGAAGAGAAAGAAATTCAGTCTTTTGAAGAGGAAGAATTTGAAGATTCTTATGAAGATGAGCTTAGTGAAGTTGAAATTAAGACTACAGGTAAAAATAATAAGAAGCTATTAAAAAATAAAAAGGATAATCGTGAAAGCAAAAAAAATGATGATTTTGCAAAGCAAAAGAAAGAAATGTACAAGCATAAAGAAAAATTACAATCTAATGTAAGTACCGATGATGATTCAATTGTTTTATATACTGAAGGAATGAATGTATCTGACTTTGCTAATGTATTAAATAAGAATGTAGCTGAAGTTATTAAAAAATTAATGGGGCTAGGAAAAATAATGAATTTGAATGCTCCGATTGATTTTGAAACAGCTGAAATATTAGCACTTGATTTTGGAAAAACATTAAAGAAAGATACAACTAGGGATGAAACTAATTTTGAAGAATTAGAAATTATTGACGATGAAAAAGATTTAGTACCTAGACCTCCAGTAATTACGATAATGGGACACGTAGATCATGGTAAAACTACGTTACTTGATACAATTAGAAAGACAAATGTTGCTGAAGGCGAAGCTGGTGGAATTACACAACATATCGGGGCTTATCAAATTGTATACAACAACAGACCTATTACATTTATTGATACTCCAGGTCATGCAGCATTTACTGAAATGCGTGCTAGAGGAGCAAGTGTAACTGATATTGTTATAATTATTGTTGCAGCAGATGATGGTGTTATGCCACAAACTAAAGAGGCAATAGATCATGCTAAAGCGGCTGGTGTGCCAATAGTGGTGGCAGTAAATAAAATCGATAAACCAAATGCTAACCCGGATAGAGTAATGACAGAAATGAGTCAAAATGGTATTACTCCAGATGTTTGGGGTGGAGACACTTTATTTGTAAATATATCAGCAAAAACTGGGGAAGGTATTCCGGAATTATTAGACAATTTATTATTAATTGCTGATATGCAAGAATTAAAAGCTAATCCTAATAGATATGCATCTGGTACGGTTATAGAATCAAAGATGGATAAAGCTTTAGGTGTTGTTAGTACTGTGCTAATTCAAAATGGTACTTTAAGACTTGGGGATGCGGTAGTTGTTGGTAACTATGCTGGTAAAATTAGAACTTTAAAAAATGATAAGGGTGAAAACTTAACTTCAGCTAGTCCATCGATGCCGGTATCAATTACTGGTATAAGTGAAAGCCCTAGTGCTGGAGATAAATTTATGGCTTTTGAGAATGAAAAAAAAGCAAAAGCTATTTCTGAGCAAAGAATTATTGCGGCTAGAAAGAAAAGTTTAAATACTAATACTTCAGTTTCTTTAGATGATTTGTTTGGTAGAATTGAAGCTGGAGAGAAAGAAATAAATGTTATATTAAAAGCTGATGTTAAGGGTAGCGAAGAAGCTGTTAAGAATTCTTTACTTAAACTTGATGTTGAAGGTATAAAGATTAATGTTATAAGAAGCAGTATTGGAGCAATTAGCGAAAGCGATGTTGTTCTAGCGGCAGCATCAAATGCATTAATTATTGGATTTAATATTAGACCAAATAATAAAATTGTGGAATATGCAAAAGAAAAAGGTGTCGATATTAGGCTTTATAATATTATTTATAAAGTAGTTGAAGAAATGGAAGCAGCTATGAAAGGCAAACTTGACCCTGAATATGAAGAAAAAGTGTTAGGTCAAGCTGAAGTTCGAAAATTATTTAAATTTTCGAAAGTGGGAACAATTGCCGGTTCATATATAACTGATGGTATCGTTAGAAGAGATGCCAAGGCAAGAGTTATACGTGATGGTGTTGTAATATATGATGGTAATATCAATTCAATTGCTCGTGAAAAAGATCAAGTCAAAGAAGTAAAACAAGGACTTGAATGTGGTATTACAATTGAAAACTTCAATGATATAAAAGAAGGAGATATTATTGAGGCATATGAAATAGTGGAGGTAAAGAGATAATATGAAAGATTCTAGAGAAGAAATGATTAATTTAGCTAGAAAAGCAAAAATATATCACGATGAATATGATGCTGGAAGAGAAAGAACTTTAAAGACAATGGACAAGGCAAGAAGATATGATCAATTATACCATGATGGTTATAGTTTGGGGGCAGCCGGTGGTTCAATTGATGGAGAAACTGAATTAGTCGAAGAAAATGGTAAAATGATTCCTAAAAAAGAGCATAGAAATTTTAAAGCTGGATATAAAAAGGGGCTAGAAATTTTTAAATTAAGAATTGGCGTGGCTAAAAATAATGTTCAAAACGATATACATAGGAGTAGATAGGGGGAATACCTATGAGCATTAAGATTGACAGGCTAAACAATGCTTTTGTAGAAAAAATTAGTGAAATAATTCATGATGAAGTTAAAGATAATGATGTAAAAATGGTAACAATTACGGATGCTAAAATTACAAATGATTTATCTTTTGCTAAGATTTATTTTACCACTATGGACAATGATAGAAAAAAAGTATTAGTTGCTCTAAATAAAGCAAGTGGTTTTATTAGAAGTAAATTATGTGAGAAAGTAGATATTCGTAAAATGCCTGAAATATCATTTGTCTATGATGAATCTATCGAATATGGTAAAAAAATTGAAGATATAATTGAAAGGATTAACAAGCATGAGTAATATTTATGATGAGATAATTTCTAGCAATTCTATACTACTATTGACTCATGAAAGTCCTGATGGTGATGCAATTGGTTCTTTAATGGGAATGTATCATATGTTAATTAATATAAATAAGAAAGTTGATGTTGTAGTTCCAGAAATGCCTGAGACTTTCTTATTTTTAAATTCAATTGAAAAAGTTATTACTAAAAGCGATAATGAATATGATTTAGCAATTGTTCTAGATTGTGCTAATAAAGAACGTATTGGACAAACTAATAATGAATTTGATAGTTGTAAAAAGAGCATTATAATTGATCATCATTTATCAAATCAAGAATTTGGTGATGTAAATTATGTTGAAGGTGATACTTCTTCTTGTTGTCAAGTATTATACTATTTATTTAAGGAATGGGGTATTGATATTACAGAGAAGATAGGGGAAGCTTTAGCAGTAGGAATGCTTACTGATACTTCTGGATTTAGAAATAACAATACCGATAAAAATACATTTTTAATGGCATCCGAATTAACAGATATTGTTGATATACATAAAATTTATTATTTAGTGTTATCTAAAAAATCAATGTCACAATATTTACTAATGAAAATGACTTTAGATAGATTGGAAATATTACATGATGGTAAAATAGCATTTTCTTATATTTCTGAAGAAGATATGGCTAATGTTGGGGCAAAGATGGGAGACCATGAAGGGTTAGTTGATTTAGGAAGAAACATCGGTGGTGTTGAAGTATCCATATTTATGAGAGAATGTTCTGACTGTTATCGTATATCACTTCGTTCCAACGGGTTAGTTAATGTTAATGAAATTGCTAAAAAATTTGGTGGTGGCGGCCATAAAATGGCAGCTGGTATAAAATTAACTGCTAATTTTAAAGAGACAAAAAATAATTTAATTAACGCTATTAAAGAGGAATTAGACAAGCAATGAATGGCTTTTTAGTTGTTAATAAACCTTTAGGATACACAAGTAGAGATATAGTTAACTTAGTTTGCAAGGAGTTACATACGAAAAAAGTAGGGCACACTGGTACATTAGATCCTAATGCTAGTGGTGTACTAGTTTTATGTGTTGGAAAAGCGCTAAAGATGGCTGAATTAATGACAGATCATAATAAGGAATACATAGCTGAAGTTATATTAGGAATAGAAACGGATACTTTGGATATGGATAAAAATTCAACAATTATAAAAGAACAAGATGTTTATATAGATAAGAAGGCTATTGTAAACGCAATTAATTCATTTAAAGGGAAGTATAATCAAGAAGTCCCAAAATATTCAGCGGTCAAAGTTAACGGAAAAAAATTATATGAATATGCTAGAAATAATATACCAGTTGAACTTCCTAAAAAGGAAGTTGAAATTAAAGATATAAGTATTGTTAATGATATTATTTATGATAATAATAAAATATATTTTAAAATAAAATGCTTAGTTGGAAAAGGAACTTATGTAAGATCTTTGGTTAGAGATATTGGACTTAAATTAAATGTTCCTGCTGTTATGAATAGTTTAGTTAGAACTAGGGTCGGTAACTTTACTGTTGACAATAGTTTTACTTTAGAGGAAATATCTAATAATAGTTTTTCTTTAATCAATATTATAGATGCTTTTCCTAATATACCTACAATTAAAGTAGATGAAAAAATGGCTAATAAAATTAAAAATGGTGTTATACTTGATAGGTTTTTTGATGATGAATTTGCTTTCATAATTGATGAAAATGAAAATTTAATAGCACTTTATAAAAATGTCGATAATAAAAGTAGACCATATAAAATGTTTATATAGGTCTATTTTTCTTTTACTTTACTTTATTCTTTTGATATAATATAGGTGTACAAGAGGTCGATATTATGAAATTAACTAGAGATGTTATAAATGAAATATCAATGATTAAAAATGAGCCAGATTGGATGCGTGAATTTAGATTAAATGCTTTTGAATGCTTTTCTAAATTGGATAATCCTGATTTTGGTCCAAAGTTAAATATAGATTATGATGGCATTACTTATTATAAAAGGAGAGAGAATGAACTTACTAATGATTGGGAAAAGATTAGTTGTGCTATTCGTAATGAATTTAAAGATTTAGGAGTAATCGACGCTGAAAATAAATATTTAGACGGAATGGGAGCACAATATGATAGTGAAGTAATATATCATAATATGATTAAAGAATTAGAAGATAAAAATATTATATTTATGGATACGGATAGTGCCCTAAAGAAATATCCTGAATTGTTCAAGAAATATTTTAATAAGTTAGTTAAATATAATGAAAATAAATTTACAGCTTTAAATGGGGCTGTTTGGAGTGGAGGAACATTTATATATATTCCTAAAAATACAAAATTAGATAGACCTCTTCAAAGTTACTTTCGAATTAATAGTAAAAATATGGGACAGTTTGAAAGAACATTAATAATTGTCGATGACAATAGTGAGCTTCATTATATTGAAGGATGTACAGCACCGACATATACCGAAGATGCCTTACATGCTGCAGTCGTTGAAATATTTGTTGGAAAGAATGCTAAATGTAGATATACCACAATTCAAAATTGGTCAACTGATGTTTACAATTTAGTTACTAAAAGGGCAATTGTTGAAGAGAACGGACTAATGGAATGGATTGATGGAAATGTTGGAGCAGGTACTAACATGAAATATCCATGTTGTATATTAAATGGTCCATATGCAAGAGGTAGCTGTGTTACGGTAGCTGCAGCTGGAAAAAATCAAATTCAAGATACGGGTGCTAAAATGATTCATTTAGCACCATATACAAAGAGTAATATAATTTCCAAATCAATAGCTTCGAATGGTGGAAATGCAACTTATAGGGGAACTGTTAAGATTAGTAAAAAAGCTAAAAATTCAGTAGCCAATGTAAAATGTGATACTATTATATTAGATAAATATTCTAAAAGCGATACAATACCAACAAATATTGTTGATAATAATAGTTCTTATTTGGAACATGAAGCAACAGTATCTAAAATTGAGGAAGATAAATTATTTTATTTAATGAGTAGAGGACTAGATGAAGACAAAGCAAAGGAACTAATTGTTTTGGGATTTGTAAATGCTTTTAGAGAAGAATTACCAATGGAATATGCAGTAGAGTTGAATAGACTTTTAAGTACGACGATTGGAGGATTTTAATGAAAAAATTTTTATTTGTTTTACTTATTTTGCTACTTGGGTTTGGTGGTTACATTTTATATGATAATTATTTTAATAAAGGAATTCCTAAACTAAAGGTTCAGGAAGAAGTTATTAATATTGATAATTTATTTATTTATGGGACTTATCTAAATATGCATGGTAATTTGGTAAGTGATAGTAATTTAGAATTAGTTTTATATAATGGCGAATTTTTGGAATATAAAATTAACTCTTTAAATAACGAATTTAATATGTCTGATAATATTAATGACGGATTATATTTAGAAGATATTCCTGTTGGAACTTATTATTTGTTTTTAAGAAGTAGTTCTAAAGATGATAAAGATAATGATATATATAGGTATTATACACTTAATAATACGACTGAATATAAGGAAACAACTTATTATACGTTTAGTAATAGGGGTAATAAGATATTAATTACTAGTGACGAAGATTATCATACATTAATGTTTACCGTTACTAAAAACGATAACAAGAAGATTTATGATGTTGTCATTGATCCTGGCCATGGTGGTATGGATAGTGGAGCACTTAAAAATGGTCGTAAAGAATCTGAATATACGATGAAAATTGCCAATGATTTAAAAAATAAATTAGAAGAATATGGAGTTAAAGTAAAACTTACAAGAGAAGATGGCCAACTTACTAACAATGAAGTATTAGATGATTATGGTAAGAGTGGTAGAGCGGTTATTAATCATGAAGTTTTTGCTAAATATTTATTTTCAATCCATATGAACAGTAATCAAGCAACATCAGTACATGGATTGGAATTATATACAGCCGATAATATTAATTATGATTTTGCTAAAAAATTAGCTAGTAATATTGTTGCTTCTGCTAACACAAATTATTCAACTAATAAAATCAATAAAGTATTTGATGGTATTTATACAAGAACATTTACACAAAGTGATATAGACAGTTCTTTGGCTGAATATGAGAATAAAAATATGAAAGCATATAATATTACAACTAAATCAAACTATTTTTATATGATTAGGGAGACTGGTGGAATAATGACTGGAGCTTATGTTGATAATAGAAACGAACCGAAAATTATAGCTAATCCATATTACAATAGTAATGTAGGCAGTGAAGCTTATTTGTTAGAATTAGCATATTTAACAAATGCTAATGATTTAGAAAATATGGATAATAATATGGAGAAATATACTAAAGCTATTGCTGATACATTTAAAGATGTTTTTGTAATTAAATAATTATGTAAAATTTGTGTTAAATTTTAAAAAATCAAAATTTTTGTTTTGATTTTTTTTATTTTTGTTTCTTTTCTATTATATGAAAAATAATGTGTTAGAATTTTTAAATATTGTTATTTATTTAAATAATTATGTTTATTTTTTTATTAAAATTGGTAAATCATCAATACATTATTTAAAATTTCAAATTTGTTTATAAAAGTTGATTATGTTATGTTCTTTTTGAAAGGAGGAATGTATATGATTAACCAAGTTATGTTAGTTGGAAGATTAGTAAGAACACCTAATTTATTTGTATCTGAAAATGGTAAAAAGGGGTCTTTTATTACACTTGCTGTTGGCCGACCTTATAAAAACCAAAACGGGGAATATGATACCGATTTCTTAGATTGTACTTTATGGACTGGGGTTGCCGAAAACACTGCTGAATATTGTAAAACTGGCGATGTAATTGGTATTAGAGGAAGAATTCAGTCAAGAATTATTGAAAACGAAGATGGATCTAAAAGCAAGATAATGGAAATTGTAGCTGATAAAGTAACCTTTTTATCTTCTTCAACTAACAAGAAAAGCGATAATGATACTGATGATGATAATGTGGTAGAACTTGATGTTAGTGAATCAAATAATGGTAAAAAGAAAAATGATAAAAAAAATAAATAATTAATTTTGGAGGTTTTACGAGATGTTTTTAGGATATAGGTTAAAACTACTTAGAAAACAAAATGGTTTAAGTCAAGATGACTTAGGAAAATTACTTGGTGTTTCAAAAGTTTCAATATCAGGATATGAAAAAGGTATAAGAGTCCCAAGTATGGATATACTACTAATGATTTTAAAAGTATTTAATATCTCAGCTGATTATATCTTAGGTCGCGAATTAAATGTTATATGTGAAGGCGATGATAATATGTCACTTTTGCTAGCAAGTAGTGATGTTGAAATAATTAGAGAAATTAGAAATAGACCTGAACTTTATAGTATAATTGCAAATGATCCTAAACGCTTTTTTAATAGTGTTTGTAAAAAATAATATATAATATCGTTTTTTTATGGTATAATAAGTCATAAGGAAGTGATACCATGATAGATGTTAAGGACTTATTTAAAAATAATTATATTGAAAAAGAAGTTACTGTTAGTGGTTGGATAAGAAATCATCGTAAACAAAAAGAATTTGGTTTTATTGACTTTAATGATGGTACTTATTTTAAAAATTTGCAAATTGTTTATGATAATAGTTTAGATAATTTTGAAGAAATTCAAAAATTACACATTGGAAGCGCTATTACAGCTAAAGGTAAGATTATAAAATCAGAAGGCGCTGGTCAATCAATTGAAATGAAACTAAGTTCGTTTGTTCTTGAAGGTGATTGCCCTGAAGATTATCCAATTCAACCTAAAAGACATACGAGAGAGTTTTTAAGAGAACAAGCTTATTTAAGAATGAGAACTAATTTATTTGGAGCTGTTTTTAGAGTTAGAAGTGTTGCGGCATATGCAATACATAAATTTTTTCAAGATAGTGGTTATGTATATTTTCATGCCCCTATTATAACGGCTAGTGATGCTGAAGGTGCGGGAGAAATGTTTCAAATTACTACACTTGATTTAGATAAAGTAGCTAAAAACGGAAAAGTTGAATATGATAAAGACTTTTTTGGAAAAAGAGCTGCACTTACTGTATCTGGTCAATTGCAAGGTGAAACATTTGCAATGGCTTATAAAAAGATTTATACTTTTGGGCCTACGTTTAGAGCTGAGAATTCGAATACAAAGACACATGCTTCTGAATTTTGGATGATTGAACCAGAAATTGCTTTTTGTGATTTAGATGGTGATATGGACATAATGGAAAATATGTTAAAGTATGTTGTTAAATATGTTTTAGATAATTGTCCTGAGGAAATGGAATTTTTTGATAAATTTGTTGAAAATGGTTTGCTTGATAAATTAAATAAGTTAATAAATAGTCATTTTACAAGAATTGATCATGAAGAAGTAATAAAGATTCTTAAAAAAGCTGATGTAAAATGGGAATTTCAACCCGAATTTGGCCAAGATATTGCTAAAGAACATGAAAAATATATTACTGAATACTTTAATGGACCGGTATTTATTAAGAATTGGCCAAAAGATATAAAAGCATTTTATATGAAACAAAATCCTGATGGTAAAACAGTGGCAGCAGTTGACTTGGAAGTTCCTGGAGCTGGAGAGCTTATGGGTGGTAGTCAAAGAGAAGAAGATTACGATAAACTTGTTTCTAGAATGAAAGAATTAAATATGAATCAAGAAGAGTTAGATTGGTATTTAAATCTTAGAAAATTTGGAGGTTGTGTACATTCTGGATTTGGTATGGGATTTGAAAGATTACTAATTTACTTAACTGGTGTTGATAATATAAGAGATGTTATTCCTTATCCTAGAACACCTGGAAACTGTGATTTTTAAAGAAGGTTTGTCCTTCTTTTTTTTTGTAAAAAATTAACAATTATGTTTTATGTATTTATGATAATACTAGTAGTAAAAGGAGGTAAATATGAAAAAATTATTTGCAGGAGCATTATGTAGTATCTTTTTACTTACTGGCTGTGGTGCTGGAGCAACTGATACGATGAGTTGCACTTATGAAAATGCTGGCACTAATTTGACAACTAAAATGACAT
The DNA here is from genome assembly GCA_902788975.1 of uncultured Erysipelotrichaceae bacterium. GTDB lineage: Bacteria > Bacillota_I > Bacilli_A > RF39 > UBA660 > RUG705. The sequence continues at coordinate 20,261 of CADAMI010000004.1, read as the reverse complement.
ATAAGATTGACTATGAAGGTAAAGAAGTAAAAAAATTACGTGTAACATATGATTATCGACAAAATACTAATAGTAATACTACTAATGGTAACGACGATATTGGAACAAATAATGGAAACACTGATAATAATGGTACAACAGGAAATAATAATACTGATGGTGTTGGTACTGGTACGGACGGAACTACAAATGATACACAACCTGATAATGATGGCATAATTGATGGTGTTGTTGGAAGTGCTATAGACAGTGTTATAAATGGAGTAACGGGTACAATATTAGATATTTCAGGTATTCGTGATAGACATGCTAATGTACAGAATACTTATGGTAATATTACTGGATTTTCAGTTCAAAATACTAATGACAATACCGATAACAATTACCATGTTACATATGTTATTGATTATGATACGATTAGTGATAATGATTTAGCAACACTAAATTTATCTAGAGATATTGACACATTAAGAAGTAATTATACTTCACAAGGCTTTACTTGTGCTGAATAATTACTTTTTTTACTTATTAATAATTTTTATTTTGTTGAATATTCACTGTATTTAGTATATAATTATTATTAGTTAGAGGTGAATATTTATGAATAAATATAAGACAATGGATGCAAACGAAGCTGTCAGTAATGTGGCTTATAAATTTAGTGAATTATGTGGGATATATCCTATTACGCCAGCTAGTCCAATGGCAGAAAAAGTAGATTTACTTGCTAATAGTGATAATTATAATTTTTGGAATAACAAAGTTAAAGTAATTGAAATGCAATCTGAGGCTGGAGCGGTAGCTTTAGTACACGGCGCACTACAATCAGGTATTTTAAGTACAACTTTTACAGCAAGCCAGGGTTTACTTTTAATGATTCCAACTCTTTACAAAATGTCAGGTGAAATGTTACCAGCTGTTTTACACGTCGCTGCTAGAAGTTTAGCAACACATGCACTTAGTATTTTTGGTGATCATCAAGATATATATGCAATTAGACAAACTGGAGTGTGTATGCTGGCCTCTGCTAATCCACAAGATGCATATAGAATGGCTACAATTGCTCACTTATCAGCAATTAAAGCATCTCTTCCTTTTGTAAACTTTTTTGATGGTTTTAGAACAAGTCATGAAATTGATAAAATTGAATTATTGGATTTTGATAAAATTAAAGATTTAATTGATGAAGATGCCTTAAATAGTTTTAGAGATAGAGCTATGAGTAATGAAAAATATAATACTCGTGGAACTGCTCAAAATGATGATATATATTTTCAAAACGTAGAAGTTAGAAATAAATTTTATGAAAAAGCAATAGATATAGTAGATGACTATATGACAAAGATTAATAAAATAACCGGTTCTAATTTTAAACCATTTAATTATTATGGAGTGAATGACGCTGATAGTATCATAATTGCTATGGGTAGTGTTTGTGATACGATTAGAGAAACGGTTGATTATTTAAATAAACATGGTAAAAAATACGGAATGATTGAAGTTCATTTATATCGTCCATTTAGCAATAAACATTTACTAAGTGTAATTCCAGAAACCGTTAAAAATGTTGCTGTTTTAGATAGAACAAAAGAAGCTGCCGCAAATGGAGAACCATTATATTTGGATGTTACAGCTGCTTTAAGAGACAAAAAAATTAATATTGTCGGTGGGAGATACGGATTATCTTCCAAAGATACAACTCCAGCACAGATAAAAGCTGTATTTGATTTTATTAATAGTGATATAAGACATCATAATTTTACAATAGGAATTAACGATGATGTTACTAATTTAAGTTTAAATGTTGATAATGATTTTGTTATACCAAGTAACATGACAGAATTTTTAATATATGGATATGGATCCGATGGAATGGTTTCAACATCTAAGGATATTATTAAAATTATAGGAGACCATACAGACAAATATGTTCAAGGATATTTTCAATATGACTCTAAAAAATCTGGTGGTGTTACACGTAGTCATATGAGAATATCTAATTATGAAATAAAAAAACCATATTATGTTAATAATCCATCATTAGTAGTTGTTTCTAAAGAAGAATACATTTACAAATATGATGTAATTGACAATCTTTGTGATAATGGTACTTTATTTTTAAATACTAAATTAGATGCTGATACATTAGTAAAATCTTTACCTAATAAGATTAAATATTTATTAGCTAAGAAAAATATTAATTTTTATATAATTGATGCTTATAAACTAGTTAATGAATTAGGTTTAAAAAATAAAATTAGTACATGTATGGAAATATGTATATTTGATATTATAAAGATTATGGATACAAATAAAGTTATTGATATTATGAAAGACAGTAATGTTAAGAGATTTTCTCATAAGGGTGAAAATATTATTAATATCAATAATCGAATTGTTGAAGAATCTATTCCTAATATGAAAAAAGTAACAGTTGATTCTAATTGGATAAATCTAACATATAATGAAAAAAAGGACTTATCTTTTGAAGAAACGATTGGGTTACTTAAAGGAAATGAGCTTCCAGTTAGTGCATTCTTGGATAAGAAAAGTGGCATATATCCTGGTGGAACAACAAAATATGAAAAAAGAGATATTGCTGAAAATGTTCCTTGTTGGATTAAAGAAAATTGTATAGAGTGTAACCAATGTGCATTTGTTTGTCCACATGGAGTAATTAGACCGTATTTACTTGATAAAGATGATAAACATAATAATGCTATTGATAGTATTTTCCCTAAGAATAAAAAATTTGCTATAGGTATATCTTATCCTGATTGTACTGGATGTGGGCTTTGTGCTAATATTTGTCCTGGAAAGGATGGCAATAAAGCTCTTGAAATGAGAAAGTATGATAAGGATAAATTTACAAATGATGAATATAATTATCTAAATAATAATCGAGTTAATTATGAGAGTAATATTGTTAATGTTAAAAATTTAGAGTTTAAAGATCCTAAATTTGAATACTCAGGAGCTTGTGCTGGCTGCGGTGAAACAGCTTATATTAAGAATTTAACTCAATTATTTGGAGATAACATATTTATTGCAAATGCGACGGGATGCTCTTCTATTTATGGGGCTAGTGCTCCATCAACTCCTTATAGTATTCCTTGGGCTAATAGTTTATTTGAAGATAATTCTGAATTTGGTTTAGGTATTAAGACTGGTATTAATATAAAACGTAATATAATTAAAAAATATATGGAGGAACATAATAATCCAATATTTAAAAAATGGTTAGATAATATGGATGATTATAAAATATGTATAGAAGTATATAATGAAATAGACTTTGATAAATATCCTGAATTAAAACAATTAAGAGATTATATCGTTCCTAAATCAATGTGGATTATTGGTGGCGATGGATTTGCTTATGATATCGGTTATGGTGGATTAGATCACGTATTATCAACTAATGAAAATATAAATATTTTGATTTTAGATACAGAAGTATATTCAAATACGGGAGGCCAATCTTCTAAATCTAGTAATTTAGGATCGATTGCTTCATTTACAGCGAATGGCAAGAAAAACTATAAGAAAGATTTAGCAAGAATAGCTATGTGTTATCCACATGTTTATGTTGCTTGTGTAAATATTGGATACAACAAGGAACAATACTTAAAAGCATTACAAGAAGCAAATAATCACAATGGTCCATCAATTATTATTGCATACGCACCTTGTATTGAACATGGTATTAAAACAGGAATGGAACATAGTTTGGATGATGCTAAATTAGCAACTGAATGTGGATATTTCTTAACATTTAGATATAATCCAGATAATGAAACATTTATTTTAGATTCTAAGAATATAGATGATACTAAATATGATCTTTTCTTGTCTAATGAAAATAGATATGCTAATTTAAAAAAGGTTAATCCTGATGATGCTCAATCATTGCTTGATATGCAAAAAGAGTGGGCTAAAAAGAGATACGAATATTATAGTAAATTATAATTTGAGTCAGAGTACTAAGCTGACTCTTTTATATTTGTCTTTTTATCTCTAATATGATAAAATGATATTGGTGAAATGCATGAATGTTAAAGAAATAAATGTTATTACGTTAGCATATTTAGGTGATGCAGTATATGAGGTATTAATAAGAGATTATCTTATAAACAAGGGGATTGCTAAAGTTGAAGATTTACAAAAAGAAGCTATTAAATATGTGTCAGCAAAGGCACAAGCAAAAATATTAGGCTATTTAACTAACAATAAATATTTATCTGACGAAGAAGTTGAAATAATTAAAAGAGGAAGAAATTATAAAAGAGATACTCACCCTAAAAATACAGACATTATTACTTATAAAATGTCTACAGGATTTGAATCATTAATTGGTTACTTATATTTAGATAATCAGAATAAACGTATAAATGAAATAATGAATTATATTTTTGGAGGTTATGATGAAAAAAATATTTAGTATATTGTTAATTTGCTTTTTAATTACGGCATGTGGTGATAAATTATATGAAACTATTGATACAAATAGGGCAATAGATATAATTAATAATGGGGCTGTTTTAATCGACGTTAGAACACCTGACGAATTTAGTCGCGAACATATTACAAATGCTGTTAATATACCACTCGATCAAATTGATAGTGTTAGTTATGATTTGAGTACACCGATTATTGTTTATTGTCAGACAGGTGTAAGAAGTAAAGAAGCAGTGGAAAAATTAAGTGAAATGGGTTATAACAATTTATATAACTTAGATGGTGGACTTCTTAATTGGGGCGGTTCTTTGGAGGAATAATATGTATATATATGGTAAAAATGTAGCAAAAGAAAAAATTAATAGTCATGAAAAGATTAATAAAGTTTATTTGTCAGATAAGTTTAATGACAAAGAAATATTTTCACTAATAAAAAATAACGGAATTAAATATACGATTGTACCAAATAAGGTGCTTGATAATAAAGTAGATGGACTGCATCAAGGAATAGTTATTGAAGTTGATGACGTTGAAACATTAGAATTTGATTATATTAAAAATATTCAAAAAAGTAATCCATTACTTGTGATGTTAGATCATTTAGAAGATCCACATAATTTTGGAGCTATTATAAGAACATGTGAGGCGCTTGGGGTGGATGCGATTATTATTCCTAAAGACAGAAATGTTAGTGTAAATTCAACTGTTGTTAAAACAAGCGCTGGTGCTATTTATAATATGCCAATTGTTAAAGTTACTAATTTAGTAAATGCCATTGATAAACTTAAAGATAGTGGTTATTGGATTGTTGGTACAGATATGGATGGCGAAGATTATACCAAAATAGACTATAATGCTCCTATATGTTTAATTATTGGTAACGAAGGTCACGGTATAAGTAAAATTGTTACTGATAATTGTGATTATATTGCTAAAATACCAATGGTAGGAAAAATTAATAGTTTAAATGCTTCTGTTTCATGTGGAATCTTATTATCTAGAATTGTATCAGGTGATAGATAGTGAAAAATGATGATTATGAATTAGTATATTTAGCGCAAGATGGAAATGAAGATGCAATAAATATTATTTATGACAAGTATAAACCCATAATTATTAAGAAAAGTAAAAATGCCATTGTCTTTGTTACTCATCATGGAATAGAAATAAATGATATTATGCAAGAAGGATATATTGGACTTGAAGAGGCTATTAGAAACTTTTCTCAAGACAATGAAGCTACTTTTTATACATTTGCTAATTTATGTATCGATAGACAAATACTTAATTTTTTAAGAAAAATTAATGGTAATAAGGATAGGATATTAAATGAAGCAATTATAATTGATGATAGTTTAGAAAAAACATTAAAAGATAATTACAATGTTGAAGAAAATTTGCTTGGAAAGGATAACAACGAGCAAATTACAAAAAAGATACGTGATAGTTTAACGGAGTTTGAAAAAAAAGTATTTGATTTGCGTATTAAAGGATACTCTTTTGAAGAAATATCAAATACCTTAAATAAGGATTTAAAATCAATATATAATACATTACAAAGAATTAAAGCAAAATTTAAAAAAATTAAAGAAATTGATGACTAGTTTAGTTGTCTTTTTTTTAAAATAAGGTATAATATTTACTTAGAGATTATATTTTATTAATATTTGATAAAGATATAAATGTGAGGTGTAGTTATGGATAAAATTATTATTAAAGGGGCAAGAGAAAATAATTTAAAAAATATTGATATTACTTTACCTAAAAATAAACTTATAGTTATGACTGGAGTATCTGGAAGTGGTAAAAGTAGTTTAGCTTTTGATACGATATATGCTGAGGGACAGAGAAGATATGTCGATAGTTTAAGTGCTTATGCAAGACAATTTTTAGGTGGTACAAGTAAGCCTGATGTTGATAGTATTGATGGCCTTAGTCCAAGTATCAGTATTGATCAAAAAAGTACTAATAATAATCCACGTAGTACTGTTGGAACTGTAACAGAAATATATGATTTTTTAAGATTATTATATGCTCGTATTGGAGTTCCTTATTGTCCTAATCATCATAAACCTATTTCTAGTCAAAGTATTGAAGAAATGACTATTCAGATAATGAAACTAGATGAAGGAACAAAAATTAGAATATTGAGTCCTGTTGTATATGGAGAAAAGGGTACACAAAAGGATTTACTTGAAGATTTAAGAAAAGAAGGATTTACACGTGCTAGAATAGATGGTAATGATTATGACTTATCTGAAAATATTGCACTTGAAAAAAATAAAAAACACTTTATTGAGATAATTATTGATAGATTAATAATTAAGAATAATATTAGAAGTAGGTTATATGAAGCAATTGAGATAGCTTGTAAGAAATCAAATGGTAAGTGTGTTGTTGATGTTGTTGGTGGAGAACAAATTGTTATGAGTGAAAAATATGCATGTCCTGATTGTGATTTTTCTTTACCAGAACTAGAACCAAGAATGTTTTCATTTAATGCTCCATATGGAGCTTGTCCTGAATGTAATGGACTAGGAGTTAAAATGAAGATTTGCGAGGATTTATTAATTCCTGATAAATCTCTAAGTATAAATGATGGCGGTATTAAAACAGTTACGATGGAGCAAAATACTTTATACACAGAAATTTCTACGGTAGCTAAATACTACGATATTGATTTAAATATGCCTATTAAAGATATTCCAAGAAATAAGCTAGATATTATTTTATATGGTTCTCCTGAACCAATGGATTTTAAATACTTATCAAGAACTGGTAGTAGTAGAACTAAGACTGATTACTTTGAAGGAATTATTACTAATTTAGAACGTAGACAAATTGAGACAACGGCAGGTTGGGTTAGAGAATGGATCGAAGGATTTATGGTTGAACAAGTTTGTCCAGTATGTCATGGAACAAGATTAAAAAGCGATATCCTTAGTGTTCTAATTAATAAAAAAAATATTTACGAAATGACAGAACTTAGTATAGCTGACTTGTATGAATTTATGAAAAATTTGAAGTTAACTACAGAACAGAAGAAAATTAGTGAATTATTAGTAAAAGAGATTATAAATAGATTAGAATTTTTAAATAATGTTGGGCTTGGATATATTTCTTTAAGTAGATCTGCAAGTACTTTGTCTGGTGGAGAGGCACAAAGAATTAGACTTGCAACACAAATTGGTAGTAAATTAACAGGGGTATTATATGTTTTAGATGAACCTAGCATTGGACTTCATCAGCGAGATAATGAAAAGTTAATTAAATCGATGAAGGAAATGCGTGATTTAGGTAATACATTGATTGTTGTTGAACACGATACTGATACGATGATGGAAGCAGATTATTTAGTGGATATTGGTCCTGGTGCCGGTGATGATGGTGGTCGTGTTATGGCTGAAGGAACACCTCAAGAAGTTATGAATAATCCTAACTCATTGACAGGAAAATATTTGAGAGGAGAACTAAAAATTGATGTACCAAAAACAAGAAGAAAAGGAAATGGACTATTTCTTGAAGTAAAAGGGGCTAAGGAGCATAACTTAAAAAATATTAATGTTAAGTTCCCTTTAGGTAAATTAATATGTGTTACTGGTGTTAGCGGTAGTGGTAAATCGACATTAGTTAATGATATTCTATATAATGCATTAATGAAGAAAGTATATAAATCTAGAACTGTTGTTGGTCAATGTAAAGAAATTAAAGGTCTTGAAAATATTGATAAAGTGGTTCATATTACACAGGACCCAATTGGCAGAACACCAAGAAGTAATCCAGCTACGTATGTATCAGTATTTGATGATATAAGAGACCTATTTGCTGATATGAAAGAATCAAAGATAAGAGGATATGGTAAAAATAGATTTTCTTTTAACGTTAAAGGTGGAAGATGTGAAGCTTGTTGGGGTGATGGTGTTAAAAAGATTGAAATGAACTTTTTACCAGATGTTTATGTTCCTTGTGAGGTATGTCATGGTACACGTTACAACAGCGAAACACTACAAATTAAATTTAAGGATAAAAATATTGCCGAAGTTCTTGATATGAGAGTGTCTGAAGCGTTGCCATTTTTTGAAAATCATAAGAAGATTAGAGACAAATTACAAATTATGCAAGATGTTGGACTAAGCTATATTCAGTTAGGACAAAGTGCACCAACATTATCTGGTGGGGAAGCTGGTAGAGTAAAATTAGCGAAAGAACTTCAAAAGAAACCTACAGGTAAAAGTATCTTTATTTTAGATGAACCTACGACTGGACTTCATGTAGATGATATTAAAAAATTATTATTTATTTTACAAAGAATTGTTGATAATGGTGACACGGTTATTGTTATTGAACATAATTTGGATGTTATTAAAGTAGCTGACTATATTATTGATTTGGGGCCTGAAGGTGGGGATATGGGTGGCATTGTTGTGGCTACAGGCACACCAGAAGAAGTGGCTAAATGTAAAAGTAGTTATACTGGACAATTTTTAAAACAATATTTAAAATAATGTAAAAATAGTGTAAAAATAATGTATTAACATATTTTTATACTTTTTTCTTTTTATTGTATGTTATACTTATTTTTGGAGGATAAAATGGAAAAGGATAAAAATAATAATAAATGGTTACCAATTATACTAGATACAATAATTTTACTTATATTGTTTGCCATTATATTAGTCGTTTTAAATAGGAAAGGTTATTTGTCTTTTAATAAAAATATTGATAAATTTAATGATAATTACAATGGTGTTATTGATAAAAAAAGAAATGATTCTAATATCGATAATATAGTTAACAATAATAAAGATGATATTGAAACAAAAAATGATGAAAACGATAATAATTCTATTGTTAGTACTAATATGTCTACTAACGAAGTTTTTAATTTATGGAATAAAATTAAAGGTAACTGGGCTGATGTTCGTTATGATCATGATATGTGTGTTGGTAGTTCATTAGAGATTAATACATTTATTAAACGAGCAAAATTTAATTCTGATGGTATTGTTGTATGGAGTATTACTTCTTTTGAAAAAATAGGAGATAATCAGTATAAGATTAACCTAATATCACCCGTAAATTTAAATAATGAAATGAGTGGCGACATTGTCGCTTATACCTCAGATATAAAAATAGATATAAGTTACCTAAATAATAAAATATTACGTGTTATATATGATAATGGATATACAGATTATGAATACGTTGGTGAAAATAAATATACTAATAGTAATCATCAATATATTGATGGCGGATTTACTCAAGATAAATACTGTGAATGGTACAATAATAAAAACAATTAAAGTCTCTAAACCTTAAATTAATGAAATAAATTAAGTATGTATTAATTTATTTCTTTTTTTTTGAATAATGACTGGGCTTTTACATAATATTAACTAGAAGAGAGGTTTTATATGGAAAAAATAGAGGTTATTAAAAATATTGCTAAGCGTACAGGTGGGGATATATATTTAGGTGTTGTTGGGGCTGTAAGAACTGGTAAATCAACTTTTATTCGTAGATTTATGGAAAATTTAGTAGTGCCAAATATTCAAGATGAATTTGAGAGAAAAAGGGCATTAGATGAATTACCTCAAGCGGCTAGTGGAAAAATGATTATGACAACTGAGCCTAAATTTGTACCTGCCAATGCTGCTAAAATTATGATAGATGATTTTAGTGCCAATATTAAAATGATTGATTGTGTTGGATATGTTATTAACGATGCAAAAGGGGTAGACGATGAAAATGGTCCAAGATATGTAATGACTCCTTGGGTGTCCTTGAATATGTGATACCCAAAAAGAAAAATTAATAAATGCCCATAAAATAAGGGATAAAGACAATATTTCACTTTATTAGTTAAAGACTAAAATTAAGAAAGTGAGATATTTTTTTATGAAAAATGAGCAAATTTTCAAAAATGATGAGTTAATACCTTTGCTGATAAAGTATGTTAAAGTGAATAAGGTTATATTTCCTATTGAAAGAGTAAAGTATTTATCTAATGAAGAAATTGTTGAAATATTAAAGGATTGTATTAATAATCATACAATATATAACCCTAATTATGATATGGTAAGTAAGATAACGATATTAGATGATAATGATTTAAAAGAAATACTACCTCTTATTAAAGAAAGTATGGATTATATTAATTATGATTATATGAGCGATATTAAGGATTTAGTTAATAATGTTAAATTAAGAAAGAAAGGTAAAAAATATACTTTTGAAGAACACCTAAAAGCATTAATTATATCTCTTTTATCAAATCATAGATGGGGAGATAATAATATTAGAGAAAATATGGATGCTATTGATGAGATATTTCATAACTATAATAAGAATTATTTAAAGGTAATTGATCCGAATATTTTAGTTAATAAATTAAAAATAATTCATTGTACTAATCCAATGATTAATAATCAAATGAAAGCATTATCTAAAAATATAATGGTATTAGAGAAAATAGAAAAAGATTATGGTAGTTTAGATAACTTTGTTAATAAAGAAACACCGAATGATATTGCTAATATGTTTAATGATGGAAAATATAAGATGATACAAGTTGGACGAGCTTTCGCTTATGATTATTTAAAACGAGTTGGTGTTAATACTTGTAAAAAGAGTTCTCAATTAGAAAGATTATTTGGTAGTCATAGATTAGGTGTTGTTGAAAATGCTAATGCTACAGAACAACAAGTATTAAATATTATTAAAAGAATAGCAAAACTTAATAATTGTGATGAAATCGTAGTAGAATCAATAATTCAACAATTCTGTTTATTAAGGTCTGCCAATATATGTGGGGAAAACCCTAATTGTGAAAGATGTAAGATAAGAAATTATTGTCATTATAATAAAAAATATGATGAGATATGTAATTAGAGGTATGTTTAACGACATATCTTTTTTGTTGTATAAAACGAAACGAAAGGAGAAATGATATATGAATTTAAATTATGCAATATTTAGAAGTGAACCTATTATGACTACACAAGATTTAGCACAAATAGGATCACATAATAAACGAGAAAAGAAAGCTTATAATTCTAATCCAGATATTAAAATAGAATTAAGTAAAAATAATATAGAACTTGTACCACTTGCTGAAAAGTATTTAAAAGGTTTTGATGAATTAACAAAAGAATATAAACGAGAGCACGAAGAAAGAATGAAAACTGAAAGAAAATCTAGACAAAAGAAATATCACGATATGTTAAATAGTTCTAGAAATTGTATAGCAGATGAATTAATGTTTACTGCTTCTCCTAAATTCTTTGATGGAATGACTAGAGAACAAATTAAAGAATGGGCTGATACTTGTATGGAGTTTGTTTATAATGATTTAGGGTATAAGAAAGAACAAGTTTTACACGCAACTGTCCATTTAGATGAAAAAACACCACATATTCATTGTGTAGTAATACCATTAGTTAAGAAACTAGATTATAGAACTAATACTGAAAGATATACCATATCTAAAAAGCAATATATAAAAGATAAGATACAATTATCACAACTACAAGATATGTATCATAAAAGACTAACTGAAAAAGGATATGATTTAGAAAGAGGTATTAAAGGCAGTGATGATAAACACATTAAAATTAAAGAATATAAAAAAATAACTAGGAAATTAAATCAAGAATTAAATGTTAAAAATGATAGGCTTGATAAAGCAATGAATGAGTTTGAAGATAAAATGAAAACTACCAAAGAATCATTTTTAGTAGGTAAAGACTATGTTAAGGTTAAAAAAGATACTTTTGATAGTATGAATAATGTTATTAAAGAATCTAAAAAAGTAATGGATATGCAACCTAAATTACAAGCAGTGTTTAATAAAATTGATGGTTATGCTAATAGTTATAAATCACTAGAAAAAGAAAATCAAAAATATAAAAACGAAGTTACAAAACTTGAAAAAGATAATGAACATTTAGAACGAGAAAATAGAAGTTTAATAGCTAGATTAAATTATATGTTTCAATTATTAAAGAAATTTTTAAGAAAATTATTGCAGCGAGGTAATGAATATACCAAAGATGAAACTGCCGATGCAATTAAAGACTGCTATGATAATCGTGAATTTGATATGAATGATGTGGTTGGCATATCAAGAGGTACTACTAAACAAGATGAATTATTTGATTATGTAGATGCACCTAACTATTATAAAGAACGAGTTAGAGATTATGATGAAGATGAATACGATAAAGATGATTTTGAAATGACTTTATAATAAAAAGTGCAAAATTTTAGGAAATATGATATAATATTACTCATTAGTCAAAGGGGGGATTATCATGAATTTTATTAATAAACTAAAATCACTTTTTTTTAATGAAGTTGAAGTCGGAATAATTAATCTTGGAGATATTATACAAATTCCAGGTAGGGATTACTATAAGGACGATATAGAAAAGATTAATTTAATTGATTCTTATAAAGAACAATATCTACAACTTCTATCTCAAAAGAGAACAATAACTACTAGAGAATTAAAATTTGATAATTTACAAGAAGATATGATTATGAATGTGGATTTACTTCTTCATAGTATCATTACTGATGAACACTTTTTAAATTTAGCATCGGAAGAATTAATGATTCAAATGACAAAACTAAAAATATATTTATTAGAAATTAATAAAATGGAAGTAGAAACAATTACTAGGTTAATTGCATTAAAAGAATTAGAAAAAGGGAAAAGAGTACCACGTAGAAATAAGAATTGTTTAACCGATGAAATTAATAATTTAAGTAATTCGTTAGTAATATTTTTAGAACAAAAAACTGCAATTCAAAAAGAAATTGATGCACATCTAAGAACTATAAGTATTAATAATAGCGGAAAAGATTATGATATTTTATTAAAAAGATGGGAGAGATTATGTTTTATATCTTCATCTATTTTAGAACTTAGCACTGTAAATAGAATTGATGATTTAATTACTAAGATTGCTATAGTTGAAAGATGGCTAGAAATTTATGCATATAAAAATAAAAATGAAATTAAAATACTAGATTCACAATTAGAAGAATTAAATAATATAGAAAAAACTAAAGATAATAAAAATGATTTATTACATAAAATTAATAGTTTAGAACAAAAATATCTTTTGTTTTATGAATATGGAAGAAATGTAGTATCAGATGAACAGATTAAAAATCTATATAAAGTAAAATTTAATATTCTTACTTGCGATATTGATTTTCTTAGAGAATCTCCAATTCGTGAAGATGATTATGGTTATGAATACTATAAAGACATTATCTTTAATAAGTTACAAAATATAATTTTAGGTAAAAACAATTATTTTAATAATACTTTTTCAAATGATATGAGACAAGCCTTATCTATAATAAGAGAGTATTATAAAGGTGATTGGGGAGGATATGATGGCGATTATGTTCTTTACAAAAAATATATGCTAAATTTATTACTATCTTTTGATAAGGAAGATGGCTTTAAAAAAATGTTATCTAATAATATATTATTAGCAAATTTAACAGATAATGATGAGAGAAATGAATTTGAAAATATTTTTTCAAATATAAGCGGTATTGAATGGGATTACTTAGTGCCACTTGTATCGTTACTATCAATTATTGATGATTTTAGTTGCAACCATCCTATTAATAGATTATATCAATTAATGAAAAAAAGTGAAATTAATACTACTTATTACAAATTACCAGAAGGTATAATAAGTATTGATTCAGACATACTATCTTCAAGAGTTTCCAAATATATTAGAAGAGAAATAAAAGACAAAAAAGAATTAGTAATGCCAAGTACATTAAAAAGTATTAGTGGTAATTTATTCAATAGTGAATTTCAAAAATTATCATTAAATGATGGCTTAGAAATGATTGGCTTACACGCTTTCAAATACTATCAAGGAAATTCTATTGTAATTCCATCTTCTGTAAGGAAAATTTCATATGATTCATTTGCAGGTAAAGAAAAGTATGCCTATATAGAATTTGATAATTATGAAAATTCATTACTTTTAAAGGATAAAGAAGCATTAAAAGAGTTTTTAAGATATTTCTTTTATAAAAGAGGAAAACAACAACTTGTAGGATTTGATATGAATAAAGAAGTATCTTACCCGAAAGAAAGTGAAATTGATCAACAAGTATATAATGCGCTCAAGAGAGCAGAGTATAGTTATAAAATAACTACTTTTCCTAGATTTCATCAATTGTTTTTTAGAAGTATTAGCAATAATATGGATAATAATATAACTATTGATGAGAATGAATTATATTTTTCTTATTATGATCCCAATTGGAAAAATATAATTTCAACTACTGAAGAATTAGAAAGAACTTTTGTAACTAGTGAAGAAGTAGATGCAATTATAGATAGAATATATGAATTAATTGAGCAAAAGAAAAAAGAACATATAAAACTATATACTAAAACTAATAAATAAAATTCAAAATCCAAAATGACATTTTAGTAACACACTACCAAGTTGGCTTATAGCCAACTAGGAATAGTGTGCAAAGGGACACCCTTTTGAAACCGATAACAACATAACTACAAACTATTCGTAAGTAGTTATTGTTGCCTTTTTATTTAAATCAAGTTTAAATAAAAAGAAGAATACTATCGCCACTTTCACGAGCGATAAAGATACGATATACGACCTTAAGTTCTTCTTTGTAATTTAATTATAAACTAGATTTAATAATTTATCAATAATTAATAATAATTTATATAGAAAAATAATTTATATAGAAAAAAACGTTTCTCATACATAATAGCAAAAAGTGAACAAAAAACTTGACTTTTGTTTGCCTTTATGCTAAAATATTAAGCCATTAACGAAGAAATATTTTTTATTTTTGTAAGAAAGGGGAAATTTTAAAATGAACGACAACTATAAAAGAAAATTACAAGCATTAGCTTTAGCATCAACCATAATGTTAAGTTTAACGGGATGTAAAAACGAAAATAATTTAAGTGAAACCAACAATGATGAAATAAAATATCAACAAGAAGAAACATTAAATAGAGATGGCTTGCATACAGCTGACTATGTATTACTTTCATTATTAGCAGCTTCTAGTGGTCTAACAATTGCAAATATATATGAATTCAATAAAAGTAGAAAAAAACAAAATAATAATCAACAAAATCCTACAAAGATTAAAAAAAGAACTAAATAATAAATTATATTAACAAAACTAAAAAAAGAAACCGATTAGTAATCGAGATTGTCTCTCATACTATATTCGATTTCTTTTTCTATACGCTCATTTTCATATTTGATATGGTTGAGTGCACTATTTAATAACATATTATGTACAAATATTTTATTATAATAATTTTGTTTAATTTTATAATATTTATTATTGCTTATACGCATATCATTTAACGAACTATATAATTCTTTTGTAGTTAGTGGTCTTGAATCATTTTTAGTAATAAATAATATATTACTATAATATTCATCAAAACTACCATTAAAGTTAGACTTAGTGTACCATTTTTAATAAGATTTTTAGTTTGATAAGTATTTAAGTTACTATAACTAGCTATTTTATAAAGTGATACTCCTAGATCTATTTTTTTATTATCGGTTATATCATTGTTTGTTCTTAAATTTAATTATAAAAAAGAACTATCAAATTAATGATGGTTCGATTCATCTCAATGGAGCATACTCGCAAAACGTGCCACGTATTCTTATATGGAAATAACCTAATACCTAATCTAACGAAAAGTAAAAGGTTATTTTTTTATTGAATTATTTACTACCTTTTAATAATTTTACTGTATCTTTTCTAGCATTTCCAATAGATAAATATGTAAATAATTCAAATTCTAATGTCATCATAAACATACCTATTATGACATAATTGTTTTTCATTATGTCATGATTAAATGTATCAAAGAATGTAACTATACATATTAATGTTCCATAAAATACTCCAAGTAATGCAGTATTATCATCAAATATTCTTTTAATCATTTTTGATTCATTTTTATCAACATCTAATCCTAATTTACTCCAATAATAAATATCTAAAAATATTCCACATGATAGAAATGCTAACCCTGCCCAAAACATATTGTAATAGTGATCGGTTTGAATTGCTTGAGACAAGATAAATCCTAATATAAAGAATATTGTTAATGATGGTATTAATATTTTAAAGATTTTTCTATTTCGCATTTTTATTTCTCTCCTTTACTTTTAAACTTTGAATTAAATTAATAATTTCATTTTGTGTATTAATTTGATAATTTGTATCTTCAATAGTATGTAATAATAAATCCTTTTCTTGTTCTAATATGTTTTCATTTTTTAATTTTTCTTCACAAGATAAAACTAATTTTTCTAGATTTTGTTTATTACCTAAAACATTAATTTCAGCTTCATTTAGTTCATCACCTTTTAGATTTGAATAATAATCTTTAATAAAAGGATTTAATGGACTAACTTCAATACCTAATCCCATTTTATACATTAAATCATTATAATTAACATCTATGTATTTACTTATCTTTCTTAATATCTTTGGACTAGGATCCCTTTCACCAGCTTCTATTTTAGATAGACCAGAACTATTAATTCCAGCAAGTTTTGCTAATTGTCTTTGAGAAAGTTTAGCAATTTCTCTAGCTTCGGCTATTACTTCACCGATAGGTTTACTACTAGACATTTTCTTCACCTCACACATTAATCATACACTAAATGAGTACAAAAGTCAACACATTTATTAAAATTGAATAAAAAAGTATTGACAAGTTAGTAATTATGATGTAATATTGAAATCGAAAACGAGTACTGATGTACTCAAAATAGCAGATTTGAAGAAAGGAGAGAGCGATATGAATGAGTAAAATTAAACATCTAGATATGACAAACCATAGAATATGGAAAGATAAAAATATCACATTTGAAGCTAAAGATATATATGCTTATCTATATTCAGAAGGATTTGATAGAACTATCAATCATGTGAATATTGGTAGAATACAAGGTCAGATCAAAGGTTTGAAAAATGTTGGATTCAGAAAGAACTTAAAACTATTAGAAAAATATAATTATATTAAGTTTAATGAATACGACAATGGACTATATGAATACACAATTTGCTAGAATAGAATAATCGCTAGTAAATAAGGTACAGTAAATGTTCGGAGATTTATATTAGTACCTAGCCGAAAGGCTGAACTGCTTCAATCCTAGAGAAAGGATTTAAAATAAAGTCTCAGGGTTAATACCCGCCTTAGTTCATTTTATATCAGTATGACTTGTAAGATATTTTTACAAGTTTTTTAATGTCTAAAAATTAAAGAAAGGAGTTTGATAATATGGATAGTTTAAGAAATTTAAAATATGTTGAATTACCTATGGTAGTTTTATTAGATGAAGATAT
Organism: uncultured Erysipelotrichaceae bacterium; assembly: GCA_902788975.1. Lineage (GTDB taxonomy): Bacteria > Bacillota_I > Bacilli_A > RF39 > UBA660 > RUG705. The sequence goes on along the minus strand of CADAMI010000004.1, from coordinate 2,393 downwards.
ATCTTCTACTTCTAAAGTACTGATGGGTTTAATAACTACTCTAACTATGCAAGATGGTTTTTGTTATGCTAGTAATAAGCGTTTAGGTAATATTATGAAAGTATCTAAAAGAACAATTACTAGTTGCATAACTTCATTAAAAAGAAAAAACTATATTAGAGTTGAACTAGAACCTAATGAAAGAAAAATATATTTAGCAGATATATTCTATGGGTAAACGCAAGATGTTGCTAGTGAATATAGCGAATATCTTCTAACAGAATAAATAATATAATAAATAATATTAATAAATAATATAAATTTAAAATTTATTTAAATAATTTAAATTATAAATTAATTAATTGAAAGGAAGTTAAAAATGGAAATTGATTTAAATGAAATTATTATATCTGGAACTATAAATAATGTTACAGATAATAATCAAGATTATATTAAATTTGGTTTAATTACTCTTAAATATGATAAAAGGAAAGTATATTCTAGTTTAAATATTAATAGGAATCTTTATACAATGTATAAGGATTTTTTTGTTAAAGGAACTAAAGTATTTATTAAAGGTTATCTTAATTCTTATATTGCAAATGGTAAAATACAAAGTTTTATCACGGTAACTTATATATCTGATAATCAAGAAGAACTAATAAATGGAAAGAGTGCTCCTCATATAAGATATGATCCAGATGGCGTAGAAGTTTGGAATGGCACACGAGAAGAAGCAATACCAATGAGTGAAGAACAACAAAAAGAAATAGATGAAATATTGAAAGATTTTAGATAAATTAAATAATAAAAAAATTTAAAAGAAAGGTTGTGATAATTTATGAAGAATAGTAATTTTTATAAACTATTACACATAAAATTCATTGTGGAGGAATAATCATGTATGAAACACTAGAGTTTTATGATAGTAATGGTTGTGATCTAAAAGAAGTATTAAAGAGTTGTATATATAAATATTATATAGCTCATAAAAATTCATTAAAAGTATTTAAAAAGGACTCAAAAAATAGTATAATTGAATCAACTAATAAAGTGAAAGTGTTGTCTAACGAAAGGAGTTAGAAGTGTATAGTAAATATGCGATAGACAATACAATATTTAAAATAGCCATTTATATAAGACTATCTCGTGAAGATGGTGATGATATGGAATCAGAAAGTGTCACTAATCAAAGAAGTCTATTAATTGGTTATTTAAAAGCACAAAACTTAGTTGCAGTTGATATTTATGTTGATGATGGTTATACAGGAACAAATTTTGAGCGTCCAGAGTTTAAAAGAATGTTAAATGACATTGAGAATGAAAAAATAAATATGGTTATAACAAAAGACTTATCAAGATTAGGTCGTGACCATATAATGACTGGTTATTATGTTGAAACTTATTTTCCTAAAAATGATGTCAGATATATTGCAGTAAATGATGATATAGATACTTTTTTTGAAACAAGTGGCTCTGATATGATGCCATTTAGATTAAGTATGAATGATATGTATGCAAAAGATATTTCTAAAAAAGTTCGTTCAAACTTACTTCAAATGAAAAAAGATGGTAAATTCTGTGGTAGTGCTGCACCTTATGGTTATATGAGAGAACCTGAAGATAAGCATAAATTAGTGCCTGATCCTGAAACTGCCCCTGTTGTTAAAAGAATATTTGATTTATATGTAGCAGGTTATGGTAGTGGCCAGATTGCAGAGATACTAACAAGAGAAGAATTACCAACACCAATTATGTATAAATACTCTGGTTCTAAATTAAATAAATTTGACCATCCTGAAATATGGAAACACACATCTATCAGTAATATTATTAAAAATAGAGTTTATATTGGAGATTTAATTCAACACAAATTTCAAAAAGTCAATTATAAGATAAAGAAAAGAAAGAGTGTTCCTGAAAGTGAATGGTGCATTAAAGAAAATGCACACGAACCACTTGTTGATAGGAAAACATTTGAAATAGCACAAAGTATTAAAGATTCTTCAAACACTTATAATCCTGACCGAAGAAATGTTGATTATGTCTTATCTGATTTAGTTTTTTGTAAAGATTGTGGTGCTAGAATGAGTATTAGTTATGATAAGAAAAGAGATAGAGTTACAATGAATTGCAATAACTATCGTAAGTTTAGTAAGTATGATATATGCTTTTCTCATTATATTAACTATACAAAGCTAGAAAATACAGTTTATGATAAATTAAGTAGTATGGCTAATCAATATATTAATGATAAAGAAGAATTTGAAAATATCATTAAAAGTGAATATGTTGATCCTAAACAAGATAAATTAAAAAAGATTGATGAACTTAATTTAAAGATAGCTGAATTAAAAAGAAAACAAGACTCTTTATATGATGATAAGTTTAATAATATTATAAGTGTAGAAACT
>CADAMI010000003.1 GCA_902788975.1 uncultured Erysipelotrichaceae bacterium | reverse complement strand
TGCTCCACTATCTGTTAGAAGTTCTGTTATATCCTTTAAACGACATTTTGCGCCATTTAAATAATATTCATTCTCACCTGTACGATATAATACTCTCTTGATAGAAACTTCATTAAAATTAATAGGAAGATGCCTATCACTATTATCAAAAATAATATTGACCATTGCACTATTTAATGGTTTTCTACTTTTAGAACCAGAAAATATAACACTAGTTGTATCACTGGCTCTAAGTTGTTTGCTTCTCCTAAAACCCATCTAACGGCATCGACAACATTACTTTTACCTGATCCATTAGGTCCAACTATTCCATTTATATTTTTGGTAAATTCAAAATTTATTTTATCAGCAAATGATTTAAAACCATATGTCTGTATCTCTTTTAAGTACATCATAACACCTACTTATCCACTATTTAAATTGTACCAAATTTACATTATTTTGTCTATAACAAACAAAAAGAAAAATTCACATCAATTGTAACACTACAACAAAAATAAATACCATTTATAATCAAACTTGTATAATTCATTATTTTTTTATATAATTAAGTCAGGTGAAAATTATGTATACCATAGAAAACAATATCAAATATGAATTAATAATTAAGAATTCTAAATTTATTACTATACTATATAAAATAAATGATAATAATATAGATGATATTCTTTTTAATATTAAAAATGAATATCCTGATGCCACTCACTATTGTTATGCTTATATTATTAATGATATTAAAAAATCATCTGATGATGGTGAACCTAATGGTACTGCTGGCATTCCTATCTTAAAAGTGTTAGAAAATAATTATTTAACAAATATTCTATGTATAGTTATTAGATACTTTGGTGGTATTAGATTAGGAGCTAATGGTTTAGTTAGAGCATACACTAAATCATGTGCTAATGCAATAAAAGAAGCCAATTTAAAAGAATTAGTTGATGGTATTAATATTACTGTAACTTTTCCTTATACCAGACTAAAAGAAATAGATTATCTTTTAAAAGATTTGAAAATAAATGCTAAATCTTTTGATAATTTAATAACATATAATCTTAATATTGAAAAAGATTTTTTAAATATTATTATAAATAATAATCTTGATTATCAAATAATTAAATATCTTAAAATAGAAAAATAAGTACTCTCAGAGTACTTTTATAATATTTCTTTTATTTTATTAAATAATTCTTGATTTATATCTTCAATTGTTCTAATTTGTTTATCTTTAACACAATCAATTATATCATAGTCATATAATGCTGATAATTCTAAATATGCTTTTTCACCCATTTTTAAGTATTTTTCATTCTTTTCAGTCTCATCCGCTACTTCTTGTCTATTTTTCTTAAGAATACATGCATATTCATATGGTAAATATAATAAAATTGTTTTATCAGGTCTAGGTAATTCATTTATTTCATATTCAAGCATTTCAATCTTTTTATAGATATTTAATCTATCGGCTCTTTTTTCTAAAAGTCCACCACGATGAGCCATATTTGATGCTACATATCTATCGATTATTACAATATAGCCATCATTAAGTAAGGCTTTTATTTTAGGTAAGTTATATCTCCTATCAGCAGCATATAAATCAATAGCTGCTAAAGAATCAACATTTCCGCCACCTTCAGGAAATAAGCTATGATCTGTTTTTAATAAATTAGCACACATATCAGGTTTTCCAAGTAAGCAAGCGCCAATTATTTTGCCTGTTGGACTATCATACATCGGAAATGATATTCTTTTTACTTTTCTACCAGCACTTTCCAATTTTTCAACCAATAATCTGGTTTGTGTCTCTTTTCCAGAACAATCAGTTCCTTCAATAACAATTATTTTACCTAATTTATCATTCATTATTACCACCAATATTAATATATCATAATTTATTAATTAATTCATTATTTTAATAATAATTTGACACTATTTATCTAAAATAGAGGAAATAAGTATTCCTAGTACTAGTAACATTATTCCTATAATAAACTCAATTACTTTTATTTTAATATTAAATATAGTTATTAAAAGAAAAATAATACTTGATACTGATAATCCAAAAATAACAATATAACATTGATTGCGATATTTTTTTAATAAATAACTAATTAAATATGCATTTATAATAAAAGATATACCCATACCTAATCCATAACTAATATATATATTTAAATGATTAACTACATAACTAAAATCAAATATCATTGATATCATTTTTAAAACCTGATTATATATGCCTATCATCATTAAAAGTGATGTGCCACTAATGCCCGGTGTAATCGATGCAAATATTTCAATAATGCCACCAATAAAAAAAATTATATTGTCAGTAAAATTATTTTTTAATATATAAGAATTCTTAAAAGAACTAATGCTAATAAATAAAAAGAATATAATAATTGGTACGATAGTTAATATATTTTTACGAGTAAACTTTATATTTATAGAAAAATTGTAAGTACCACCAATAATTAAACCCATAAAAAACATTAATGTAATGAACTTATAATAAGTGAGTAAAAATAATATAATTTTGCTACATAAAACAATTGCACTGATTGCTCCTAATCCAAAAATAATTATGAATTTTAAATTGTTTTTCCAATCGTCAAAAAAATTTGTTAAGCTATTTAACAATCTTTCATATACATTAAAATTTATCGCTAACAATGCTCCAGATACCCCTGGAATTATTTTTCCTAATCCCACAATAAATCCTTTAATAAATAGCATTATATCACCACTAAAATATATGAAAAAAGAACAATTACTTGTTCTTTTTTAATCGACATTAATTATAACTACTCATATTTCTTTGATAAAAATATATGCTTGCTCCAAGTGATAAAAACAAAATCAATGCCATAATAGCTGCACTTGTGCCTCCTGTTTGAGGATTATTACCTGGTGTTACTGGTTTTGGAGATTGAGTTGGTTGTTCAGTTGGATTACCACCAGCCTTAACTACTTTTATATAATAATTTTCAGACTTAAGCCCGGCCGTTTTATCCTTAGGTTCGATTTGAATTATAAATTCTCCTTCTGCCGTTCTTATAGTAGGATTAGATAAATTTACGACTTGATAATTATCGTCATCTTTTAAAGTCCATGAAACTTCATAACTGTTTACATTTTCTAACTCAACAACATAGCCATCATACTTACCAGATTGCAATTCAACAGTTTTCCCACCAATAGTAAGGGAGGTAAGTTCAGGATTGGCAATTGTATCAGGGACATTCTTAATAACAATTAAACTATAAGAAACTAAACTTTCTCCCTCACCGACCTCAATATGAATAGCCATGCTTTCTTTACCACCAGTTGTTTTAAATTCTATATTATTGCAAGTCAAAACACTATTAGCATCATCTACATTTTTACACGCAATATTATCATCCGGATTATTAGCAACTGCAGAAATACCGAACGTTGTTGTATCAGCATTTAAATCAACTCTTCCTCCAGTAAATGAAGAACTAAAAGATGGAGATAAAACGCCATTGATGATATCTAACGATTTAAGTCCTTTAAGAGTATCCTGTGGTTCAGATTTACCTTCAATACTAAAAGTAGCAGAACCTCCAGATAATCCTTCACTTACTTTATTATCATTAGCATCAGTAAAACTTACATTTTGAATATTTACTCTAATATCATTAGTTTCGTTAGCATTTTCACTTATATTTAAAGTCAATGTACCAATGGTAAAACTATCTTTTATGGTTGAATTTTCAACGCTAACATTAAAATATTTATTATCGTCAAGACTACCTGTTGTCCAAGCATCATTCTTTGTAAATGAAGCAATTGTTGCTTTATCTGTTAGCATTGTAACTTGGGCCTCGACTGCACTTACTATTTCATCAGAAGTCCCAGTAATTGTACATGTAACTGTGCCACTAGCTCTAACTGTGCTTGGACTGCAAGAAATATTTAAACCTCCTGTTATTGCATGGACATTAACAGGAAAAAGCAACAAAATAAATATCCATAGTTTATTAATAATTTTATTCATTATTTACACCCACCTTATATGCCAGTATTCATTTGTCATATTTTCTATCTTTAATATTAATATACCACAAGGAAATAATTTTTACAAGAAAATATATAATTTTTTTAAAAATTAGAACACACTTGTCGTGTGTTCTAAAACAAATCATTATAAAGTTCTAAATAATTATTAATATATTTTATTTTTATTCCTTTTAATAGTTCAATTGGTATTTCTTTAACATCTTCTTTATTATCGATAGGGACATAGATTGTTTTAATATTATTATTAATAGCTGCTAATACTTTTTCTTTAACACCACCTACTGGTAATACTTTACCTCTAAGAGTAATTTCACCTGTCATACTTACTGATGAGTCTATTTCTTTTTGCTTAAGTAAGCTTATTAGGCTTGTCATTATGGCAAGGCCAGCTGATGGTCCGTCTTTTTGAATAGCGGCACCTTCAAAATGAATATGAAAGTCATTATCATTAAATATTTTATTATCAATATCCATTATATAACTATTAGCTTTAATATAACTAATTGCTACATATACACTTTCCTTAACAACATCTCCAAGCATTCCTGTTAATTTAATATCTCCTTTTCCAGGATAATTAATAGTTGTTGTTTTCTGAATACATCCTCCATATGGTGTATAACCTAATGCATTAATTACTCCAATATAACTTTCTTTTTCATTCTTAATAGTACGATATTTATAATCCCCTAAATATTTAGTAATAGCTATTTTTTCAGGAATATTTCCTTCGATTATTATTTTTCTAAATATTGTATCAATAACCCTTTCTAATTGTCTAACTCCTGATTCTCTCGTATAATGGGTAATTATATCTTGAATATCACGACTACTTAATTCAATATCAGTATCATAATAATCATTAAATTTAGGAATAATATAATTTTTAGCAATATCTTCTTTTTCATGTATTGTATAACTAGCTAAATTAATTATTTCTAATCTATCTTTTAAAGCGTCTGGAATACTATCTTCATCATTACCTGTAAGGATAAATAAGACATTTGATAAATCTACTTCTTCTTCAATATAATTATCAATAAATTTATTATTTTGTTCTTTATCCAATACATCTAATAAAGCTGAAGCGGGATCTCCTTTATAATCCTTCGTAAGTTTATCTATTTCATCGATCAAAAATACAGGATTATTAACTCCTACTCTTTTAAGTCCCCCAACAATTCTACCAGGTGATGCTCCAATATATGTTCTTCTGTGTCCAACAATTTCTCCTTCATCATGTACTCCACCAACACTAATTTTAACAAATTTTTTATTTAGTGCATGTGCTATTGATTTAGCCATTGTTGTTTTACCGACACCTGGTGGTCCAATTAAACATAATATGGGACTCTTGTTTTTTTTCTTTATTTTACTTACTACAATATATTCAACTATTCTATCTTTAACTGATTCTAGCCCAAAATGAGTACTATCTAATTTATTTCTAATATCATTTATATCATCATTATCTTTAGTATATTTGTTCCATGGTAAACTAGCTAACCAATCAATATAGTTTCTAATAATACTCATTTCAGGTGAAGTAGGACTTGTTAATTCATATCTATTTAATTCTTCATTAAGTCTTTCTCTTATATAATCTGGATAATCGCCATCATTAATTTTACTATTTAATTTAACAATATCATTATCTTTAATATCAACTTCATTAATTTCTTCTTTAATTAATTTAATTTTTTCTTTAAGAATATAATTTTTTTGTTCTTCATCTAATTTTTCTTTTAAATCTTCGTCAATTTGGTTCTCTAACTTAACCGTTTCCATTTCACGATTTAAGTCTTGTATTATATGTTTAATTCTAATAATTGGATTACATACTTCTACATATTTATTTTTTATATAATAATCAAGTGGTAATTCATTAACAATAATATCTGACAATCTTGATAAACTATTTACTCCACTAATTCTTCCTAATACATTATTAGATATATTTGAAGATATTTCTATATAATCATTTAAATCTTTAAGTAATATTCTTTTTAAGGCCGTTGCTTCTAATTCATCATAATCATATTCTTTGGTTGGTATGACAAAAGCTTCAATACTATCATCATCATTTTCAATATAATTAAGTATTTCTACTCTATCTAAACCAACTACTACTAATCTAACTATCCCATTAGATAATTCAAGTTTTGTCTTAATTTTACCTAATATTCCTATTTTAGGTAATTTTCTTATATTAGGATGTTCTTCTAAATTATCATTTAGATTAATAAATAATATATGCCCATCATAATTTCTTTCACTTATATTTAGTATATTCTTATCTAGTTCTGAAGATAATTCTATTCTGAGTTCATTATAAGGTAGTAATACGACATCTTTTAAAAATAACACTGGTAAATTACTCTGAACCATTATCTTCACCTACTTACTTAATAAAAATGACTTTATTATTATAATTCTTATAAATAATAAAAGTCACTTCCTCTTCATGTCTTTTTATTTTAATCATTTTAATTTAGATATCAATAGATTTGACACATTTTTTACATTGCTTTTTTTATCTGTTTTTTATACTAAAAATTTCCATATTTTTTTCCTTGACAAGACTTTATTTATCAATTAAAATATTTCTTAATAGAATAATTCTTTGTCTATAAAAGTGCATAAACTTTTAACATATTTTTATTATTTTAATATAATAAATATGAAAGGTTGTGTATTTATGAATCCAAATAATTTTAATAGACCAATGAGACCTATCAGGAGGCCTAATAATGGTGATAGATTTATTGGTGGCGGTTTCTTAGGCCCATTTATTCTAGGTGGCATTACTGGTGGTTTATTAGCTCCTTCATTCTATCCTAGACCATATTATGGACCAGTACCAATGCCATATCCTCCATATCCAGTCCCATATACTCAAAATCAATATTATTATTACAATTAATATAAAACCTCGTTCCTTTAATGGAATGAGGTTTAATAATTGTACATTCCAAATAAAAATTAAATACTTTTTCTTAATAAAATCCTAACACATTTTATATTTTTATGATATAATTATTCTAGGTGAAAATATGAAAAGTAGTTATATTATTGATTATATAAATGAAAATGAATTTAGAAAAAAAGAAAGAGCTATTAAGAAATATAATATGTTGGCATATAAAAAATTATTATTTGATTATTATCCTAGTTTAAGAGAAGGAACATTTCCTGGAGTATTAGTATCAACGAATGATAAAGATGCAATAGATAAATATGAATTAACATTACCAACTGATAAAACTTTTACTAAAGTTCATGGCAATATTACTCTTCATTATTCAGTCTATCGTAATCAAAAAATAGTTATGCTAGAGACATTGACACCAGAGGACATTTTAACAGAGGGGCATCAAAAAGAACTGACTACTTATAAAGGTGTTATGGTATCTAAATCTCATAAAGAATTAGATATGTTTAAAATTAATTTATTAAATAGTATGAATAAAAATGGTTTCTTTAAATTAAACATATCTTCATGGATTTTAACCTTACTAACAATTATGTTTGCTTCAGCACTTGGTATATTTATTGCAAAATTAATAATAAAATAAAAATTAGAAGATTAATCTTCTAATTTTTTTACTAATTCTTTAAATTGTATTCCTCTATCAGCAAAATTCTTAAACATATCAAAAGATGCTGACGCAGGGCTAAATAGGACTATTTCTCCTTTAACAGCTACTTCTTTAGCTTTATTAACAACTTCTTCTAAAGTATTAAGAACATATATTTTGATATTTTCATTTGTTTTTTCTTTGATAACGGCATTATATATTTTGTCTTTCGTAGCTCCAAATAAGATTAATTTTGTTACTTTCTTAAGTATTGGTTTAGCTATGGGGGTATAATCTAAATTTTTATCATATCCTCCTGCTATTAAGACAATATCTTCATCGTATGAGTTTAATCCGGCAATTGTTCTCGTTGGACTAGATGATACCGAATCATTATACCATTTAATTCCATTTATTTCTCTTACAAACTCTAATCTATGTTCAACTCCACTAAATTCTTTAATAGCTTGTATTGCTTTATCCATATCTATTAAATCATAAGTAGCTGCTAAACAAGCACAGATATTTTCAAAATTATGTACTCCTCTAATATGTAAATCTTTACTATCAAGAATAACTAAATCATTGTGATATATTAAGCCATTTAATGTATAAAAACTATTGGTTTTATGATTTCTACTAAAATATCTAATTTCTCTATCACTAGTTAAATTCTTAGTTATTTCGTTGTCATCATTTAATACTAGAAGACTGCCATCATATTTATAGATGTTACATTTACTATCAATATATTCTTGCATATCTTTATGTTTATCTAAATGATTTGGGGTAATATTGGTAATAACTGATATATCAGGACTAACAGTCATCTCCATTAGTTGAAATGAGGATAATTCAAGGACTACAATGTCATCTTTAGTCATATCTTTTATTTTTGTAAATAATGGTGTTCCTATATTACCGCCTAAAAATGTTTTATAGTTGTTTGCTTCTAGCACTAAATTAATCAAAGTAGTTGTTGTAGTTTTTCCATCGGATCCTGTTATGCCAATTACTTTAGCAGGAGTTAATTTAATTACTTGTTCTACTTCGGTAGTGACTATGGCTCCTCTTTCTTTTTCTTTAACTATTTCTTCTCTTGTAGGTAAACATCCAGGAGATCTAAAAATAATATCAAAGTTTACTAATTTACTAAGACCATCTTCATATATTGGATAATTATATTTACTAATATCAATATCTATTTTTTTGTCACTAAAAATAGTTACATCACAATTTAATTGATATAAATAATCAAGAAGGGGTAAATTACTGACACCAACACCAATAATAGCAATTTTACTTTTTTTTAATTTTTGATTAAATTCATCTAATTTTTTATTCATTATTATCACCACTTACAAATTTACTTAAAACGTTAATTATGGCTATCTTACCATAATCATATGATAAGCTTCCTTGAAAATATGCAATATAAGGACTTCTTAATGGTCCATCGCAAGATATTTCAATTGAACTTCCTTGGGTAAATGACCCACTAGCCATAATTACTTTGTCAGTATATCCTGGCATATCGCTAGGAGTTGGTTCAACATGACTATCAATAGCTGAACTTGCTTGAATTACTTTGCAAAAATCAATTAATTTATCTGGATCTTTAAATATAATATTCTCTACAATATCAACTCTTTTATCATTATATCTAGGACTTACTTCATATCCTATTCCTTCCATAACATAACTTAAGAGAATAGCTGTTTTTAAACTATTTAAAATAACTTGTGGAGCCATATATAATCCTAACAAAAACATTCTATTGGCATTACCGCTAGGGCCTACTTCTTTACCTTGTCCTGGTACATTTAATCTTTCGCTACATAGTTCTACTAAATCATGTCTTCCGCAAATATATGCTCCATTGGTAGCTATGCCAGCTCCTAAATTTTTAATTAAACTACCTACTACTAAATCAGCCCCTACTTCAGTTGGCTCTCTATAATCGACAAATTCACAATAACAATTATCGACCATAATAATTACTTTTTTATCTATCCTACGAATTTCATCAATTATTTTTTCTATTTTATCAATTGATAAACTTTCTCTAGTTGAATATCCTTTGCTTCTTTGAATAGTAATTAGTTTTATATTTCCTTTAAGTAAATACGTATAGATTTTATCTCTATCAAAATTATTATCTATTAGATCAACTTGTTCATACTTAATTCCATAACTGATTAAACTACTTGGGTTATCAACTAACCCAATAACTTTATCTAGTGTATCATATGGTTTTCCACTAATAGCTAGCATCGTATCGCCCGGTCTTAACATAGCTGACATTGCTACTGTTAGTGCATGGGTTCCAGATATTAATTGACATCTAACTAAGGCATCTTCACATTTAAATACATCAGCGTATACTGCTTCAACAGCATCTCGCCCATAGTCGTTGTATCCATATCCTGTTGTTCCGTTTAAATGGCTTTCGCTAATTCTATTTTTATGAAAAGCATTAAGTACTTTCATACTATTCAAAAAACTAATATGTTCATTTTTTTTAAATTCTGCTCTTAAATTATCTTCGCATGCATATACGTATTCTACAATACTTTTTCTATCCATAATTTATCACCCTTTATATCTATTCTGAAAACAGTCCCGCTTTTTTCATTCATATTAATAATTTTATAAATACTATCACATAATTCATCTATTTCAATTAATCTACTTTGTTTAATTCTTTTTAATTCATTATCTAAATAATCTTTATCTATCTCTCTAGTACTATTTGAATTAATCCAATTAGGACATATACAATAAACTTTATTATTCATAGATAAGGATAAACATTTAGATAAGTGAATTAATCCAGCTTTACTAACCGCATAAAACATATTATATTCGTTATATGTATCTATACCATCAGTACTAGCAATATTAATAATTAGTCCATTATCATTATATTTATTATATATCTTTGAAGTAAGATAACTACCTACTAAATTTACTTCTAAAGTATCCATAAAATCTACCTTATTGCTATCTAATAATAAATTATCTCTACTTATAGCAGCCATATTAATCAAACAATCAATTCTACCTAATTTCTTAAATATTTTATCTATTTCTTCTTCTTTAGTTACATCACAATGTACTGTATCAATATCTGTTATATCAATAGTATTGTTATTATAAGTAATTATAACTTGATTATTTTTTTCTTTTAAATACTTTGCTAAACTAATTCCTATATCAGAACTTCCGCCAACTATTAATACTTTCATCTTATTCTTCCCTTCTTTAATATTATATCATAATATAGAAAAAAGACTAAATAAATTAGTCTTAAAAATCAAACATTGTTAATAATGGATTAGTCAATAATCTTGCTTTTTTTTTAATTTTAATATTGTCATTTTTAACTTGCGTCGTGTTATTCATAATATAATTATAAGCTGTTAATCTACCATTAACAAATTCATCATCATAATATATACTGTCAATACTAAACTTATATTTTAAACCTAAAAAATTTAAAACATTATTTAAGAATAATAATATTTCTTCTTCGCTAATAGTTCCATCATATACTGTAAAGCCAAAAGATTTATTATCAATTAAGAATGGTTCATATTTATAATTATCAATGCTAGAATTTTCTGATTCAAATTTATAATTATATCTACCATTTTTATATGATTCTAACAATTCATTTCTAATTAAATTTCGATTATCATCAACAACAAGTATTTGTCTATCATATTTATCTATTTCTTCAAAAAGACAATATGCTATTTCTTTTATATCACTACTAATACTCTCCGAGAGTGGAATCTCATCATCTAATGTAATAGTATATATCTTTTTCATTTTAATCCTTCCTTTTTCGTTTAATAATATTAGCATACTTTTACTCTTTTGTCAAATATATCACTACCATCATATGTATAAACCCAATAAATATAACAAAAAAGAGATTATCAATATAATCCCTTAAACTCTATAATTACCTTTTTATCTATGACATTACCATTATCTATATTTTGTTGATAAGCATAGCCATAACCAGATAATTCGTATTCAACATCCATTAACTTAAGTATTTCTTTAACTTCTTTATAACTCATTCCATTAAAATCAATCATTGTCTTATTATAGTTATTAGTTAATAATACTACTAAGCCATTTTCATATACTTTAATACCTTTATTTGGGTATTGATTAATTACTTTATTTCCTGTACCCAAAGTAATTACTTTTATTTTATTATGTTCCAATTTGCTTTTAACTTCAGTAACAATTTTATTTGAATAATCATCTAAAACAATGTTTTTATTTTCCTTTGTTTTTTCTTCGATACTTAAATATTTAGAGGTATTAACAATAACATCTTTAACTGATGAGGCAATATAATTTTGACCATCTTTTGGTTTTTTTACAGCCATATAGATTATTATTTCAGGATCATCTCCTGGATATAATCCAGCAAATGAATAAATATAATTACCGTCCCCAGTTAAATATCTTCCTTTTTCAAAAATAGATGCAGTCCCAGTTTTACCAATTAAATCATAGCCATCCATTTTATAAGCTGATCCAGTACCAGTAGAACTATCCTCTGAAATAACACTACGCATTAGTTCTTTAATTTTATTAATCGTTTCTTTATTTACAACCGTTCCTATTTCTTCGCGTTTATTTTCAAGAATTGTTTTACCACTACTATCAACTATTTTAGAAACAATATATGGTTTTAATAATGTTCCATTGTTGGCAATTATTGTATGCCCTTGAAGCATTTGAATAGGACTAACAACTATTCCCTGTCCATAACCAGCTGTTGCTGCTTCAACATCATAAGTAAATTTAATATCACCACTAACTTCGCCATTTAAAGTAATTCCTGTCTTTTTACCAAAGCCAAATTTTTCATAACAATTACTAAGTTCATTTTTGGTAATAACATTTTCAAGTAAATTGGCTACTCCAATATTCGATGACATCGCATATCCAAAATCGTAACTAATTCTTCCCCAGCCTTGTCCATTATTCCAGTCTTTAATCGTTACTGTGTCATTTTCATCTCTTGCTGAAACATACGTCTTAGATCCTGACATAAAAGTATCACTACCATTGTATTTACCACTGTTAATTGCGCACATATAACTAAATGTTTTCATGGTACTACCTGGTTCATAAGCATAGCTTACTAAAGGATCCATATAACTAGTTAAGTTTCTAATATTAGGATCAAATGAAGGTGTCGAAGAATACCCCAAAATAGCTCCTGTTTTGGCATTCATTACTCCCATAACAGTCCATTCAGCATTGCTATTACTTTGACTTTTTTTGACTTCATTCTCAATAAACAATTGAATATTACTATCGATCGTTAGATAAATATCAGAACCATCGATAGCGTCTTCTCTATATTCATTAGAATTAGCAATAATATTACCTCGACCATCTTTTTCATATTTAATATAACCGCTTTTACCGGTAAGTTCTTTGTTGTAGTACCCTTCGATACCTAATTCTCCAACCATATAAGTATTGCCATCATCTAACTCTTTATTTTTGGTATAACCAAGTAAATAAGAAGCAAAGTCGCCATTTGGATAATATCGTTTCGTACTCTTAATAAAATCTATTCCTGGTAAGTTTAGTGCTTTTATGTCTTCCATTTGTAATTGACTTAAATTTTTACCGCCAGTACCTAGTTCTACTTGATAAGCGTCTTTATTTAATAATTCTAGTATTCTTTCATATGAAGTATCTATCTTTTTAGATAATTCGCTAGCTGTTTTTTCTTTATCAATGACATAACGATAATTACCAGCATTATCTTGTCCTCTGTCTTTATTTAAATATGCAATTATCGTATAACTAGCTACATCTTGAGCTAAAGCATTACCATTTATATCATAAATAGTACCTCTCTCTGGCATTAAAACATCTTCTTCGATATTTCTATTTTGAATAAATTCACTAATACTTACCCCTTTAGTAGCCTCATAATCTACTAAACATCTATATCCCAAAGATAAACCAAATAAGATAAACAAAAAAAAGACAATAACGTACACAAATTTACTTATTTTAAGTTTATTTGTATTAACCTTATTGCTTTTCATAAAATCACCTATTCTAATACAGACTTTATATTATTATTATTATATGTAAGGCCTTGTTCATTACTTACTTGTCTTATTTTATCTAATGATACCATTTCATTTATCTTCATTGCTAAACTTTGATTATCATCATTTTCTTCTTTAATTATATCACTAAGTTCTTGAATTTCCAAATTAATTTTGCCAAGGGCTGCTCTACTGTAAATTATTCCAACTACTAAAAATATACTTGTAATAACAAAGCATTTATATAATTGTTTTTCACGTCTATTTTTTTTATTAGTCTTTTTATTTTTTTTCATAATATCAGTCCTTTATTCTTTCAATTACTCTAAGTCTTGCACTTCTTGCTCGGTTATTCTCTTCAAGTTCTTCTTTACTAGGTGTAATTCCTTTACTTATTATTTTATATTTTGGCATATATTCATCAGGTACAAAAGGGAGTTTTGCAAACTTACTATCTATTTCACTATACTTTTTAAATATATTCTTAACTATTCTATCTTCTAAAGAATGGAATGTAATAACACATATTCTGCCACCTACATCGAGTAATTCTAACGCTTGAATTAGACCTTTCTCTAGCACATCTAATTCATGATTAACTTCAATTCTAATAGCTTGAAATGTCCTTCTAGCGGGATGTCCATCTCTTTGTTCACGAATAGGCATACTTCTTTTTATTATATCTACCAAATCAAAAGTTGTTTCTATGGATTTTATTTCTCTTTCCTTGACAATATTTTTAGCTATACTAGATGCATATTTTTCTTCACCATAATCACGAAGTATTCTAACTAAATCTTGATAACTGTAATTATTTACTACTTCATATGCTGATAAACTACTATCGGTATCCATCCTCATATCTAGTTTAGCTTCATTATGGTAGCTAAATCCACGATAATCTTCATCTAGTTGCATTGAAGAAACACCTATATCAAAAAGTATTCCATCAACTTTATGAATATCTTCTTTTAATAAGCATTCCTTCATATTGGCGAAGTTGCTCTTTATAATCTTAAAATTGGTATAATCTTTTAATCTTTCAGTACTATAAAGAATAGCTTCACTATCTTGATCAAAGGCGAAGAGAAACCCCTTATTTAATCTCTTCAAGATTTCTAAACTATGTCCTCCGAATCCTAAAGTAGCATCTACATAAACTCCATCTTCCTTAATATTAAGGAATTCAATACTTTCCTCTAATAATACACTCTTATGCTTCATCCTCAAAATCCCCATCAAATAAATGTTCTGAAATCATATCAAGCTTATCAAAGTTTTCTTCCATTAGATTATTAAACTTATCTAATGACCAAATTTCTAGACGATCATTTACCCCAATGATAACACATTCTTTTTTAAGACCCGCATATTCAATTAAAGAGTTTACTAGATTAATTCTACCTTGTTTATCGAATTCACATACAGTGGCTGATGATAAGAAGAACCTTGTAAATGTTCTCGCATCTTTCTTAGTGAAAGGTAATTTCTTTAATTTAGAAACAATCTTTTCCCATTCGATTAATGAATAGACAAATAAGCATCCATCTAGTCCTCTAGTTACCACGAATGACGCTCCAATTTCATCTCTAAATTTTGAAGGAATTATTAATCTTCCTTTTTCATCAATATTATGATGATATTCTCCAATTAACATTTTATCCCCCACTTTCTTCCACTTTTCACCACTTGCAATTATATTTTATAATAAAAAAAACTATTTGTAAATAGTTTTCAAATAGTTTTTATATACTTTACATTTTTATCTTACATTGCGGATTATTACAATTCCTGAGCCGCCATTACCACCAGACGCAGTTCCAGATTTGCCAGAGATGGCTCCGCCGCCACCGCCACCGCCTCCAGAATTAGCAACGCCGTCGCCACCTACGCCGCCCCAAGGTCCGCCACCAGCGCCACCACCATTGGCTCCACCAGAGCCACCTTCACCAAAAGCATTATCTTTCGAAGCGCCAGCACCAGCGCCGCCACCGGCGCCATAATAATAACTAGTATTTCCAAAAGCAGCTTGACCATTACCTCCAGGATTAGCCTTTTTATTTGATGCGCCTGGCAACCTATTATCATTTATTCCAGTACCACCAGCGCCAGTACCTGCGCCACCATTTTTGCTATTTGCTTTATTTCCACCATTAGCAGTAAGACCAAATGCCGTTGTATCACCACCATTGGTGTTTGCAGCACCGCCAGTGCCAACTAAAATTTCATAATTGGTATCAGAACTAATTGTAACAGTTCCGGTTGCTATATAGCCGCCGCCACCGCCACCGCCGCCATAGGTTCCGGCATAACCATCGTAGTATCCACTTCCGCCGCCGCCACCGCCGCCAACTAAGAATACTTCAACTTCCATACTTTTACTAAGTGTTAATGTCCCACTAGATAAAAACTTAACATACCAATTATTATCATCCTCACTAATGAATTGCAATTGTCCAGTATAATTGAAATCATTTTCAGTAATCTTAGTTATTATTGAATAATTAGCTTCTTTAGTATTTTTATTACCAAGTTTATCAAAGGCTTCAGTATAAATTCTCCATTCACCACTAGAATCTAAATTAATCGTATGAGTACTACCACTTAAATTGCTTTCATCAGTTACTAAAGCATCATCTTTATATACTTTAATATTCATATAATCAAAGCCACTTTCATTATCAATTGTTGTAATCTTTACATCCTTTTTAGTGTTGTATTCACCAGCATTCAAGCTGTAATTAATTGTGGGTTTTGTATTATCAATACTTTTAACTAAATATGAACTATTTTTAACAACATTGTTGCCATTTTTAATATATGCCTTTATTAAAACATTTTTATCTATTAAAAATTCTTTATTTGGGCTATTATCAAAATAATCAGTATCATCATAACTATATCCATACACATAATCTTCTGAATCAGTGTTACTAATTAATGTATATGATATCTTAACTGTCTTTTCTTTACTCCACTCATTTGGTTCAATTTCAAACCTAATGTTAGCATTAGAATTAAATGCTGATCTGCATTTATCTAAATCATTACTATCATCATTTTTAATATAAGCAATATCACTGATGACTTTTGAATTTTGATTTCTCGTAATTTTTACAAAATCATTTATATTGACATTCGTATCCACATCTACCAATGATTCAGTTATATCAGTTTTAAAATAACCTGCATCTATTAATTGTTTTATTGTAACACACTGATATTCGGTCTCACTTCCATCATTACTACTTATAAAAAATAATTTACCATTATTCTCTAACAAATAATCATTAGCCATATTTTCTATTTCATTTATTGTTACCTGATAGCTTTTTTCTTTAGTTTTTCTTATTGTATTTGTGATTGCATAAATACTAATTGAAGCAACTATACCAAGAACTACGATTACAGCTAATAATTCAACTAAAGTAAACCCTCTTTTATTAATCTTTATCATATCCTTCACCTAGTATAAATTTAACATAAAAGAATAAAAAAAACAATAAAAATACAAATTATTCATATAATTTGTATTCTATATGTTTATTAAGAATTACTATTTTTGTTCTTTAAGCTATAATTATCCATAAATTCTTTTTTATATTCTAGGAATCTATCTTCTTTAATGCTAACTCTGATATTTTCCATAATTCTTATTAGAAATCTTAAATTATGAATCGATAATAATCTTTGTCCTAATGTTTCTTCAGCAACAAGTAAATGTCTAATATAAGCTTTGGTATAATGCTGACAACATTCACAATCGCAATTAGTATCTACTGGTGTAAAATCTTCTTTGTATTTAGCATTTTTCAAATTTATTTTTCCATATTTAGTGAAAGCATGGCCATGTCTAGCAAGTCTAGTTGGGTGAACGCAATCAAACATATCTACTCCACGTTGTACTCCTTCAAACAAATCAAATGGATCTCCTACTCCCATTAAATATCTAGGTTTATCTTCAGGCAAATATTTAATGGCATAATCAATCATTCGATACATTGTATCTTTATCTTCTCCAACCGAAGTTCCACCAATGGCATATCCATCAAAATTCATTTTAACTGTTTCTTCAGCACTATATTTACGAAGGTCTTCATATTCGCCACCTTGAACAATTCCAAATAATGATTGTCTAGGATTATTAAATACTTCTTTGCCTCTCTTAGCCCATCTAAGAGTTCTTTCAACACTATTTTTACAATATTCATAAGTAGCTGGGTAAGGAATACATTCATCGAAACTCATTGCAATATCGCTATCAAGTTTATTTTGAATTTCAATGCTTTTTTCAGGAGTCAATAATAATTTTTCACCATTTATATGACTTTTAAATACAACGCCTTCTTCACTAATATTTTTAGGTTTAGCTAAAGAAAACACTTGAAATCCGCCACAATCAGTTAGTATTGGTCCGTCATAATTCATAAATTTATGAAGGCCTCCAGCCTTATCAACAGTATCTTCTCCTGGTCTTAACCACAAATGATATGTATTAGCTAAAATAATACCAGCTTTTATTTCTTTAATTTCTCTTGTGTCTAGTGTTTTAACTGTTGCTTGTGTTCCTACAGGCATAAACATTGGCGTTTCAAATTTACCATAATTGGTTTCTAATGTTCCATATCTTGCCAATGTCTCCTTATCCTGATGTAATAATTCATACTTAACTTTCATTATTATCCCTCTTCTCGATATCTAATTTTACTAAATTTATTACTAATTGTAAAGAAAAAAAGAGATTATTTCATGATCTCTTTGTCGATATAATTTGGATTTACTTTTTCTATTTCTTCATCAATATTTTTTGTACTATCTAAATCATCCCATGTATCATCGTCATCATCGACAGATGATATTTTTACCTTTGTATCGCCTACTATTTCGATACCAAGTTCTTTTTCAATATCTAATTTAATAGTATTTCCATCTTCTTTAGCACTAATACATGTAGGTTGTTTTAAACTTCTGATAATAATATCTTTGTTAACAACATCTTTGGCATCAACATTTAGTTTTTCTTCTTCATTATAGGTTATTCTTTTAGTTGTAACGGTTGTCTTTGTATCATTATCATAAGAATACCAAACATTTGCATCAAATGAACCATTAATTAATATTTTATCTCCCGATTCATGTGCTTCAAAATTATGATTAATTATCCAACAACCTAAAACAGTTGATGGCTTTTCATCGACATTAATTTCATATGAATTAGTATATTTTTTCTTACCTTTGCCAATGACAGCTTTAGTAACTATTTCTCTATATGCCACATACATCACTCCTCAATATAAAATATGCAAGTATAAAAAAAATAGCACTATTTCTTATTTTTAGCGCTACTCTTTTCTTCTTTATATAAATAATATCTTCCTAATAATCCATAACAGATTATAATTAATAATATTAAGATAACAATACCAATTATTACTTTCATAATCATTGTTCTAATAAGATATATTACTAACATGTAGGTTGTTGTTATAATAAAGGCATTAATTAAACTATAAGCATATTGAAATCTACGGAAATTTATCTTTTTAGGATCTATACCATAAATCCCTGATAAATATATTAATTCTAAAGGCATTTCATCTTTTTTTAGTTTTTTATTTTTTCTAACAAATAGAAAATAATTAAGTAAGAAAACTAATGTAAAAACGATAGATATTTCAATGATTATTTGTAACGTTAAACTCATGCTTACCACCTATAATGATTATAACACTAAATATTTTTTTTTCAAGATTAACATTAAAAAGAAGTTACTTAGAGTTATACTCTTTAGCAACTTCATTCAAATCATTTATTAGATTTTCAGCATCTATCCAACTAGTTAATCTAGCTCCTGATGCATAAATATGACCACCGCCACCGTATTTCATGGCCACTTCGTTAATAATTGGACCATGTGATCTAATATTGGCTTTGATTATTTTCATTTTAGGATCTTCAGAGAAGAATACCCAGATCAAGATACCACTAACAAATTTTAATTCATTTATCATATTACCAGCAGCAGCTGAATCAACATCAAATTTTTTAATTATATCATCTGTTATTTTTATATAAGCGACATTATTATCAGTTAAAGTAAGATTTTGATAAATGTAGCCTTGGAATTTTATTTCTGATAATGGTCTATTATACAATGGTTCATATAGTTTAGTAAATTCAATATTAGTCATATTTAATAGTTTGGTTACTAATTCAAATGTCTCATTAGTCGTATAATCATGTAAGAATCTATCGGTGTCTCCAATAATACCTATATAAATGTTTTCAGCAATTTTTTTAGTTAATTTTAATTTGCAATCTAGAGCAAATTTGAATACTAATTGACTAGCACTAGAGGCTTCTTCAATATATTCAATTGAATCTACACTAAATTTTTCAATAAACGGATGATGATCAATTTTGATAACACTAGCAAAATCGTTTGGATTATCGATATCTTCAATTCTTTTAATATCAGGAGTATCGACAACAATCAATAAAGATTGTGCTTTATCTAAATCATCTATTTTATCGGTATTACCCATAAATTTAAATCTAGAGGCAATAGAGCCAACAGCATATACTTTTTTATTTTTAAAATTAACTTCAATCAATTCTTTTAGAGCAAATTGACTACCGAGAGCATCTGGGTCTGCGCCAATATGTCTGGCAATAACAATATTGTCATATTTTTTTATTTGTTTTAATATTTCTTTAAATAATTTCATTAGCTTCTAATTCTTTTTTATTCTCTTTTTGCTGATACAATGCATATGTATCTCTAGCTATCATCAATTCTTCATTAGTTGGAATTATATAGCATGGTATAGATGAATCTTCAGTTGTTATTAACCTTTCTATGCCACGACAATCGTTGGCTTCTTCATCAATTTTAACTCCTAATACAGCTAGGCCATCAAGAATTTCTCTTCTCGTATGAATTGAATTTTCACCAATTCCAGCTGTGAATACTATTGCATCACATCCACCTAATTCAACATAGTATTTAGCAATGTGATCAATAATTCTATTGGTAAACATTTTTTGAGCTAGATTACATCTTTGGTTACCAATTTTAATACCATCTTCGATATCTCTAGAGTCACTAGATATACCACTAATACCAAGCAATCCACTTTGTTTATTTAAAATAGTATCCATTTCTTCAGCTGTACAATCTAGTTGTTGCATCATATAAGTAATTACTGTTGCATCCATATCACCGCAGCGAGAACCCATCATAAGTCCTGAGTTTGGAGTTAGGCCCATTGACGTATTAACACAGATACCTTCTTTAATAGCGGATACACTAGCACCGTTACCAATGTGACAAGTAATTAGTTTAGTGTTATATCTTCCTAGGATTTCATTCATACGACTAGATACGTATTTATGGCTAGTTCCATGAAAACCATATTTTCTAACTTTATATTTTTCACACCATTCATATGGAACGGGATACATATAATTTTCTTCTTCAATTGTTTGATGGAAGGCCGTATCAAAAGCCCCTGTTTGTAAAGCATTTGGAACAACTTCCATAGCAGCTTTAATACCTTTTACAGCAGCTGGATTATGAAGTGGAGCTAAAACAGATAACTCTTTTACCTTCTTAATATTTTCATCAGTCATTTCTTCAGTTTTGTCAAAGTAAGGACCACCTTGAGCAATTCGGTGTCCAATTGCTTTAATTTCATCTAAAGATTCAACTATTTTGTTATCGATTAATTCCTCCATAACAAGTTCCATGGCTCTTTCGTGATTCTTTAATTCAACTTCTTTTTTAATTTTTTCACCATTTAATTTTATTGTATAGAAGCTTTCTTTCATACCAATTCTTTCGAACACGCCAGAAATTAAAACTGTTTCTTCAGGCATATCGAATGCTTGGAATTTTAAAGAAGAACTTCCTGCATTTACTGATAATACTATCATATTACACCTCTTTCTTTAGTAATTATATCTGAATATAGCATATTTTTCAAGCAATTATAACAATTTTTTAAGATAAATTAAAACTATTCTTGAAAGAATAGTTTTATTGCTTTTTACCACAAATTTTACAATAGATTGAATCTTCATCAATTGGTTCGCCACAATATTTACAAAAGATATTTTCTTTAGTTAATCCCTCTTTAATGGCTCTTGCTTTGATCTTAATACTATCTTTTACAATATCAGCTTCATCTCTAGCAATATTTTTAAGATTATCTTTATTTTCATCAAGAATATCTTTTTTGATATTAATGCCAATATTACCGGCTGTTTTTCCTATGGCTTCTAAAGAATCTTTACTTTCATCTAGCATATATTTTGTTGCTTTTATTTGTCTTGCCATTAACTTACCTCTAAATTTAGGACTTAGTATCATCATTATGGTAAAGATAAATGTACATGCTATTAATATTGGAACAGTTATAAATAGTATTTTAGAAATTGAACCCATTTAATTACCTCCTTTTATTAATTCATTATATCTAATATTGCTGGTAGTATTTGCATCTTACGTGATAAAATATTTGGTAAATAGGTTCCTTCAGTTATTTCATCAAGATTAAAGGCTTTGGTTAATATTTCTTTACCTTCATCACTATAATATACATACGTACCATTTTTAATTATATCGGTTACAAATAAGGCTACAAATTTATATTCATTGATACTGGCGACATTATTTAACATAGCGATATAACCTTTTTTGTCTTTTTCTATTTCTTCAATATTTGTTGTATATATTTGGCCTAGACCAATAGTACCACTATCAGTGGGATATCTTTTATAGTCATTATATAATATTTCTTCTTTTGTTTTACCAACTAGCTTTGTACCATATGATATCATATCAAAGCCATATTTCTTATATCCTACTTTAGCAATTCTTGCAAGATTGTTAACAGCATCTCTATCAATATTTGTCGTAGTTGGAGAATTTAATATTAAAGTATCAGATAAGATTCCTGACAACATTAGACCTGCCATATCTCTAGGAATCTTAACATTATTCTCTTTATACATTAAATAGATAATGGTGTTAGTACTGCCGACTGGCATATTTCTAAAATTAATCGGATGAGTTGTGCCAATATTAGATATATTGTGATGATCGACAATTTCAATAATGTCAGCCTCTTCTAGACCAATCGCAGATTGTTCATAAGAGTTGTGATCAACTAATATTACTTTCTTACGATTATGGTAACCAACATTGGCATATTTAATAATACCTAAACATTTATTATGGTTATCGATAATTGGATAATAAGTATATTTTGTTTTTTCAGCACTACTTATGAATGAGCTTAAATCATCATTTTCATTAACTGTATGAATCTTTGTTGTGTTGATGATCGTAGATATATTATTACAGAAATTAAATTTCTTAATCGTATCTAAGGAACTGTATTTAGTTTTAATAATATTTACTTTATTAGCTCTTGCTTCTTTTAATTGTTCTGGTTTAACTTCAAGTCCATCAGTTACAATAATTAATTTTACTTTTGATTGAACGGCATATTCGATGATACTATAACGGTTACCGGTAATTAAGATATCATTTTCTTTTAATGTTACTTCATTAATAAAAGTTGTTGAACGATAACCTGGAACAATTAATCTTCCTTTAATAATCGTATCATACTTGGTTATTTTCTCACCATCGATAGCTGTTAAAATATTTTTGTAATAAGAGTCTATTTTAGAATACTCTCCGGTTAAACATTCTTTAGCAATATCAGTCATACTGACGATACCTAGTAATTGTTTAGATTTATCAACTACAGGAATTTTACTAATACCTTCGGTAACCATTTTTTGATAAGCATCATAAATTGAACAATCTCCTTGAACCATATATCCTTTTGAATAATCTAAATCTTTTACTTTTAATTTAACATCATTTAAGAATGATGGTTCTTTTACTCCGAAATAATTTAAAGCATATTTTGTCTCCCGATTAACTGAACTTAAGATAACCGGTGTAGAATTCATACCTAGTTTTCTTTTTAAATATGATAATGTTATTGCTGCAGTAACACTATCAGTATCTGGATTACGATGACCAAATACATAAACACTTTCCATAATTTAACCTCGCTTTTTATTCTTTATTTTGATAAATGCTATACTTATAATTAAATAGATTATTATTAAACTTAATGATTTAAAATAATTATTCGTATCCATGGGGATAATAAACTGAACAATAATTAAGATTATTGTTAAAATAATATTTTCATATAAGATATTTAATATTTTTTCAAAATAATTATCATTCTTTTTATTAATATTTCGTAAATAAATATAATTGATTATTATCGATATGAACATACCCATGGCAGTACTAAGAATATCACCATATATTAGACTATATCCCATACGATAAAAGGAATTTATTAGTGGAACTATTAGGATTATCTTTATAATTAGACCAATAAATAAACTTATATATATCATTTTTTTATTCTTTATGTTTTCATATGTTGTATCATATAACATGATAAAGATAGCTAAAAAATTAATCATTGTTAGATAGATTGATTTACTTGAATCATTAAATATTACTTTACAAGTCAGTGGTGAAATCATGCCAAAGATGATAGCTATCGTCAGCATCATTTTAAAACTCTGATATAATTTATCGGTTACTAAAGCATCTTTAGGCAATCTTTTAGTTACTGATTTAGCTAGATAAATTAAATAATTAATTATACCAAAAGCATAGAAATAGATAAAAGTTATTATCTTTTCAATTTCATCTATTTGATAGTGATATCTTGTACTTAAGATTATATATAAGACTATAATCGATATATAATAATAACTATTTTTTATAATTTCAATCATACTTTTATGACTATTATTTGTAAGTATTTTTTTTATCTCTTTTTTATAATTAATTTTATCTTCACCAAGGGTATAATTATCCTTTCCAATATTTCTTGTTTTATAAATTAAATAGATTATAAGAATTATACTCACTATTTTAGAAAAATACATTAGTGATATTGATGAAATAATATTTAGTTTAAATATTCTAAAAGAAAATAAAGCAAATATTAATAAAAGTATTTTTTCAATTATTTTATAGATAGTAATTAGTGTTGAATATTTATGATTGCTTTTTATATTTTCTAAGTATTCCGTTAATAGTCTTATTAATGGTTTATTTATAATAGTTATACCCATAAGGATAAATATAGGTAATATATTATTTATTTTTAGAAAAACGCTAGTAAGATCACTTATTAAGATACTAAGTAATATAAATGAAAATGATATAACAGTTATAATTAATAAGAGATATTTAAATATTTTTTCTTTTGATTTAGTTGTTATTATTTTTTTTAATGATTCTTTAATACTTATATGATTAAAGCATGACTCAAAAATATTATATAAACTTAAGGATAAGACATAAAGAAAGATACTCTTGTTGCCAATGATATAGTATAGAATTATGAACCATATTAAATTAAGGGTATTTAAAATAAAACTTTTTCTTTCTTGCATACCTATCCCCACTCCCTATCTATTAATATAATTTTAACAGATTATGGCATATTTTTCAATATGTTTCTTTAGATATAAGATAGGCAATATAAATAACTTGTTCCGTATCACTATTATCTTTACAAGTAATTAGCGTAAGGGTATTTACAGTTCTATCTCTAATTATATTAGCTTCCCCATTCTTTTTTATTTCATAAGAATTGTTTAATTTATAAATGTATTTAGTTCCTTGGTAATAGATATAAATTAAAGAACCTTTCGTTAATTTTGATAAATCTTTAAAATAAGAGACATTACTATTTCCATTATGACTAGCTAATATAAGATTAGAATTAATAATATCGGGCATTTTACTTTGAGATAATACTTCAATATTATAGGCAACATTATTATATTTATCATTAATATCTAATAAACCTTTTTTCAAAAATATATCAGGTATTTCTAATACAGCAATATAATGTAATAATTCTGGATGATTATCTTCATTTATTTCTTCTATTTCATTATTAATAGATGTTTCTTCAATATATTTAGATATTTCCTGCTTACTTTGATTAACATTCTTTATATGATATATTTTTTTAGATAACAGAAATGAAATGGGAATTATTATTAGGATGATACCTAATAGTTTGATTATAAATAATTTATTTTTTCTTTTGATGATCATAAATTATTGATATAGCTCCTAGAATAATCGAAAATGCACATACTCCATAGACAAGATAGTTTTCATTTAAGCCGGTAATGGGAACAGGTATTTTTTCATTAGTCATATTAGCATTTACAATTTCATTATCTTCTTTGATTTCAAAAGATATAGTTTCTGGATTAAGCATATAACCCTCTGGGGCTTCAATCTCTTTATAGTAATATTTACCATATGGTAAATTGTTGATTACTATTTTTCCTTCTTCATTGGTTCGTTCTGAATATAAGAGTTCATTATCTTCATTATATATTTCGATTAGGGTATTAGAAAGGGGGGCATTAGTTGAATAATCAGTTTTGGTAAATATAAAAGTACCAGTTATATATTTATTAGTAACGGTTGATTTTACGGTTTCACCATTTTCTTTTATTTCAAAAAACATTTTTTCTGTATTTATGGCATAACCTTTCGGAGCTGCATATTCTTTGTAATAATATTTACCTACTGGAATATTTGGTAAATAAATATGGCCTTCTTCATCGGTAATGCCAGAATAGAACAATTTATTATCTTCGGTATAAATAGCAAATTTGACATCTTTAATTGGGCCTTGAGTCGAGATATTTAATTTAGTTAATTCAAAATTACCTTTGGGAAGATAGTTATTTAATTGAAACCAAGTAACATAATTGTCATGAAAACTGTCTTTATAATTTAGTTCAAAGCAACGAGGGTTTGAATTTACAATATGATTCTTAACAGATGATATTTCTTCCAAACAATATTTACCTAAATACATTCCATACTGTGAATAAGTACCATTTTCAGTTGTTATTTCTTTAATTATTTCTTTATTGTGGTATATTAGCGTACCATCAGCTGAATAGATATCATCGTTGGCATATAATTTAAAGACTACTCCATCTAGAAGAACATCTTCATAGATTATTTTACCATCGTTAAAGATTGGATTTTCCCCTACTTTCTTAAAACTAAAACCACCTGTTAATTGGCGATTAGCAAATTTTAATTCAATTATTGGTTCATTATTTTCATATTTTATATCTGAGTTTTCGTTAATTGAAAAACTTAATGGTTGTTTATTCCAGTAATACCCATATAGTTCAGCTTGCTTTACTTCTTCTAATTGATAATTTCCTTGTTCTAAGTAATCAGTTGTAAAAGTACCATCAGATTCTGTTTCATAAGTACATTCATAATTATTACAGATATATTCGTTAGTATCCATATTTTTTATTTGAAATTTTATGCCTTTTCTTTTAACCGTATTTTTAGATACTTCATCAATCTTTATTACTTTTATTTTTGAACGCATAGTAATATTTACTTTAGATGAAGCAATAACAGGATCTAGAATTCCGGAACGAATTAGTTTTTGATTATTACCACTATAATAGATTAAGGCTACTTTAGTGGTATAATTCTTTTTTATTAATCTTACTTCAGCATTTTTCTTTGGTTTAGTTATATTTATAACAAGTTTATTATCATCAATTTTAACATCACTTATATCAGATGAATATATTTCATAATTATTTAAGACATAGTTAGTGTCTTCGATAATTTTATTTTCACCTAATGATAAATTGATTGTTTTGTTATCAAAAGATGGAACTTTGGTATGTTCATTAACCAATTCAATAATGGTGTTTTTTTCATTATCAATGTTAATTCTTGGACCATCTTTATCGGTTCCTTCAATCCAGTAAACGTCACGATTAGCAATTTTTCGCCATATTAATTCTTGAGTGGCTAGATAATATTTCATTGTATTATGTTCAGGATAATCATAGCCATAATAAGCAATCAAACGAATAGCATTAATCGTATCGCTATCTAAGTTAGTAAGTGACCAATCGGTTGTCGAAGAATAGGTATCAGTATCAATACCAAGACCTGGTTCAATACAGTAAGCTGTTATATCATTTAGGGTATATTTCTGAGCATAATATAAATGAACTCTATCCGGAGCATCATAGACAGCATAAATATTATCATATCTATTTTTTACTAGTTTGCTATCATTAATATCTGCATATACACAATTTATCATTAATAAAATAGTTGTTATAATTATTATTATTTTCTTTAACATATTACTCCTTTCCATAATCAGTATTTATTTTTAAGATACCATCAGCTGAGCATTCATAACTAACTACTCTATCTGGTAAGGCATCTTTAATATCTTTGCCAATTAAAAGACATTCTTCATTATTTTGATATTTATGTTCTTTGAAGTTATATTCGATAAAATAACCTAAAATATTATCTTTTTTAGAGATTACTTCAAGATAAAAAACGTTAGAAATTGATTGTTTATACTTAAATTGGATGGGAATTGATTTATCCATACACGATGCTTCATCCTGACAATCAATTCTTCCTTTATGAATCGAATAGTCAAGACTTTCTTCATCTACTGAATCAATTTGTTCTTCAATAATAGGAATAGTTGGTAGTTCAATAATTGGTTTAGGTTTATCGATTGTTATTTCTTCTTTTTCAGGGTGGTTTTCTTCTTTTATTTCTTTATTTATTGAATTATCTTCTTCATTATTTTCCGATAATTCTTCTTTTGGCAAATCTTTATCAGTTTTAATAACCGCATTATTGTTTTCTATTTTTGTTTCAAACACTTGTTCTTTAGGTGTTTTATGACAGGCAGTTAAACAAATAATAAGAAAACTAGTTATAATTATTTTTTTCATTTGACCTCCTTTTTAACTTATAGTTAATAAATATACATATTCATAGAAGTGTAGATATTAATCTACACTTCTATTTTTTAGTTCATAGGACAATAATTACCTTGTATTAATCGTCTTAAGGTGCTGCCGGTTTCTTTACCTAATTCAAATAAGGTGTTTATAACACTGTTAATGGCATTTATAAATGAAGACGTCAAGGCTCCGCCATTTATTTTTAACATTTCTTTTTCATTAAGTTCTCTTACTTGCATATATCCTCCTTTCTAATTATTGCAACGACTTGGATTAGTAAAGCCACTAAGAATACCTATTATATAGGTTAAGGCAGCCCCAATTCCTGCGATGACATACCAAGAGCCACCGTTAATTTTTAACATTTCTTGATTTGTTAATTCCATTAATTCCTCCTTTTAATATTTTTAGTAATAAATCCTCTCTCTAAATAGATAACATTATCAAATAAATCCATATTATCGGTCCGGTGAGAAATAATAATTATGGTTTTATTACGATAATAGAGAAAAATATTTTTAAGTATTTTTCTTTCTAAATTAATATCAATTTCATTTAATCCTTCATCAATAAAAAGGTAATTACTTTCTTTTAAAAATGATCGGGCTAAGATAATTCGTTGTCGTTCACCTCCTGATAAATTAGCACCATTTTCTTCGACTAAAAAATTATATGATAAGGGCTTGTCCTTAACAAAATCATCTATATAGAGTAATTTACAGATCATAATAAACTTGCTTTCTGGAATATTTCTATCTAAAATAATATTGTTTTTTATAGTGTCGGTATATAGATATTCATTCTGGGAAACATAAGTTATATTATTTCTAAGATCAGCTATGTTATAATTTAATAGATCTTTATCATTAATAAATATACTATTATTCTTAATGTCGTAGTATCGATATAATAACTTTAATATAGTTGATTTACCACTACCACTAGAACCTAAAATTAATACTCTACTCCCTTCTTCGATATCTAGCGTAAGATTGTTTAAAACAGAATAATGCTTATTATAACTATAATTAAGATTAGTTATGTGGATACTACCATGAATAATAAGATTTTGTTTTGTGTCTAAACTTTCATATTTATAATTTATTAAATTATTAACTCTGATTAAACTATTTTTAATATAATAAAATTCTTTATAAAAATCTAAAATGTTTTTAATGGGGGTTAAAAAATATAATATTAAGGTATTATAAGTAATTAGACTTCCTAAAGAAAGAGTATTATTTATAACTGATGTAAATCCTCGATATAGAATAAAAATTATAATAATTCCCTCGAATAAGCTTTTTAAAAGATTTTCTAGATTAATATTTTTATTTAATAATAAATTATTGCTAATTGTTGTTTCGTATTTTTTATTTATTTTTTTAATGAAGGATTCTTCAAGAGATAATCCTTTAATTGTTTCATAACTACTGATAGATTCAGTTAAAAGTGAGTTAGTTAAAGCACTACTAATCTGAATTTTTTCAGTATATTTTTCGATTATTTTCTTGTATGAAATAAATATTAAATAATAGATAATAGTTATTATAAATAACATAAATGTCATAGATGTATTTATCTTAAATAAAATAATAATAATTGTTAATGATAAGAAAAAATCTAAAAAGATTGTAGTTATTACTTTAGTAATAATATTTTTTAGATATAAAAGATCATTAATACGAGAAATCATTTCACCAGTTGTTTTATTCTTATAATAACTATAAGGAAGTAAGATTATTTTTCTTATGATGGAAGTAATGATCGTTAAATCTATCTTTTTATTTAGATATATTAAAAGATTATTACGGAAGTATTCGCTAATTACTTTTATTAAATAAATAATTATAAAGATAATTGATATAATTAATATTTTAAAAGTACTTTGAGATAGATAGTTATCGATAATTATTTTTAAATAACAACTATATAGACAAGTAAAGATAGTAGTAATTATAGTTAAAATTATTAAATTTATAATTAAATATTTATTACTATTTATAACTGATTTAATAACACTTTTTAAATAATTGGATTCATTATACTTAGGTAATTCTTTGAAGGGCTCAAATAGAAGAATATTACCAGTATATATATTTAGGTATTCAGTTAGGGACATTTTGACCATTCCTTTAGCTGGATCCATAATAGTAACATTATCATTATCTATTTTATAGACAACTATAAAATGAAGATAATTATTAATGATTACTTGACTAATAAATGGCTTTGTTAGTTCGTAGAGTTTGCTAGCATTTTCTACTTTGTATCCTTTTACTGAAAGGCCTATTTCATAAGCTGCTTCTTTTATGTCATAAAAAGTGGTTCCATCTTTGGTTGTATTAGTTAGTCTTAATAATTCTTGCATAGGAACATTACCACCATAATATCTAATAATCGATAATAGACAGGCACTGCCACACTCTTTAATTCCATCTTGGATGACTATTATTTTTTTTGACATCTTTCTTACCTCCTCATAAATTATATACACGCAAAAAAAGAGTTTTACTTTTTTTTCGTAAAACTTTTTTTATAAATTTATAAATTAATCTTGTGGTTTACTAAAAGTTACTCTTTAGTTTAATTAAGTCATCTTCTAGTTTAGAGATGTCGTTTGGTGACATAAAGATAAATACCGCATTATTATATACGTTTAGTTTATCTGCTTCATCGATATTGATTGGATAACCATTATTAAGTTTATTAATAATAATATCTTTGGTAATATCTGGATAGTCTTTTTGTTTTTCTCTGGCTGGATGGATATCCATAATATAAGTCGCATCTACTTCATTAAAGACTTTAGCTAAATCACTTGCAAATTCTTTGGTTCTAGTAAAAGTATGTGGTTGAAAGATAGCGATAATTTCTTTATCAGGATATTTCTGCTTAATGGCATTAATGGTTGATTTTACTTCATTAGGGTGATGAGCATAATCATCAATAATTATATTATTACCAACAATAGTTTCAGTAAATCTTCTTCTAGCACCAGTAAAGTCTTTAAAATATTTTTCGACTTCATTACTATCTAAATTTTCATAGAAACATACAGATATAACCGCTAAGGCATCTAATAATTGATGAGAGGCATATATTGGTAAATCAAAATGACCATATAGATTATTATCAGCAATAACATCGAAACTAGTGCCATCTTTAGAATAATTAATATTAATAGCACGGATATTATTATTATCATTTAATCCAAAATAAGCTATTTTTTTATTTAATTTCATTTTATGAACATTCGCATCATCGCCGCAAGCAATAACCATTTTAGTAGCCCTACTAGCAAATTGTTGATAAGCTAAGATAACATCATCAATATCTTTAAAATAATCAACATGATCTAAATCAATATTTAAAATAACGGCATAATATGGTAAATAATTTAAGAAATGTCTTTTATATTCGCAACTTTCTAAAGCAAAGAATTTATTATCTTTTTTGGCATAGCCAGTACCATCGCCGATTAGATAATTAATACCAATTATATTATTTAATACTTGACTCATCATGGCTGTAGTAGTTGTTTTACCATGGCATCCAGCAATACAGATTGTATTATATTCTCTTGTTAGTTTACCTAACATTTCTTCATAACCGATTATTTCTAGATTTAATTCTTTTGCTTTAATTAATTCAACATTATCATCAGTAATTGAGGCTCCTTTAATAATTATTAATCCTTCATAGATATTTTCTTCATTATATGGAGTCATTTTAATATTATTTTTAATTAATTCACTTTCAGTAAAGAAATGTTTATCTAAGTCACTTCCTTTTACTTCATAACCTAATTGTTTTAATATTACGGCTAAAGCAGACATACCTGCTCCTTTTATACCAATAAAATGATACATAACAATCACTTTCTTTCTTTATATAATTATAACACAAAATAGTTAAATATTACTAAAATTATATAACTAATTGTAAATATTAGAATTATTATATGGTTAGGCCTATGGCATTGTTATTATTAAAAAAATCCATTATATATGGATTTAGTTGATTTTTGATATATTCCATTTTTTGTGAATGTTAAAATTATTGAATTACATATTTTATGAAGATATTTTAAATCATTACTACCTATATTATTTTTAAAGGGGACAAAATTCGCCCCCTTTAAAATTTTATTTACTTATACTTCTTATCATTCTAAATATTAAGCAACTTCTTTACTGCCACATACATTTATTTTATTGCCTAAAATAATTATTTTTTTTCGTTTAAAAGTTTTGTTTCTTTTTCTAATTGTTTTAAACTTTTTTCAGGAGTCGAAAAATCTTCTGGCATAGTTCCGCCTAGTTCTTTAATTGTTTTTCTGATTTTACTACCTACTTCGTAATGAGTGTTATTGGCATCTTTTTCATTTTTTATATTTTCTTTTTTTAATTTTTGTTCCGTTTGCGAGATTCTAAATAAATTAGCAATTAATTCATCACTACACATATTATCAAGTATATCTTCTCGATATCTTAAACCTTTTCTTTTAGCTATATCATTAGCTGTCTCTCCACCATATAATCCTTTATATCCCGAATTATGAAACTGATCAAAATTTTTTACACCAGCTGATGCAGCAGTCTTATTTAATGAATAATTACCTTTCTTAGTTAAATCTCTTTGGTAAAATCTTTTTTCATCTTCTGATAATGAACTATATTCTCTTTCACTTAATTCTTGACGTCTTGTTTGAATAGCAAAATATGTTTGACCTAAAGCAACCGATTTCTTTCTTGGATTTGCATTTTGAACTATTAAATAACAAGCGTAACGAGATAATTTATAATCACTAATTTTTCTTTTTGTGTTTGAGCCAATATCAACCATTTTTCCCACATGGGAAAAATGGTCATTTGTCAAATTCTTGCTGTTTTGACATGCTATTTTTGCATTTTCTATTACATCATTAAACTTATCCCATCTTTTATATTCTAAAGCGACCATTAGTTCTCTTGCACACCAAAATTCTTTTCCTTCTTTGTTGATATGTTTAATATTATCAAAAACTATTTCTTTAAATTCCTCTACGTTACTCATATTTTTTCCTCCTTCATAAATAATATTGTAGAAATTTATACCACTTTACTTTTTTTTAAAGTAAATTTTTTTGATTTGACATAAAATAATTAAAAAAGTGTCAAAAAAAAAGAAACATTTGAGTTTCTTTTTATATGCTTCTAGTTTTTACTTTAGGAATACTTATAGTATATTCTTCGATTAATTTAGCATTGTTTAATCGTTCATCAATTTTAAATTTAATCATATATAAGACTTTTAATACTTTAATTAAATTATTAATCGTAGTATTTAAATCATTTTCAGTATTGATATGACTTAGTATAGTATTTAATTCATTTATCTCATCTTGATTACCATTCTTTTTAATATATTCAGATAATTCATTTAAGGTATTTAAATATACTTTAACAATACTATAGCTTGATTCTTTATAGTTATTTGAGGCAATATCTTTATAATTTTTAATTATTTCATTAGATATATCTCTATCAATGATATTTTTATAAATATCCATTAAAAAGACTTGTAATTTAATTCTTATACTTAATTCAAAATCAATAATGGATTTATACTTACCATTTATCTTACTATTTAAATTAGCCATATTTTCTAGCGACATAGTAATATTTGTTTTTTCTAAACTAAATATTTCTTTTAATTTAGATAAACTATAATTATCATTTAGATAAGGAATAATGATATTAGTTATTGTTTTAAGATCTTTTTCTAATTCTGTTTTTGGTTCTTTATCTTTATTTTCAATAATTAATAAACAATTATCTAATAATTCTAAAATATTATGATATACTTTATTATTTTCGTAATTTAGTTTTAAGCCATCTAATATTTCATTTAAATTAGATATTAGTTTTAGATATAATGATTCTTTATCATTATTTTCTAATGTTAAAATACTTTTATTAGTTAATACATTATTTATTTTATTATTATATTCAGTTATTAAACTGTTTACTTTTGTGTCAATATCTATTTTACCATGATAGTATTTTTGATATTTGGTTATTTCATCTATTATTTTTAATATTTCATTAGTTTTTTGGTTACTAGTTATATCTATCTTCTTTTGTTCTATTATTTTATTATATTTTTGATTATAATCAAACATTCGAATTTCATTTTGAAGATAATATTTTAATAAATAATCTATAAATCTAGGTTCTTCGCCACTGGCAATTATATATTTTGAAATTGCTATTCCTGTTTTTGTATCTACTAACCATTCTATTGGCTCTACGCGCACCCAATAAAACTTTTCATTTATGATTAAACTACCATCTGATAATATAATATTAATATCTTCATCGACATCGGCTTGACAATGTACATATTTTTCTCCATTAAATAAAAAACTATTATTCCACTTTCTCTCTTGAAAAATACTATCTGGTGAATCAACTGTTGTCGTATATTGAGTACTATGAGTTAATTTTTCTTCGTGATAAAGTTTATCCAGTTTTTTGGCCAATTCATCCCTTACAACATAAGTTGGATACATACCATATTCTATCTCTAGGATGCCAGCCGCATTTATATGTTTTTTTATTATTTCTGACTCTATATCTTTGTAATAGACAATAGGACGAATTCCTACATTGCGTGCACAGTATCTATCTCTTGTTTCCCATTCTCCACGTACATTTACAACATCAACTGAAAGATTTACTCTGTCAAAAATTTTATCTATTACATCAATTTTTGATTTAACCATCCAATCATATTTTCCACCGCAAAGAAGTGCATAGTCAGTAATACTAGCTCCAAGCACTGTTTTTTTAAATATTTCTAATTTATTTTTACCAAAAGCAAACTCTTTAGGTAATAAAGTCATATTCATACTATCACCTTTTTCTTGGCTTTATATAATAGCATATTATCATCCTATTTTCAATGATAATGTTTGATTTTAAACATATACTTTATTATGAAAAGTAAATTTATTAAATCGACAATGATTTTAATTATTGGTGGAGCTATTACGAAATTAATGGCCATGGTGATTAAAATATTTTTAACAAGAAGTATTGGTGGTAATGGTATTGGCTTATATATGTTAATAATGCCTACATTTAATTTATTTATTACTTTATGTACTATGTCATTACCAACATCGATTAGTAAAGTAGTAGCGGAAGGTAAAAGAGGAAAGAAAGTGGTCTTATCACTAATACCAGTAAGTATCCTTTATAATATTATTTTAATGATATTGTTAATATTATTAGCACCATTTATTAGTAATCATTTACTTAATAATCCAGATACATATTTACCAATTATGGGAATTAGTTTTACCTTACCTTTTATATGTATGTCTTCAATATTAAAAGGATATTTTTATGGTAATGAAAGAATGACTCCATATGTTGTATCTAATGTTATTGAACAGATAGTTAGGTTATTATTTATTATTTTTATGATACCTAAATTAATGGTATATGGCATGAAAATAGCGGTTTTATGGGTAGTACTTATCAATATATTTAGTGAATTTTCATCGATTATATGTTTAATATTATTTGTACCTAGTAAAAAGATAAATTTAAATGATTTAAAACTCGATAAAGAAATATTTAAAGATGTTTTAAATATATCTCTTAGTGCTACGGGAAGTAGATTTATTGGTTCTATATCATATTTCTTAGAACCAGTAATTCTTACCTTTATATTGTTAAGATGTGGATATGATAATAGTTATATTGTTTCAGAATATGGAATAATTACTGGATATGTTTTCCCATTACTATTGATTCCATCATTCTTTACTATGGCCATATCTACTTCTCTTCTTCCAGTCGTGTCGAATGGACTTGCTAAAGGAAAAATAGCTTATACGAAAAAAAAGTTACGCCAAGCGATAACTATTTCATTATTCGTAGGAATATTTTTTACCATGTTTTTTATGACTATTCCAGATATCCTGCTTAAATTTATCTATAACACTACTCAAGGTGTTGGTTATATCAGAATAGTGGCTCCCTTATTTTTAATGCATTATATTCAAGGACCACTTACTTCTTATATGCAAGCGGCTGAGATGGCTAAAACAGCTATGTTAGGGACATTAAAAGGAGCAATAATTAAAAATATTTTATTAATTATTCTACCTATATTTATGGGTATGTGGGGGTTTATTATTGCCAGTATAATTAATATATTTTATGTAACAATCCACCATATTTATTATGTTAAAAAATCATTTAGATAATTTTGCTACTTTATTAATAACATAATTTTTAGCTTCTTCATAAGATAAATTTAAGACAATTTGAAACTCTTGATAAAGATATTTTTCAGCTAAATTAAAATAATAATTATCTTTATCAGTAGTCTTTTTATTATTATCAATTCTTTCTTTATTTCTTAAGTATGTTGTCTTAATTATTTTAATCAAATCTTCATGAGTACCAGATGCTAATAATTCTTTATAAGTATTTTCTAACGTTTTCGTATCACTATTAACTGGTTCGATATCAGGTATTTTATTTATAATTTTATCAATATCTTTTTTAGTAATTAGACTACGTATTTCTTTATTATTAACGGGTACTTTTATTGTTAGTGTATCATCAGATAAGGGACTTAATAAATAATAATCATTATCTTTAAAGAATTTAGGTAAGATATCATTTATTTTACATACTTCTCTTTTATATATTATATAATCATTTATTTTATACATTTTTTCTCCTCCTTATAAAGAAAAAAGAATAGCAAACTGGACTTACGCCTTCGGCTACTCGTTTCATATAAATTATAGCATATTTTCCTTTTTTATGTAAGTAAAAAATATGTCAATTTAGTTGTTATATAAGTATTTATATGATATATTTTAGATGGTGATATATATGGATAAGAAGAAAAAATTTAAATATATGTTTATGGTATGGATAGCTATTTTAGTCATAGCAGTTGTTAGAAAAACATTACAGAATGATACCTTTTATACGATTAAGATTGGTGAATTAATTATAAATAATGGTATAGATATGATGGATCATTTTTCATTTCATACGGGACTAGCTTATACATATCCACATTGGTTATATGATGTATTTATTTATTTAATTTATCATAACTTGGGTTATACAGGTATATATATATCATCAATGATATTATTATATATTTTATTAATGATTGTTTTTAAAATTAATTTAAAGATTACTAATAATTATATAATGTCCGCTCTTGGAGTATTTTTATGTATGTTAGCAATAAGTGGTTTTGCAACAGCAAGGGCTCAGTTAGTTAGTTTTATCTTATTTGCTCTTGAAATATATTTTATTGAAAGTTTCTTAAAAAATGGTAATAAGAGAAATTTAATTGGCCTCTTATTAGTATCCTTAATTATATGCAATGTTCATGTAGCGGTATGGCCATTCTACTTCATTGTGTATTTACCATATTTAGCTGAATATATAATTACTAAGATATGTAAAAAGATTAAATTAAAAAAAGAAAATATATTTATTAAGTATTTAAAATCGAGAATGATTCTTGAAGAAAATAATAATATTAAATATTTATTTGTTACTATGTTATTAAGTTTATTAACTGGTTTAATTACTCCGATTGGATTAACACCATATACTTATTTTATTAAAACATTT
The DNA here is from genome assembly GCA_902788975.1 of uncultured Erysipelotrichaceae bacterium. Lineage (GTDB taxonomy): Bacteria > Bacillota_I > Bacilli_A > RF39 > UBA660 > RUG705. Next base: position 9,940 of record CADAMI010000003.1, on the reverse strand, counting down.
ATGGGCAATAGTCAAAAATATATTCTAGAGCATCAAATGATTAGTTGGGCTAATAGTCCATTTACCCTTATTATTGCGATTGAAACTATCTTTTTTGCTTTCTTCTCAAAGGCAAAATTAAGAGATTTATTTATGGAATGCGGATTAGTTTTAATGTCAATTATTTCCGTTAGACATATTGCTCTCCTTGCCTTAATCGGAACGATTTGTTTTGTCAGAATATTTACCATGTTTTTAGATAAATATGATCTTTCTATGGAACCAGTTTTGAATTTCTTTAATAAAAAGGTAGTAATTATTATTAGTTTTATGATAGCAGTTATTGGTAGTAGTCTTCTATTTAACTTTCAAAATAGTAAAGATTATATCGATAAAGAGGTATATCCAATAGAGGCGGTTAAATATATTAAAGAAAATATTGATATTGATAGTATGCGGATATTTAATGAATATAATTTTGGTAGTTATTTAATGTTAAATAATATTCCGGTATTCATCGATTCAAGAGCTGATTTATATACGAAACAATTTAGTGGATTAGATTATGATATCTTAGATGATTTTCATTTTATAGGTAGAAATTATCAAGAAAAATTTGAATTTTATAAAATTACCCACGTATTAATATATAAAGAAGATAATCAATTTTATGAAATATTAAAAAATGATAGTAATTATGAAATTCTATATGAAGATGATTATTTCTGTCTATTTAAGAAATTAAAGAATTTAACATATTTTGTAACAATAGAAAACTAGAACTATTTGTTATTAATTAGTTCTAGTTTTTGTTATTCTTATACCATTTAAATATTTCTTTGTATACTTTATATGAATCTGTTAATGAGTTAAAATGGGATGATTTATTATGATCTAGATATATAGTTTCGATAGGTATTTCTGTATGTTTAATATTATCTTTTTTTAGATTTAGTAAGACATTCATTTCATATTCATATCTATTCCCTGGTATGTTTATCATATAATCAATTAATTCTTTTGAGAAAGCTCTAAGACCAGTTTGAGTATCATATATTTTATTTTTAGTTACTAATTTAAATACTTTTCTGGTTATATAATTACCGATACGGCTTCTTATAGGGGTATTTTTAGTAAAATATCTTTTACCTAGAGCTAATGTATCTTTATGCTCTTTAACATAATCACATAATCTTATGGCATCATTTAAAGTATGTTGACCATCGGCATCCATGGTAACGACAATATAATTATCATAAGTATCTTCAATATAATTTAAACCTGTTTTTAAGGCATAGCCTTTACCCATATTTTTATCATATGATAAGAGATGGGCATATTTTTTTACTTCATTAAAAATATCTTTATAGGCTTTATTTGAACCGTCATTAACTACAACAACGGGATACTTATTATTGATTTCTCTTAATAATTTTAATAGTTTACTATCAGGCTCATAGGCAGGGATTAATATTATATACTTCATAATAATCATCCTTTATTTAATACTTATTAATTTATTATCTTCAAATGTATAAGTAACAGTATTTAATTTATCAGTATATGATAATAGGTCATTAATATCATCTGATATTTCTTCGTTAGTAATAATATTATATAGTTTATTATCATAAGATAGAGCTTCAGTTGTAGTTATTAATACTTTATCATCTGATACTTTAATATCAGTTATTTCTCTTATGATATTGGTACTATTCTTATTGATTATATCATCTGATAAATAAGAATCTAATTTATTAATATAACGAATTAAATTACCATTATAGTTAAATGTTTTATTTTGATATTTATCATTAAAGTGCTTTTGATATTCATTAGTAAAAGATTCTTTATCAATAATTTGATAGTTATCTTCTTGAGGAAAAGAATCAATATCTAAAAAATTAAGAGTTAGATAATTTTTTAATTCACTAGTTAAATTACCATTATAATAATCTGATAAATAACTAGAGTTTTCATTTATATAAATATTATCTAATAGATAAGAGTATTCTTCTTTTAATTCATCTAATGTTGGTTCTTCTTCAGTATTAGTATTTTCTTCTTTTGTTTTAGTAACTTTTACTTGTTTAGTATTATTATCTTCGATAAAGAATTTATCAAAATAATTATTTTTATTCATAATAAATACTAAACAAACTATAATGAATAATAAGCCGGTAATAAACATATTTTTAATAATTATTTTTTTATTTTTTTCTCTAATTGTTCTTTTATAAGATTTTTCTAATTCAGAGATAAATTCTTTTTTTATAGATTTATCAATATACTCCGTTAATTCTTCTTTTAGTGATTCAATATTAATTGTTTCCTTACTACTTTTTTTAACGACTTTTTCTGTTTCTTTTTTCTTAACCATGATACCCTCCAAATATAATTTAATTGTATCATAGTAAGAAAGAAATGTCTATGAAAAGAAAAAAACTAAAATATTAGTTTTGACTATTTATTTTAGTTAAAGTTTGGTTAATAGTTTGTGGCATAATATTATTAACTTGATAAAAACCATATTCAGCCATTAAGTCATAAGTGTTGGCTTGATGAGTTAAAGTGCTATTTAGGCCTTTATGAAGTAACTCACGAATATCTTTATTTGAACTTTCTAGAGTACCATGTATATATACTTCAATGGTACTTTTTAAAACTAATAGATAATTTTCCATTATTAATTTATCATTCATTGGCTTTTACCTCCAACATATGCATTAGATCTCTTTTAGTTTGTTCATGTTTAGGTATTTCATTTTCAATAAATGTAATTAAAGATTCATCTTGTAAGTATTTTATTGATTCTTGACAGATGGCAATAATAGTTTTTTCATGACCAATAGCATCTTCAAGATAAGCTAATTCTTTTTGTGTCATATTTATTCCTCCAATAATATTATGGATTAATTATTTGAAAGTTAAACATTTTATTTAATTCTTTCTTTGATAATATCATCTTTATTTAATTCACCAATTAAAAGAGAAGAATTTGGATTATGTTTTATGACATTATTATTTATTTCTTTTTCATCAAAATTGGCATAGCAATACTTACAAAGATGTTTACAGGTATTATAGGCACCAATATCGACCATTTCAACGCATTTACATTTATTACCTTTTCTAGCCTTCCATGTATTAAATGTTTTACCGGTTAATTTATAGGCAAGTGTGTGTGATAAGCAATCTTCTTTAATAAAGCCATACTCTGTAAGATTTCTCTCTTCAAAGCAAGTCTGGACAGTCATATTATTTTCTTTAGCACTTTTACTAAAAGACACGCCAATAGTTTTATAATCTTCTTCGGTTAATTCTTTATAATTTAGATATTTATAATTCTTTCTAACATTTTTATAATCATCAATGAAAGAGATAATTATATGTTTAACATGGCCATTTAATAGTTGACACATTTTATTAAAGGCTCTTTCATGATAATCAAGGTTATATTTATCATTTAAAAATATTGGATCATATCTAATAAAAATATTATCTGGGCCTATTATTTGTGATATTTGTTTTATAGCTTCGATTACTTTCTTTTTATCAGGAACATTTGGTTCAATATCTTTATTATATGGAGTTAAGGTTACATGAAATAGAATTGGTTTATTTATTTCTTTTAAATCATTAACGATAGGAATAGGATTTTTAGTACAGAACATAATAAGATCAACATTATCAAAATTTATACGGCTTACTAGTTTAGGATTAAAAGGATTCCTGACATCGACATAGCCTACATAATAACGATTCATAAACCATTCAGAATAAAAAGCAACAATATCTGTTCTACCACTTACCATAAGTATCATATAACCACTTCCTAAAAAAATTATAACATAAAAAAATACAAACAATTAGTTTGTATAATTATTTTTGATTATATTTGGTAGTAAGGGTTAAAATTTTACGATTAATAGCTTCACCTTTTATTTGCATATCTGCTTTATAAAATGAACTATTAATGTCATTTGATTTGTTAACTTCGATGAAACCATCTTGATTTTCTTTTCCATTTGCAAGGGTATCTAACAAATCAGTTTTTACTCGGTATGAAGAAACGCTTCCAATTCTATCTGGTGTGAAGATTTCTTCATAGTCTTGTTTTTTTACAATTAAATTTAAGGCTGGATCAAAGATGTATTCTTTATTATGTAAGGTAAAGCTTATCCAGCTATGATTAAAATATCTACTCCAATCATCAACAAGTAAACCTCTAATTATAAGATCATTTTCTTTAAAGAAAGGAATTATGCTTGATGTAGCTTCATAAGAATAATTATCTAATAATTCATCTTTAACAACTTCGTTAGCATAACCACTATGATTATATAATTTAATATATAGATTACCAATTAGTGAGTGGACGTAAGCTCTGGCTAAAAGATTAGCTTTAACTGTTTTTAAATATTTTATTTTATCATCTACATTCATTTCATTTGTTAATCTGCTATAATTAAATCTTTCAATTTGACTATCCATTATTATATACCTCCAATGGCAGATAATATCTTAGCATACTTTATGTTAATAATCAAGTATTAACTGATACGATAATGACCGATAATATCAGTTCTATTTTCTAGGATATCTTCTTCATAACTTCTTTGAAATGGATTAGCATGATGAATAATAAATGGAATACCATTTTTATTACGTTTGTCTGAAACTATACCAATATGTTTTTTAAAGACAACGATGTCGCCACCTTGCCAATCAGCTATTTTATTAATATCAGTAGTTAATGATATCGCATGATTATCAAAATATACTTTTAAATTAACGACTCTTCTAAAATCAATATTTTTATCAATGGTTTTAATATTATATTTATCTTTATTATCATTGATATCATTATTTACTAATTCCATTAAGTCATAACCAGCATTTTTTAAACTATAAGCTACAACATCAGTACAGACACCATAATTATCATCTGGATAACCAGTACTATAATATTTACTTTTATATTTAGGTTTTCTGGAAATGTAATCTCTAGCATTATTTAAGATATCAGTTTGATCATCAATACCATCATTATCATTATCGATACTACTAATATATGTTTTGATATTAAAGTCTTCATTCGTATATATTTTATGGGGAATATAGTTAAAAATGTATAAGGTTAAAATTAATAATAGAAAGATTATTATGGTAATTATTATTTTTTTCATATACACCTCTTTTTATTTAATAAATTTTCTAGGTACTCTAGCACTAATTGTCGATAATATTTCATAGTTAATCGTATCACATTTATTAGCTAAATCTTCTAAAGTTATATTATTATTATCCCAAATAATTACTTCATCACCTATGTTAACATTTTTAAGATTGGTAACATCAACCATAAAACTATCCATACATACTTTACCAATAATAGGAACTCTCTCATTATTAATAAGAACACACCAGCCATTAGAGAATGTCCTTCTGAAGCCATCAGCATAACCGATAGGAACAGTAGCTACTTTAGTAACTTTGTTGGTAATATAACTTCTACCATAACCAATACTTGTTCCTGCTTCAACCACTTTTAAGAAAGTAATTTTTGATTTTAATTTAGCAATGGGTTTAATATCAATTTTTTTATAAGTATCTTCTTCACTAGAATAACCATACAAGATAATACCTGGTCTTACTAAATTAAAATATGTTTCAGGATAATTTAGGATGGCATTAGATGCTGCTGTATGGAGATATTTCATTTTTCCTAATTTAGCTTCAACAATGCTTACAGCATATTTAAAAGAAGCTAATTGTTTCCTGGTATATTCAGGATCAATATCAGCAGATGAAAAATGGGTATATAAACCTTCAACTTTAATATTAGATGATAGTGAATCGATAAATTTTTCTATTTTATATGGATGAATACCAGTTCTACCCATACCAGTACCAATTTCAATATGAATGGTTACTTCTTTATTAGTTTCGGCTAATTTTTCAGCAAATTCATAAGAACTGATACCTACCACTAATTTGTAATTAATAATTTTAGTTATTTCTTCATAATATGGCTGATTTAAAACAAAGATTTCTTTTTCATAACCAATGTTTCTTAAGTCAACGCCTTCATCTACCGTTGCAACGGCAACAATATCGAATTTATTTAAAAAATCTAATCTTTTATTTATGTAAGTTCCATAACCGTTAGCTTTAATTACGGGCATTAATTTAACATTAGGCCCAACTTTATTTTGAATTGCATTTATATTATGATCTAAGGCATTTAAATCTATTTCCATAATTGTTGGTCTAGTTATATCCATATTATCTTCTCTTTCCTTTAATTTCATAATCATATAAGTTAAAACCATTCTTTAAAGCAATATTAACTACTTCATTATCACTAGCCTGTTCTACTTTAATTAAATCCATCATGGCTACTTTATTATACTGCATAGCAGAGCCAAAGTAATTAATTAAATCATTTCTAAGTGCATCTATATCGATTGTTATTTCCATTTTAATCACATCCTTAATTATTATATCATATTTATAAAAGAGTAATCTATCATTTAAGATAAATTCCTCTTTATAATTATTTATTTATACTCTTTACTTTTGTATAGGGAGTATTATTTTGTGATGATACGTCTTCATAATTAAGCAAGTATTTTTCTTTTATTTCTTTTTTGGTTACTTCATATTCAATAATTGCTTTTTTATCAAATGTTAATACGCATGAATTAATAATGTTACCATTGTTGCATGCAATATACCAATTATCACCAATAAATAATAATGTTCCTGTTGGTATTAATATAATATAATATTTTGTCTATAATTAGTAGTATTAATATTTGTTTATAAAATAGTTTATGTTATAATGTAATTAGTAGTAAGTTATGGTGATGATATATGAATTTAAAAGAATTAATAAAAAAAATATTTAAATCTGAAACTAAGAATTATGGTCTAGCTTTACCTACTGATTTAGTATCTGTTCCAATGCGTGATTGTTTAGATGATGATAAAATTAAAGAATTAGATGAATATAAAGATAATTATTTAGAAATATTAGCACAAAAGAAACATTTTACTAGTCATAATATTAGTTCAAAAGATTTTAGTCAAGAAATGCTTATGAATTTTGAGTTATTTGGGAGATTAGTAATTAACCATGATAATAATTATAATCTTGATACAATGAAAGATTATGAAAAGGATGAATTATGGCTTAAACAAAGAATTAATCCTATAAAAATTAAATTATATATTGATAAAATGGAGGCAATGTATAATGAAACACATTTAAGATTAGTTGCTTTAAAGGAAATATATAGTGAATCTGGTAAGAAATTATCTAAAGATAAACAAAGTGCAATATTAAATGAGATATATAATTTGACAAGTAATTTTATTATATTTAAGAATAATATTTATGCTGCTTTAAAAGAAGTAGAAACTTATAAAAAAGAATTTAGTTATGGTCAAAATACTCCTGATATTACAGATCAAGAATATGTTTTAAATAGACATGAATTAGATTTAACTTATTATGTAAGTATCCTTATACCCGATAAATTATATGCACTTAAAAATATTAATCTTGATGTAATAGACAAAATAGCATATTTAGAAAGAGAACTTGAACTATATGCATATAATCATCTTAAAATTGATGATTTAAACCAAGAATTAGAAGCAATTGATAAAATAGAAAAAGCACCTAAAAATAGACAAATGTTATTAGACAAAATCAATGAATTAGAAATAAAATACTTAGTTTTAAATGATTATGGTGGACATGAATTAGATTTGAAACCTTTATATGAGGTTAAGTTTGATATTTTAACAATCGATATTGTTAATCAAGAAGAAAGTCCATTTAAAAATATTCCAGCAGGTAGAGAATTAAAGTATTATAAAGATATTATTTTAGACAAATTAACTACCAATATTACCGGTGTTGATTCATTACTTAATCAAATATTACCTGATGGTAAAAAGTATTTAATTCAGTATATTGTTGAATTATTAAAGTATGATAATTTAAATCTTGCTTTAATATTGCAAAGTGCTTTTAGTTTATCATTAGTACTTAGTGCTGTTAGTCATGAAAAAATGAATTATTTCTTTAATAATTATCAAATTGATTTTAATGATGTTAATTTACCTTATCATTTCATGAAAAAGCTTCCAGCAGTAGGTATTGAAACAAAAGATAAAATACCTTTGGGTACTGTTTGTTGGATTAATAATTTAAATATAATAATGGAAAAAAATGGACAAGGTTTTATTAATGGAGATACAAATAGAATTGTTGAAATATATAATTATTTTTCTGGTATAGAAAGCGAAAAAACTTTAGAATACAAAGTACCCGAGGGGATTACTGAAATTCGTCCATTTTATACAGATTGGTTTATTAGAGATACTATACTTGAGGGTTCTGCTGGTAAGACTCTTATAACTCCCAATAGTTTAAAAAATATTTGTCTTGAGCATTTTTTCAATTATAAAAATGATAATAATTTATATATAAGTAAAGTTGTTCTTAATGAGGGTTTAGAAGAAATTAAAGGTGATTTAGATTTTGTTAGTTTAAAAACAGAGTCAATAACAATACCATCTACTTTGTTAAATATTCACCAAACAGATTCATTTTTCCCTAATCGTTCAATTTTGAAAAATGCAAGTGAATTTATTTTTACTAATTATGAAGCGTCAAATATACTTAATGATGAAAGATCAAGAAAATATATACTTCGCGAATTGTGTAAGCAGGCGTATAGTAATTTTAGAATTATGACTGATTCTCATATTTATATACATGAAATAAATCATAATCCTAGAAATATTATTTTAGTATCATCAGATGGATCAAGGCATACAATTTCGATAAATGAAATAGTAAGAGAAAACTTGTTAAAGGAAATTCATGATACCGGTCAATATTCTACTGAAGGAAAAATTGTGGTAATTGATCAAGGAAGTGCTATAAAAGCAAGCATAAATGAAATTGAAAGCGAAATAGTTAGTATGATGTCAACAGAAACTAAAAAGAGATAAAGAAAACACTTTATATGGTTGTATAAAGTGTTTTTAATTATTAAGATATTCTTTAATTATTTTTTTATATGTAATGAATTCTTGATTATTCTTATCTATTTGTAGGATATAAACTATGTAAATATTTATCTTTATCTTGAATATTTAATTTCTTTAAATGAGAAGATAATCCATACTTCTTAATATAGTATACTTCTTGTCTTATTTTTTTACGATATTTATTATTTGTTTGAACTTTTTCATTAACTACTAATCCAGTTATATTCTGACTAGCTGATTTCTTTACAATATGTGTTTTTTTATTGTTTAATTCTAAGCCTAATTTAGATAGCATTTTTCTTACTTTAGTAATTATTTCACTGGGATTAAAATTACCAGAGAATGTCATATCGTCAGAATATCTAGTATACGAAATGTTATTATTATCACACCACTCACCTATTACATCATCAAAATCTTTCATTACTAAATTAGAAATATAAGCTGAGGTTGGAGCTCCTTGTATTAAATGATCCTGGTAAGTACAAAGATATGTTAAAATCATACCCACTGATTTTGGAAAGTATTCAATAGAAAAACAAGCATTATAGACATCAATAAAATTAATATTTTCAAAGAAATCTTTGATATCTAACTTTAATATTAAATCTTTATTAATATGAGGTATAGCATTCTCTTTTAATGAGATACCAGGGTGATATGCTTTAGCATACTTTGAAATAGTTTTATTATTTAAAATATTATTTAAGATTTGTCTTTGAATATGTTTTAATAATTTATTAGGTTCATGAATAGTTCTTAGTTTGCCATTTCTTTTTTTTATTTTATATACTTTATAATTATTTTCAATATTGTTAGTTATTGAATAAATTGTTTTTAGATATTTTTTATCGTCTTTACTATTAAATAAATGAAGAGATAGTAAAAA
>CADAMI010000002.1 GCA_902788975.1 uncultured Erysipelotrichaceae bacterium | reverse complement strand
TTCTTTCCTTTACTATATCTTTTAAACTATAGATAACTTTATATATTCCTACATTATCAGTATTAATATTATTAGTTACTTCTACTTGACTAGTTAAATTATTGTTATTATCATCATATCCCCTATATCCAGGTTCTAAATAGTCTTCTCCCTGATAGATAGTAATTTTATTATCACCCATTAATTCAATATAATATAATGTATAGTTATCAACTATATCAACATTATTTCTTGCATAAATTCCTATAATTAAGACAATAATTCCAATTATAAAGATAATTCCAAATATCAAGTAATATTTATATTTATTTAGAAATTCCATAAATACCTCCTTATAAATAATTTTTAAAATACGGATTATTATTTATTTCATAACCTAAAGTAGTTATATCTCCATGCCCAGGATATACAATAACATCTTTATCATATTTTTTAATTTTATTAATAGATGTTATCATATCAGAAATACTACCATCATCTAAATCACATCTACCAATACTATCCCTAAATATAAAATCCCCACAAAACATAACTTTACTTTCTTTAAAATAAATAGTTATTAAATCATCTTTATGTCCGGGTGTATATATAACCTCAAATTTAAATTTGCCTATTCTATTTATTCCTTCAGATAAATTATTCTTATCATAGACAATGGTATTGTACTTAAATATCAAATCATTAACTGCTCCAATATGATCAAAATGATAATGTGTAATAATAATTCCTAAAACCCTTCTATTACCAATAAGTTTAATAATTTTATTTCCATCATCACCAGGATCTATTACTAAAACTTCATTATTAATACTTAAAATATAACAATTACAATGAAGCTTACCAACAACTACTTTCTCTATTTTCATAATTATCAATAATATTGTATCATATTTAGATAAATTTGTCGTATACTTTTTATAATAAAATATAAAATATCACTTAATATATTATTAGGTGATACTATGTTAATTCCAACTGTCATTGAAAAAAGTAGTCAAGGAGAAAGAGCTTATGACATTTACTCAAGACTTTTAAAAAATAGAATTATTCTTTTAAGTGGTGAAATAAATGATGATACAGCTAATGTTATAATAGCACAGTTGTTGTATTTAGATAGTTTAAATCAAAATGATATTCAATTATATATTAATTCCCCAGGTGGATCTATTACATCTGGTATGGCTATATATGATACGATGAATTTTATTAAGTCAGATGTCTCAACTACTTGTGTTGGTATGGCTGCATCAATGGCTGCTTTCTTACTTTCATGTGGTAAAAAAGGTAAACGTTATTGTTTACCTAATAGTGAAGTCATGATTCATCAACCTCTAGGTGGTGTTCAAGGTCAAGCAACTGAAATTGACATTGTCGCAAAAAGAATCATCAATCTAAGAAAAAAATTAAATACTATTCTTGCTAAGAATACTAAAAAAACATTAAAACAAATAGAAAAAGATACCGATAGAGATTATTATATGTCATCAGACGAAGCTCTAGATTACGGTATCATTGATAAAATACTAGAAAACTGATATAAAAATATCAGTTTTCTTATTTATACTTCTTGTGGAATCTTACTTTCATTATATTCCATACATTTTTCTTCCAACAAAGGAAAGTTACAACATCTATTTCTAACATTCTTAGGTAATTTATCAAATTTATATAAATTATATAACAATCTTGATTTAGTATAAATAATTTTTTTGTTGGCAGTTAACCATCTTAATTGATTAGTTAATAATTCTATTCTATACAAATTAAATTTATCCTTACCTTTTTTACTTAAATCAAATTCAATATAATTATTATTCACAACTGGAATCATATTATTGAAATTAATTACCCCTAATTCACCATCTTGTATTTTTATTAAATCCAAAGTGTTTTTAATTCTTTTATGTTTTTCTTTTGGACTGGATAGTGGAGCAAAATATTCATATTTTCCAACATTAAATAGAACACCAATGAATGGTCTTAGTTCTTTATTACCTATATTATATGGAACTTTATTATCAAAATGTCTTAAAAAATCACAATACTTTGAATCAATTTTTACTATTTTTAAACTCTTATACATCTGCACCACCTCACATAAAATAGAGAATAAAGGATTAGAGTAATTTCTCTAATCCACTTTTTTAATTGCCATTTATAGAGCTGGCTTCACTCACTTTTTTAATTGCCATTTATAGAGCTGGCTTCACTCACTTTTTTAATTGCCATTTATAGAGCTGGCTTCACTCACTTTTTTATACATAATTTCTTATGTGTCTTAATAATACCATTTATAATCATATTTGTCAATACTTTTTCTGGAATTTTAACGAACTTAACTTCGTGTTAATTTTTATTATTAATTATAATAAAAGAATGTCATTTATTAACATTCTTATTCATTATATAATGTTTCAACTGCTACCGCATTTAAAGTTAAGTCAGCCATAATTCCCTTTTTATATGCATAATAAGCTGCCGCTCCAATCATCGCTCCATTATCAGTACAATATGCCATTCTTGGATAACTAAAATTAATATTATTATCTTTACATGCCTTAGTTAATTCTTCTCTTAAATAACTATTAGCAGCTACTCCCCCAGCTAAAACTAAATTATTACAGTTATATTCCTTTAATGCTCTAATTGTTTTCTTTGTAATAACATTTACTACTCTATTTTGAAATGAAGTACACATATCATTAACTCTGATTTTATTACCTCTTTGTTCTTCATTGTGAACAAGATTAACTACCGCTGATTTTATGCCACTAAAACTAAAATTATAACTATCATCATCTAGTGGATATGGTAAATCATATGTATCTTTACCTAATTTAGCTAATTTATCTACTTTAGGACCACCAGGATATTCAAGTCCACATACTTTAGCTACTTTATCATATGCTTCTCCAACGGCATCATCTAAAGTTGATCCAATACGCTTAAAAGAATAATCTTCTTTCATATATACTAAATCAGTATGTCCTCCAGATACGACTAAAGCAATTAATGGAAATTCTAATCTTTTTTCTAAATTATTAGCGTAGATATGTCCAGCAATATGATGTACTGGTATTAAAGGCTTACCAGTTACCAAAGAAATTGTTTTAGCGCACTGAAGGCCAATCATTAAAGATCCAATTAATCCTGGACCATAAGTAACCCCAATCGCATCAATCATATCGATTGTAAAACCACTTCTTTCTAGTAATTCATCCAAAACTATTGTAACATTTTCAATATGACTACGACTAGCTACTTCTGGAACTACGCCTCCAAACTTTTTATGAATATCTATTTGAGTATTCGTAACTGTACATATTTCTTCTATCCCATCTTTAATAATACTCATACTAGTTTCATCACAACTTGATTCAATTGCTAAAATATACATATCTTCACCTTCTTACTACATAAAATTTTTTTCCATTAAAATACCATCTTCATCCCCGTAATAGTATTTTCTTAATGCTACCTCTCTAAAGCCAAACTTTTTATATAAATTTCTAGCTATCTCATTACTAACTCTTACTTCTAAAGTAATATTATCTACCTTATAATCTATCGCTAAACTAACTAGATAAGCCATAAGTTTAGTACCTATTCCTTGTCCCCTATATTCTTCCAAAACTTTAATATTATCTATTTCCATTCGATCATATATCAGTGAATACTCTAAATAACCAACACTTTCTTCATCAATAAAATATTCAATTCTTCTCCCAAATGGATTAGTACTAATAATATCTATTTCTTTAATCATTTTTACCTTCTAATGCTTGAGGTAATTTTAAATAGTTAGGAACTATTTTATGTGAATTAACTTTTTCTTTATCCATATAATAATTAACTATCTTAAGGATATCTAAATTCTGTTTATTAATCTTATACTTACCAATAATACTTTGATCTAATCCTACAATATAAGGATTATATTTATCACACAAAACTAAAATATCTTCTTTTTTCATAAAACATTCATCATAAATAACATTATAATCTTTATCATATATTCCAACATAATAACTACTTTTATTAGCTGGTATAATACTCATAACCATATCATTATAATTACTACTTATTGCCAAACTTTTTAAACTAGATATTGGTGTAATATCTTTTTTTATTAAATATCCATAAGTTTTAGCAATCGTTACCCCAATTCTAACTCCCGTAAATGATCCCGGCCCATTAACAACCATAATATTATCGACATCATTCGCATCAATATTAGCCGTATCTAAAGCATCTTTAACATATTTAGTCGCATAAGCTGAATGCATATTAGGAATATCTTTCTCAATTAAAGAAAGAATTTTATTATCCTTAACAACAGAAATAGATACATTAGCCATCGATGTATCTATAAATAAACTTATCATAAAATATCCTCACATACTCGTTGATACTCTTCCCCATGTGGTCTAAGTATTAATACTCTAGTATTTTCATCAATAACTTTAAATTTAATATCTAGTCTCTCTTCTGGTAAATAATCTTTGATTAAGTCAGCCCATTCAATAATGGTAACGCCACCCTTTTCAAAGTATTCTTCAAGTCCTAAATTATCTACATTGCCATCCTCTAATCTATATACATCCATATGGTATAGTGGTAATTCTCCATTATATTCCTTAATTATATTAAAAGTAGATGAAGTAACGCCATCAATTCCCATGGCATGTCCAAATGATTTAGCAAAAACAGTCTTGCCACTACCAAGTTCACCATATAAACAAATTACCATATTAGGAAACTTCTCTGATTCAATATTTTGTGCTAAATGTACAGTATCTTCTTCACTACGCATTGTCAATTTATATTCTTCCATTATTATCTTCCTTTCGTATTGCTAGAATAATTATATCAATTAACAAAGTTATATTCAAGTCCTAAATGAAAGAAAAAATAGAACATAATCTATTCCTTCACTAAACTAACATATTTTTCATAATATTTATTAATTGTTTCTTTATCAAATGGCATTTCTCTAACTCTTACCATATCAATTAAATTACCAAGCTCATATTTAAGTATAAAATCAAGTCTATTTGAATAATGCATTTGTCTTTTATGATATTTATATTCCATTCTATCAAGTATTTTAAAACTACCATTAGGGAATACTCTTAAATCTAGATCATAATCAATATATTTAATTACTCTATTATCTATCAAGGCTGGTGTTGCTATATTACAATAAAAATATATTCCATAATCCTTAAGTTGCCCAATTATATTAAACCATCTATCTTTAAAGAAAAACATTACCGCTGGTTCTCTCGTTTTCCATATTTTTCCATCAGCATCAACTACTGTTGTTCTATTATTACCAAAGACCATATAATCATCAAATATATCTAAAACAACGGCTTCATCCCATCTTCTATGTAAACTACCATCGTGTTTATAACATTGTATCTGTAATCTATCTCCAACTTTTATATCATTAATATTCACTTGATTCACCTTCTTTCCAATAACTACAACATATTATAACATTATTTTATTTTTTTTCAAAGTATTATATTATTTTTTCTTAATATATGCTATAATTAAGATACTAGGAGGTATATGAAATGATTAATATTTGTCGTTGGTTTTATCTAGGTGTATATAATATTTTTACTCTTATACCTCGCTATCTTTTTATAGGTATTATGTGTATTATTGATCCTAAAAGAGGAAGAGAATTAACTTATAAAGGTAAACCAATAATCCCAGTAATAATGATTTCTCTTACTTTAACGATATACTTTATATGTATCTTTCTTTCAACTAGATGGTATGTCCAAAAATTAAAAATAAATGAACTAACAGCCAGCATTCTAGAAGCTACTAAAATATTAGAAAACGAAAAAGCAGAAGAAATAGATCAAACAGAGTATACCCCTACTGATAATGATAAATATTCCAATATAAGTTTTCTAAATGTTGATTTTACTGAACTATTACAAAAAAATAGTGATACAGTCGCTTGGATAAAAGTCAATAACACTAATGTTAATTATTCAGTTGTTCAAGCAGATGATAACGAATATTATCTAAAACATGACTTTAATAAAAATAGTAACTTCGGTGGTTGGGTCTATGGTGACTATCGTGATGACTTTACTTATTTTGGAAATAACACTATCCTCTATGGACACAATCTAATAAATAGAACCATGTTTGGTTCATTAA
This sequence comes from uncultured Erysipelotrichaceae bacterium, assembly GCA_902788975.1. Taxonomy (GTDB): domain Bacteria; phylum Bacillota_I; class Bacilli_A; order RF39; family UBA660; genus RUG705. The sequence continues at coordinate 45,781 of CADAMI010000002.1, read as the reverse complement.
TATGGTGTCAAAAAGAATCATGGTACACAAATGAAGAAAATCAATATATTAAAATATCTACCCCAACATCAAACACGATATGGAAAATATTTTCTATCTATCAAATAAAACCCGAAGTCTATTATTTAAAAACATACTTTGAAACTACTGAAGAACATCAAGAATTCTTAGATACCTTAAAAAATAGAAGTATCTATAACTTTAATGAAGAATTAACCACAAACGATAAAATATTAACTCTCTCAACCTGCTCCGATGATGGTACTAAAAGGGCTGTCATCCATGCTAAAATGGTAAAAGCTGAATACAGATAAAAAATCGTCTCAATGAAATGAAACGATTTTTATTTTTTTTAAATAACTGAATATATAAACTTTCATTAAAATTAATGTGGACCCAATATAATATTTTTTCCATTATTATTAATATAATTTTGTAGAATAGTTGAATCTGTACTATCTATTACGCCGTCCACATTAACATCGGCAGCATCATAAATTATTTCTGTAGTACTACCATTAATATACCTATTTATACGTGTTATATCCTTACTGTTAATTTCACCATCGCCATTAGCATCACCATAAAGTATATTAGAGCATCTTCCATTTATTGAAAAATCAAAATTTTGATTTTGCGTATTAATGTCAGTCTCAGCCTCATCTAACCAAATATATAAATAATAAGTACCGGTTGCACTCGATAAATAACTATTATTAATACCTATGAGTAACGTTATTACATCACCATTAGTTACGCCATTAAACGTACCTGTTACTATAGGGTTAGCAACACAATTGTCAGCTTGTTGTGTTAAAGCATATTTAAAGTTTTGGCTTCCTGATAAACCAGATCCAATGTTATTGACATCCAGCCATAAATCATAATAAACTTTTCCATCACTTTCATTTGTTAAGCCTGTACTAATTGTTCTTTGGATGGCATACTCTGGATCCATACAGTCCGTTGGTGCTAGCATTCGATCATTACTAGTTATATGTCCACCCGCATCCGCACTACAACTAAAATCTGGTGTTACAGTAAAGACTACATTTGTTGCTTGATTCTCATTTGATGACCAAGTTATAAATGCATATGTTCCACCAATTATTAATAATATTAAAGCAATGATTGAAACTATCAATATAATTAATTTCTTTTTATTGTCCATATAATTACACCTCTATCATAAAATCTAAAATAATTATATCAAAATGTAAGAATAATAACAATTATTTTTTTAAAAAAATAATAACATTGTCAAATAAGACAATGTTATTTATTCTATTTCTTGGATTACCGTAATAATCATTGGTTTATTACCAGTCTCATCTATTAAATATTTAGATAAATTATCACGTATTAACAATTTAACTTTATTATAATCAATATAATTATTATGGGCATTATTAGTTATTATTTCAATACATATCTTTTTAATTCCATCAACTAGTTCCGCACTATCTCTTACATAGATAAATCCTCTTGTTAATATTTCAGGTCCTGATAATATATGTTTTGTTTTCTTATCAAGAGTAGCACTAATAATAATTATCCCATTTTCTGATAACATTTCTCTATCTCTTAAAACAAGTTCACCAACATCATCGCTACTTTCTCCATCAATAGATATAACTCCCGTATGAACTTGTTTAAAGTCATTAACTAATTCCCCATCTTGAAAACTAGCGACATATCCATTTTCTTTAAGAATAATATTTTCCTTTGAAATACCTAATTGATAAGCTAAGTCTCCATTAGCTACTTGTTCTGAGTATTCTCCTTTTATTGGAAAATAATATTTTGGATTCATTAAATCGATCATCATCATTAAGTCTTCACTAGATGCATGATATGACAAATACTCTTTTGGTGGTAATGTTACCGCATTAGCTCCAATCATCGCTATTCTATCTAATAATCTATAAAATGTTTTTTCTCTTCCTTCATATATAGGAGTAGCTAAAAATATCGTATCATCTTTATTAATTTTAATAAATTTATCATAACCATCTAATATTTTAATCATATTAACATAAGGTTTTTCTCTTTCATTTGAATTAAGTATTACAACATCAGGATCATTTATATTAGCTAAAGTACCAATAAATTTTTTATCTATCTTTAAATAATTATTTTCTAATGAATATTTAACAATATTTTGAAGCCTTTTTCCCATTACCACAATCTTACGATCAGTCTTTGATACCTCATTAAATAATTCTTGTATTCGATATAAATGGGAATTTAAGACATTAAATATTATTCTTCCTTTATTTCTAGCAAGTGTCTTATTAATTAGTCCACTAATACGATGATTTGGTGAAGTATATCCTTTATTCATCGCATATAATGACTCGGTCATTAAACATAAAACTCCTTGTCTTCCGACATAAGCAAGCCTTCCTAAATCTGTTCTGTAAGGTCCACGCATTGTCTGATCAAAAACAAAGTCTGATGCATAAAAGATAACTCCATCAGGTGTATACACAGCAAATCCTAAATTATCTGGAATTGAATGTGATAAACTAATTGGAGTAATTCTAACATTACCAAAATCAATAATTCTATTCTCTTTTATTTCAATTAAATTATCAGTACTCTTTTTATAATTATCAAATTCATGTCTAACAATATTTAAAGTAAATTTAGATCCATAAATCTTAACATTATCAAGTACATCAACTATATCAGTAAGAGCTCCAACATTCTCATCATGTCCATGTGTCAAAAATATTCCTTTTATTCTTTCTTTATTATCTTTTAAATAATCAATATTAGGAATAAAATAATCTATTCCTAACGTATGCTCATCAGCATACTGCAACCCCGCTTCAAAAACAAATATATCGTTATCAACTTCGATAACATACATATTCTTACCATTTTCATTTAGTCCACCTAGACTAAATATATTAATTTTACTCATTTTTCTCCTTTCTTCATTAATAAAGTATAAAGACTAAGAAATTATAACAAAAAAAAGAATCATTGTCAAATAACGATTCTTTATTTATTATTTTTAATATCTTTATTACTATTATCCATTTCCTGCATGACTAAAGATAAATCATATTCAAGTAATTCAGATTTACGTATTAATAAGTTCATTCTTGATTTTATATTTTTAACTAATAATGGATTATTAGTAATAGCATCTAATCCTTTTTCTAAATTAGAAATTTCACTCTCTACTTTTTTTAGTTCATTCTGAATTAATAATTCTCTAAATTTTAAATAAATATTCATACTTACACCTTATATTCTAAAATTAATAAGCATTATTGCCATTAATCCAACCGCAATTATTATTGATATAGCTACTACACTGGTAAATCCTTTACTATGTATTCCAATATCTGTTCCTAATATTGAATTTTTAAATGTACTTTTACTATTATTAAATCTAATTAATTTATAATTATCATTAATAATAACAATATAATTATCACTTGATTTAGCAAAAACAATATCTACACTATTATCTTTATTTTTTATTTCTTTCTTAAAAGTATTCATAATACCCCTCTTTCGAGTGATATACTCTACCATAAAAACAAACATTTGTCAAATATTCAGATAATTATTTATATTTTTAATATATTCCCTAGCTACATCTATACTTTCTTCATATAAAGACATTAAACTATTAGAACACTCATTTCTTAAATAATCTTTATACATAATTTTATTATCCTCATTAAATATATCAACACTTTTATTATTATCTAAAAACCTATTTAATCCAATTATCTTTTCAATAAATCCTTTACTAAATATAATATATATCTTACTTAATAATCTATATAATAATAAATTAAGATTATAATAAATAGATACTTTTTGAGTATTATATACTTTCGTATAAACATAATCTAACATCTTAGATATTTTTCTATTAGCTTTAGCCTTAAGTACTCTTTTCTTTAAGTATTCTTTCTTTTCTATTTCATATCTTTCTTTAACTAAATAACTATCATAATATTCTTCAATTAAAGTATGATTATGTTTATTCTTAATACAAACCTTATCGATCATTCTCACTAATGGATGAATCATACAATCCATAACATAATGACAGATATGTCCATATAAAACTCCCATAATTTCTTTATTATTAACTAAATTATTTTCTTTGATATAATCAGCCATCGTATAAATAAACTTATCCATATCTTTATGATGACTATCATATCGACATTTAGCATATTTACATAAATCTCCCCCTAAAGAATAAGAAATCATATAATCTATATCAACTTTATTTTTATCTATAGTATTATATACATCTCTAGCCATTACTGTATGGCTAACAAATCCTGGCATAATATCACCTACTTTATTTTTAAACTTTTTAAATATTCTTTTTTATCATCACTAATTCTATAACTCTCTATTGCTTTCTGAATGCTCTTATTATGAATCCATTTATCTAAACATTTATCCTGAAATAATATAATCGTATCATCATATTGTTTTATCAAAGCAAAAGAATAAAACCAAGCAATTGCCATCTTGACATAATATGATTCACTTTTAATATTTTTAACTAACCATAAAATATTTTTATTATAATTATCATCTAAATAAAATTGTAATAAACTAACTACCCCAAATCTAATTTTATATTCATCTTTACTATTTACCCATTTAACAATATATTTATATACTTTATCCGGATACTTTTTAAATATCTTAGGACTAATAATATCTGTTACTGCCCAATTATCTGTATACTTTAAGAATATATCTAATTTCTTAAGTAATAAATCAATATCTTTATAATAACTAAGTATTATTCCATGTAACAAATTCTCTTCCTGATACCCATGAGGTAATTCATTTAGAAATTCATCTATATATTCACAATCTTTTATTTCTTTAGCTAATACTCTAATACCCGGAATACGTACTCCAATAATCTTATCTATACTTATATTAGGTATTGATTTAGCCGTAAATTCTCGATATTTAAGATCTTGTTTCTTAAATAACATATTAGTAATTACCTTCATTAAATCACCTCATATAATTATTATAAACTATTTTTAAGTATTTTTTTTCTTTTTCTTGCATATTACTATTATTAGATATATCATAATTGACATTTATATTAGATTATGACATATTGAACATAGATGAATCCAACTACGAAGTTATATTCGTACTTGGGTTCTTTTTTCATAAATCTTTTCTAGCCTATCAGCATTTATATTATCTTTTATATATTCATTTTTGACTATTATGATTTCATTTTTAAGCATTGACTTTCTTATTTAATTATGCTATATTATAACCAAGAACAGAGATTTTGGAAACTGGTAAGGTGCTATTTTTGTACTCCCAGTGGAAATCTCTGTTTTTTTATTTTTTCTATTTTTTGTACTCTATAATGATTTTCGCCATTTGTCATTGACACGACATCATATACTAAAATGTATAATTCACCAGTTATATTAACTACATCAAGATAATAATTCCAATTATTGTACTTGTCTCTACCTTTAAATTCTAATGCTTGATTTACTAATATGCCATGTTCCACTATATTACACATATTTGCTATTATAATTAAATGCTGAATTAAATATTTTCTTTGCTCTCTACTTTCATAAATTTTTGTGATTACTTCATCTATACCAGTTTTATTAATAAAGATTTTATTTCCATCATTAAAAAATATATTAGTAGCATTATATCTGTTAAAAATTTCTTTTGCAATTTTCTTTATTTCGTTAATCTTTAATTTATATATATCAGCAATATTAAATTCATATAAACAATTACTTACAAGCCTTATGTTGCAAAAAGTCCCTATAACACTATCAAATATTTCTCTATCATTTTCATATATATTTAACAATTCACTTTTAACAGGAATATTACCTTTATTTTGCCTAAACAATATATCTTGATATTTGTAATTATTATTTAAATATTCTAATCTTTCTTCTCTAACTGAAAAGAAAATTTCTAAATAATCATAACCACATTTTAGTTCATAGTCCATATGTTCACCAGCCATTCTAATATTAATTATAACAAATAAATACTACATATGTCAATAATAATCACAAACAAATGTATTAACATATAGTTAACAAAAAAAGATTTAAATCATTAAACCTTTTCTTCAACATATTTCTCTATCATTTTAGATGAAATAGCTAATTCATTATTAAATTCTTCCATCTTATTTAAATATTCTTGATATACTTGTTTATTATTTAATACATCAGCTTTTCTTTTTATTTCTTCATCAATATCTTTATATTTATTATCTCCGATATTTTCTAAATAAGTAGCTTGTTTTTCTAATTCTTTAATTTCATCAATCAATAATTTAATTTCCTTATCTTTACTTAAAATATCTTTCATTTTTAAATACTCTTTATATAAAGTTGAATTTTCTATTGTATTAAATAATTCTTCTAAACTACTATTTATCATTTACTTCACCATCTAAGCTCCAAGTCTTAACTCCTGTAATCTTAACGGGAATAATTTTACCAACTAATTCTTTATCACATTTAACATTAACTAATTTCATATTATCGGTATATCCCATATACTTATCATCCTTATCTGATTCTCCAAGTATTAAAACATCATATGTTTTATTTAACATCTTCTGATTAGATTCCAAAGCATATTTATTAATTAGTTCATTAAGTCTGGCTAGTCTTTCTTTTTTTTCTTCCATCGGAGTATTATCTTCCATTTTAGCAGCTGGTGTTCCCTCTCTTGGACTAAAAATAAATGTATACGCCAAGTCATATTTAACTTGATTAACAATATCTAAAGTCTTTTGAAAATCTTCTTCAGTTTCTCCTGGAAAGCCAACAATAATATCGGTTGTAATACTTACATTAGGAATCTTTTCTCTAAGTTTTCTTACTATTTCTAAGTATTCTTTTATGGTATATTTTCTTCCCATTAGTTTAAGAATACGATCAGATCCAGATTGAATAGGAAGATGAATATATGGCATAATATTATCACATTTACTAATAACTTCAACCATCTTATCTGTAAAATCCCATGGATGACTAGTTACAAATCTAATACGTGGTATTCCTGTCTGACTAACTTCACCTAATAAATCAGCAAAATCGTAATCATTATTAAAGTCTTTTCCATAAGCATTAACATTTTGTCCAAGTAATGTTACTTCTTGATAACCATTATTATAAAGTTCTCTCACTTCATCTATAATATCTTCACTTTTTCTACTTCTTTGTTTTCCTCTTGTATATGGAACTATACAATAAGTACAGAATTTATCACATCCATATTGAATATTTACCCAAGCTGTATATTTAGAATCTCTTATAACTGGTAAATTTTCAATAACATTACCTTCTATGCTATAAACTTCACATACTTTCCCTTTATCCATATACTCATATAAATATTCTGGTATTTTATGATAATTATGAGTTCCGCATATTATATCAATCCATTTATAATCTTTTATCTTATTAACAAGCCCTTCTTCTTGAGCCATACATCCACAGAATATTACAATTATGTCTTCTTTAGTTTCTTTTAGATGTTTAATTCTACCAAGCATACCTTCAGCTTTATTGTGAGCATTTTCTCTTATCGCACAAGTATTAACAATTATAACATCAGCCTTATTCATATCTTCTGTTTTGGTATATCCTATATCTTCCATAATACCAGATATATATTCACTATCATGAACATTCATCTGGCATCCATATGTTAATATAAGATATTTTTTATCTTTACCAAGATCATTTATTTCATTAATATTATAATCATCATATAATATTTTAGACTCTTCTTTAGTTCTCTTTTTAGCATCTAACATATTAGGTAAATTCATACGACCAACTCCACTCGCTAAATAATTATACAATAAAATATTTTTTTTGTATAGAATTTTTTCTTCATTTTTTCTTAGAACAAAAGAACTCCAGTTAAACAAAGACAAAACAAAAGTTTAAATATAGCTATTTATTTCTTTTTTTTACTTTTTGTTTTTCTTCATTGGTATTTACTAAATCAACATCTCCACAACCAAGGATATTAAATACATCATATGGATTTATCCTATATAAATTATCATTCATATATTTTATAAACCCTAATAATTGTCTATCATTTTTTAGTTTTATTATAGCATTATCTGCTAAATAATTACCAATAACATATGGATATATTTCAAAAAATGCATACGGATTAATTATTAAATCTCTAATACAATTATCACAATTTTTTCTTACATCATTAAACAAATAATATTTATCTCTAATTAATTCTCTGTCTATTTCTTCATTAATTACCCCATTATTCATTATCGTTTTTAAATAATAAATAAATATTCTTGATTCCATCGTTGCCATATAAGTATCAGCTACTCTATGTTGATTAACTAATTTTATATCATTTTCATCATAACCTATTTCTTTTAAATAATCTAATGCATATAATTCAAAAAATATGGCTGGAAATTCTCGTAATATTGGTGACTCTTTTTCATTATGATTATATTTACTAACATAATGAGTAAATTCATGAATTGTCGTAGATACATCACTAATATCCCCTTTATAATTTAAGAATATATATTTCTCACCATTCTCAAGAGTCAAACAAGAGTTATCAATATATTTTAATGAATCAACGACTAATTCTTTCTTTAAATCAATTATCCCTTTTTTATCTAATTCATTTAAATAAATAATTTTATTCTTATCAATGGCTTCTTCATATATTCTTAACCATTCACTAGATGGATCAATTTCTAAAAGTATCTCTTTTACTAAAGTAATTACTTTATCTTTACTTAATTCCGATATATTTTTATCATCCATTTTCATATCATAATTACCAGTACCCATAATTTTTTCCATCATATCTATATTATTAATAAAGAATTCATCTCGATTATCTATGCCATTATCTTCTATATTAATAAATCTATTAAACATATGAACCATTAATTCATCTAGTAATTGATATCTACATTTCTCTTTCATCCAATTAAATAAAATACTTCTATCATCTTCTTTATTGATATCTAATAATATATCATTTTCTTGGTAATAATAATCATTAATTTTATGCCATACATATTCCATATCATAAGGAACAATATCATCATCTTCATATATACTATAAACATATACGATATAATATAATTCATATAATTTCATTTCATCAACATTATGCATAACTACCCCCAATAATTATTAATTATTATATCATCATCTATAAATATGTAAATAATCTTTTGACAATAAAATATAAATATGCTATATTAAGTATGTAAGCAAGAGTTCTTGCATATATTAAAAAAGGTGGAACATTCAGTTTTCCTTGTGAATGCCTACCTAATTAAATGCCATATGGCATAAAACGGGGACATCCATAGTAAAGTGGATGTCATTTTTTTATAACAATTATCAAAATGATAATCAGAAATAAAATGATCGAAATATACCTTAAAAACCTGATATTGTATTCACGTTTTTTCATATTGACCAAGCCTCCAATCTATTCGTAAGAACGACTCAAGGCAGACACTCACACTAAATGTTCCAATATAATTATATCAAACGCATTAATGAAAAGTCAATAATAAAATCAAACAAATGTATTAAAATAAGAGAATTGATAACATACTCAATTCTCTTTTAATCTTTCTTAATTTCTGTTGCTTTTAATACTGATAAGAAGGCTTCTTTAGGTATATCTACTTTACCGATAGTCTTCATTTTTTTCTTACCTTCTTTTTGTTTTTCCAAAAGTTTTCTTTTTCTAGTAATATCGCCACCATAACATTTAGCTAAGACATCTTTTCTCATCGCTTTTATATCACTACGAGCAATTACTTTACTACCAATTACCGCTTGGACTGGTACTTCAAATAATTGTCTAGGAATAATTTCTTTTAAATTATCGACAATTACTCTTCCTCTCTTATAAGCAAAATCTTTATGAACTATAACTGATAATGCATCGACAATTTCCCCATTTAACATAACATCCATCTTAACAAGATCACTTATCTTATAACCAATTATCTCATAGTCAAAAGAGGCATATCCCTTCGTATAACTCTTAAGTTTATCAAAAAAATCATATACGATTTCTGATAAAGGTATCTCATAATGAATATTTACTCTAGTCGTATCAATATAGTCAGTATTTATATAAGTTCCTCTTTTATCTTGACAAAGTTCCATTATAGAACCAATATATTCATTTGGTACATAGATATTAGTTCTAATGTATGGTTCTTTTATCATACTAATTCTTACCTTAGGTGGAAATTCTGATGGATTATCAACATAGATTACACTTCCATCAGTTAAGGTTATTTCATAAATAACCGATGGAGCTGTGGCAATAATATCTACCCCAAATTCTCTTTCAATACGTTCCGTAATAATATCTAAATGAAGCAATCCTAAAAAACCAGTTCTAAAGCCAAAACCTAAAGTCTGTGAAGTCTCGGGTTCAAATGATAATGACGCATCATTTAGTTTTAATTTTTCTAAAGCTTCTCTTAAATTAGGATATTTCTTACTGTCAATTGGATATATTCCACAAAATACCATTGGTTTCAATTGTTTATAACCAGGTAATCCCACCAAACAAGGATTATTATTTAATGTTATCGTATCGCCTACACGTACACTATCAATCGATTTTATACTTGCTGACAAGAATCCTACTTCACCCGCACTTAAAGTACTAACTTTTTCTTTTTTTGGAGTATGATAACCTATCTCTGTTACTTCATAATTAGCACCCGTCGTAAACATCTTAATATTATCACCCATTGATACTTTACCACTAACAACTCTAATTAATGAAACGACCCCTAAATAAGAATCAAAATAACTATCAAATATTAAACATCTTAATTTCTCATCGTTATATTCTATTTTCGGACTAGGAATTCTTTCGACAATCGCATCAACCAGTTCTGGAATACCCTCACCAGTCTTTGCTGATGTAAGTAAAATTTCTTCTCTCTTAAAACCGAACATCTTATTAAGTTCGTCTATTCTTTTTTCAATATCAGCACTAGGTAAATCTATTTTATTAATAACTGGTATTATCTCTAAATCATTTTCCATTGCTAAATATATATTTGATAGAGTTTGAGCTTCAATTCCTTGAGCAGCATCTACGATTAAAATAGCCCCTTCACATGCCGCCATACTTCTACTTACTTCGTAAGTAAAATCGACATGTCCTGGCGTATCAATTAAATTAAGAATATAATCTTTATAATTTAACCTAACTGCATTTAATTTAATTGTAATTCCTCTTTCTCTTTCTAAATCCATATTATCTAATATTTGATCTTTCATTTCTCTTTTATCAATCGCACCCGTATATTCAAGTATACGATCAGCTAAAGTACTCTTACCATGATCAATATGTGCAATAATACAGAAATTTCTTATCTTATTTATATCCATAATATCTTCCTCGTTAGTAATTATACCATTATTTTAAACAAATTACGAGCATTTAAATAATTTATCTTACTTTTAATCTTGTTTTTTTATCTATTATATTATATAATGTATATAGATGAAGGAAACTTCATATATTAAAAAAGAGGAATACTTGACTTTTCGCTGTTGAGTAATGCCTCAAAATATTTTTTTGGGTATTGCCTAACTAAGCTTATTTAGGCAATCTTTTATTTCATGAGCACTACGAATAGTAATGCAATAAGTAATATTACGATGATAAGTAAAATATTAAGCAAGTTTTTTAATTCTTTGGTACTCATCGCATCACCTCCAATCTATTAAGATTGGAGGCATCACCCAACTATCAAATATTCCTAAATAATATTATAACAAAACATCATTATTAATGTCAATAATAAATTCAAACAAATGTATTAACTTATAGTTAAAAAAATACTAGATCTTTTTTATAAATCTAGTATTTTATTTTAGTCTAAATCATGTCTAGCAAGAATTTGAGCAGGTGTTTTTCTCATCGTGTTAAATACTGGTATTAAGGAAACAACAATATTAAATACATATATAATAACTATACATAAAAGAATTACTCCCCAGTTCATAATATAATTTCTACTTATATACTTAATATCCGAAATAACATTGATACAGTATCCCATAAATAATACTCCTGGAATACTTGTTAATGTTGTAATCGCGAATGCTTCACCCATAAACATCTTATATATATCACTTTTCTTAACGCCAATAGCTCTATATATACCTACTTCTTTAATTCTTGATAAGAATGATGAACGCGTCATCAAAATTATTTCAACTAAAGATATACCTAACATAATAGCTGCTACAATTAAACTAGCATTCATACTTTCCTTATTTTCCTTTAAATAAGCCTTTTTATCAGCATCATACACGTCGATTACCTTTCTATCTAGTTCTTTAAAATCTCTAATTGTTTTATCCTTATCACTGGCATATATAACCAAATTTTGACTATTACCAATTAATTCATATTTATTAGTATTTGTATTTACAAAATAACTATTAATTTCATCACTAGAAGTATAATAACCAACAACTTTTAATTTTTCACCATTAACTTTTAAATCATCGATATATTTATCTAATTTAAAAGTATCTTTTAAGTTTTCATTAACAATTACTTCATAATCATTATCTGGTGTACGTCCTTTAACAATACTTATCTTATCTTTATATAGTGTGTAATCATATACACTACCGCCATTAGCTCTTTCTTCTCTATATGAAAACATACCATCACTAGAACTATTATCAATAATATTTATAAATTGATTATTATCTACATATATTGATGGACTTTCCAAATCAGTTATACCAACAATTGTATATTCAAGAAGATGATTACCTAAATAAACTTTTGTATCAAGCATTCTTTCTATATCATATAAACCGACCATCTTAATATTCTCTGCTCTCTTATAAGTCATTTTATCGATAACGATTTCATATTCATTTTCAGGCATTCTTCCATATACCAAATTATCTTTACTAATCATACTAGTACTTGCAATTGATCCACCAATAATTAGTCCTACGTTTTCAGTCTGATAGTAGCCCTTCGTATCAATATTAAAGTTTGCATTACTATCCCCCGGAAGAATATAATTAATACCATCCATTTCTGAATATTTATTATAGTCACTCACTGATACTTTCTTGCTTTCTAACATCAAATAATTCTTATTTGTTTTAATAAAATCTTTATCATTAACTGTCGCCACTCCAAGTAAATTACTTACTGAATAAGTAACAAATAATGATGATAAGAAGAATCCGATTAATAGTAATTTTTTTACAAAAGAATAATCAAATACTTTTTTAAAACCATTACTAAATATTGTAAATATATTAAATATTGATGAATATTTTAATTTAATATTATTATTGATAATCTTATCAAAATCAAAAGAATATTTTTCATAAACACTTTTATCTAATTGTTTATAATTATCATTAATTAACTCTATATTAGAACTACTATCGATTACTTCTACTTTATCATTATCTTTATTCTTAATATACAAATTACCATTTTTAAATATTATTACTAAATTAAGTTTCTCTTTAGTATCACTATACATATCTATATTAATATTATTATCTTTATTTTCTTCATGATATTTAAAATCTTTTAGATAAAACTTATTATCGATTCGATAATCTAAATTATCTTTATTTTTATTTTGATAATCTTTTTCAACAGTTCCATCTACTACTTCAATGATTCTTGTTGCATAAAATTTAGCTAGTTCTACTTCATGGGTTACTAATATTACTAGTTTATCTTTAGATATTGATTTAATAATATTCATTATTTCAATTGTATTTTTACTATCCAAATTACCTGTTGGTTCATCTGCCAAAATTATATCAGGATTTTTAACTAATGCTCTAGCTATACCAACTCTCTGTCTTTCTCCCCCCGATAGCATCCCACAAGGTCTATAACGGTATCTATATATTCCAACTCTTTCTAAGATATATTCGACTCTCTTCTTAACTTCATTTTTATCTTTGATACCAATCATTCTTAGAACCATTGCCACATTATCATAAACACTCTTGTTATCAATTAACTTATAATCTTGAAAGATATATCCTATCTTTAAATTACGTAATTTATCTTTTTTATAAGTGTTAAACGTCGTAATCTTTTTATCATCAATAAATATCTTACCATTATTAGCTTTATCCAAACCACCTATTGCATTAAGTAATGTCGTTTTACCGCATCCACTTGGTCCAAGTAAAGCGACTAATCCTTTATCAGGAAGTTCTAAAGAAGTATCATTAATGACATGAATTTGATTTTTCTTATGACGATTATAATATTTATTAAGTTTTTCTATTCTAATCACAATTACACTTCCTCTCTATATGACTTCATGGCACTCTTATTAAATATCTTTCTGGCATATCTTGTAGATATTAAATAAGACATTATTATTAAAATAACATACATTAAGATATAATCTCGCATACCTAGGTATTCTAAAATATTATTAATAAATTTGACATAGATAACTTTATATTTTACTAGTAGTATTGCAATCATATATGCTAAATAAGCTAGTGATGCATCAAAGAATAATTCAATATCAAGTATTCGTTTAATATGTTTAGCATTAGCTCCAAGAATACGTAATGTTGAGAAGTATACATTTCTTGATTTAAGTATTAACTTAATAACAAAGTATGAAATAAAGAATAATGTTACAACAAGTACTACTGTAACTACTAATTTTAGTATCTTAATTGCCTTTACCGCTTCTCCTAGCATATTATCAAGCGTTTTTCTAATTTGTAATGTACTATAGCCAAGTTTATCTAATTCATTACTTACTTCATCAACATTATTAACATGTTTAGCAAATACTGATGCTTGATAACTATCCTTATTAAATAAATAATTAAAGTCATCTGGATTTACAAAGATTGATCCATTATTTTCACTATCTTTATTTATCCAAAGTAAACTATTAATATTTTTGTCGTTGTATGTATTAGTAATATATAAATCAATACGATCATTAAAATATAGATTATTTACTTTAATACCAAGCCATTCCCATCTACAGTCATAGTCCTTACATAAATAATTCATTGATTCAGGAACGTATACATTTCCTTTAGCTACTCGATCACTCGTTCTAATATCAAAGTTTGATCCTGGCGAATCATAACTTTCATGATTTTTACCATTAATACTAACTATAACGTTACTATGTGCTCGGTTAATATCTTTCATATATTTATTTAATAAATTACTAGAGCCATATATTAAATTACCAGAACCATTCGAAAAGACACTTTCATTTTTATATTTAACTCCCACTACTTTAATACTATAGCTACTACTATCACCATTATAATAATAAGTTTTATTTATTGCTTCAGTTTGTTTCTCATTAAAATAATAATCATATTCATCTACAACATATACAACTTCATTATCAGCTTCCGGCATTCGTCCATAATCTAGTTTACCATCAAAAGAGTCAATATTACGCAGTGTTCCATTCATATTAAAGTAACTATCATCAGTCGTTTGAAACCATACATCGGTATCTAACATAATATCATTTTCAATAACTAAATCAACATTATCTAGTTTTCTAATCTCATCAAATTCCTCTTTATTTATTGCACTACCATCTTTTTTCTTAATAACAATTCTGGTATCTCTCGTATCATGAAAGAAATAGTTTACTCCTAGCTTGCCTTCTTCATATTCATCTTTTTGCATTGATCCATATTCACTTAATAGACTAACGGTAACAAATAAGAAAACAATAAATATCAAAACAAATTTAGGAATTATATTAAAGGTATTTCTAAGTCCTAATCTAATCATATTGAAAAATCCAATATTTTTATTATTATTTTCTATATTTTCTTCTACTTTATCTGTCTCAACAACTGTCTTATCAGATACAATTTTACCATCATGCATTTTAACAATACGCGTAGCTATATCTTCTATTTCACTAAAGTTATGAGTAACCACAATTACTAACTTATCTTTTGAAATATCTTTTAACAATTTAATAACATCTTTAGCTGATTTACTATCCAAATTACCTGTTGGTTCATCCGCAACAATTATAGGGGTATCTTTAGCTAAAGCTCTTGCTATTGCTACCCTTTGTTTTTGCCCTCCTGATAATTTAGATACCTTTGTTTTACGATATTTTTTTAGTCCTACTTTATCAATTAATTCAAGTACTTTAGTCTTTACTTCTTTTCGTTTGTAACCATTTAAAAGTAAAACTAACTCAATATTTTGATATACCGTATAACTATTAACTAGATTAAAATTCTGAAAGATATTTGATACATATTTTTTTCGATATTCTTCAAAATCAACTTCACGATAATGGCTCGTTTCCTCCCCATTAATATACATTTCTCCTTCTTCATAACTATCAAGCCCACTAATAACATTTAAAAGAGTTGATTTACCACTACCAGATTCTCCAACAATAGCAACAAATTCGCCCATATTAAATTCAATATTAATTTTATTAAATCCCGAAGCAATAACTCCCTTATTATAATAAAATTTTGATACATTCTTAAGTTTTAGCATTCTTATCATCCTTTCACATCAATTATAAGCAATAATAAACCATTATTCAATTTAATCATTAAAGTTTAAATAATTTTGTCTTAACTTTGTCAAATTATCTTCTGATATATATAATTTTTCTATTTCATAACTACAACTATTATAAAAAATATTCGTATTAATTCTCTTTTTCTTCAAATCTTCAATAACACTTTTTAATCTATTTATTTCATCATAATCAACATATGTATTAGCAATTTCATATACATTATAGTTATACTTATCTATATCTTCATCATATCTATTTACTGAATATGTATATGTATATATTTCACCATCTCCACATGATGTTATATCCATTTTAATATTAGATAATGTATTATCAATAACAATTTTTTCATTTGGTACATCCATAATATCATTAATAATTAAATTATCTTTCATATCAATGATATATGTTTTAGTAACTCTTTCTATTTCATTATCATCATATGTTGTAAAAGTAGCTAGTGTCGCAAATGATAAACCAATACCTACCCCAACAAGTGTAATACTCAAAATAAATATCATAAACATTTTAGAGTAACTATTTTTTCTATTAAAAGCTAAATTATAAATAAAATATATAATTAAGAATATAAATAATATAATCCCTAGTAAAGCTATAGTAATCCCATTAAAGAATATACCACTAAATAAATACATCAAACTAATAACTAGAAGCATAACAAAAAATATAAATGACATCACAACTGGTATTGCTATAAATACTGCCATACATTTTAACAGAAACATAAATATTTTGCCTATTTTTTTAATAAAATTATAACTACTATGTTCTGGATCTCTAATAACAACTTTATATTCTTTTTTTTCCTTTAATTCTTTTATTGGCTCTTCAATTATTCTCTCTTTAACATTATCATCTTTAATAATTACATAATAATCCAAATATCTTGTTTTAATTACCCTAACAAAAATAATTACTCCTAAAATTATCCACACAATATATAGTAATGTATCAACTAAATATATTATTCCACGAAGTAAATTATCAGGCATAAAAATAAATAATCTTCTTACTATTTCACAAATTATATCCTTAGATATGATTGATGAACCAATTACAATTAATAATAATAGTCCCATTTCAATTATAAATTTAATCTTTTCACTAAATTTCATTGCCGAAAACATACTAAAAATATTACCAAAAAATTCAAACACCATATTAAATGTTTCCATAAAATTAAATCTTTTGTCACTCTTTTTTTGGCTATTATTCTTATTATCATTTACAAGTTCATCTAAACTAATATTGAATATTTTACTTATCTGAATTAATTTTTCTGTATCCGGATAAGCCGTTCCACTTTCCCATTTACTAACAGCCTGCCTTGATACATTAAGTTTGTCTGCCAACTGTTCTTGTGTTACATTGTTCTCTTTTCTTATTTTTTGTAACTTATCACAAAATTTCATTTTTTCACCTCTGACGCAATTTTACAATATAACCCGGTTGCCATCTACCAACTACAGGTTTATTTATGCATACTTTAAGTTGCATCTACTATTATATTACATATTTATATGTAAAGCAATCTATATTCATGAAAAATATGTTATAATTAAATACAGATAGTGAGGTATAAAATGAATATAGCAAATTTTATTAACAAAAAAGATTATTTAACTATTACTGGAACAATAAAAGAAGAAGATTATTCTAAAATAAAATTATTAAAAAACAACGCCTTGATTAATATTAAACCAGATTCTTCTAATCATAATGATGAAATATATATAAATAATATTAAAAATATTTTTAATCAATTAAAAGATAGTAAGAAGAATTATTCTTTACGTATATATATTAATAACCGCGAACTATTAAGACAAAGTAATCTTCTTTCAAGCGTTCCTAAAAATATTAACTTAATTATCTGTAGTAATGATTATGAATACAACATACATGAATACATTGAAGAAGAAAACAAACTAGAAAAAATAGTAACTCCAATTAGAAATAGTAAATTATCACCTTTAGAAAAATATTTAGCCATATATGACATTGTAAAAAAATTTAAGCCCTATAAGGATAATAATGAAAGTCAGCAAGAAAGCCGCAACTTAAAATATATTTTAGAAGATAATAACGATTATATTGTTTGCGTAGGTTTTGCCAATTTATTAAAAGAATTACTTAGTCGTGTTAATATACCAAGTATATGTATCCATGTCGGTGTTGATAGTTCTTATAACGAAGGATATACCAAGGAAGAAATAAAAATTAATAATTTAGGTCACACTAGAAATCTTGTTAAAATTGATGATGATAAATATCATATTCATGGTTATTATCTTGCTGATAGTACTTGGGACAATAATCCAAAATATGATTTATATCTAAATAGTCTTTTAACGTTTGATGAAAAAAAAGAAGCAAAACGTTTAGAAACGCTTGAAGACGAAGATCTTTTATTAGATTTTCATAGTACCAATGAATTTATCGAAAAAATAAAATTTTATATCAAAAGAAAAGTAAGTCACCCTAATATGGATGCTAATTCTATTGAACAATTAACAAAGAAAAGTTATAAAGATCTATATTTAAAAATTATCAGTATTTTAAGAGAAACAGATAAACAAGAATACCAAGAATTATACAGTAAATATAATAATAAAATTAACATCAATATAGAAAAAATTTCATCAAATGATTTAGAACCAGTTATGACTAGTTTTTTAAAAGACTATGCAAAATATATAATGCCATTATCTAACAATAAAGTTACTTTAGAAACAACTTTAAGAGCCGTAATTGAAGTAAAAAAAGAAGTATATAAAATGAATATTTCAGAAATTAAAGTATGGTTAGAGCAAACTTTAAAAGATAATCACAAAATAAAAAACAAAGCATTTCCATATATATACAGTCCAAATAATACTACTGAAGCATATCTTGAAAGCAAAAGTATTAATAAAAGATAAAGAGACTAATTATTATTAGCCTCTTTTACTAATCTATAACAATCTCTTACAATCATTACTTCTTCATCTGTTGGAATTACATATACCGGAACTTTTGAAGATTCCGTTGTAATTATTCCTTCTTTCAAATCGTGACCATATCCAATGTTATCATTTGCTACTTTATTAATATAAGTATTGATGGGCCCTGATAATTTATTAATAATATTTTCTCTAATTAAAGTGTTATTTTCAAGAATTCCTGCCGTAAATACTATCGCATCTACTCTTCCGTCTAGTTCGAAATAATATTCGGCAATATGTTTAATTATCGCATCCATAAATATATCATAAGCAAGCTTTGCTTGTTCATTTCCTTCATTTATTAGTGCCACGACATCTCTAAAATCATTTTTACCACATATTCCTTTTAATCCACTATTTTTATTTAAATCAGTAGTTATTTCATCAAGGCTCTTACCGCTCTCGTCACTAATAAATTTAATAATTGATGGATCTATTCTGCCAGATCGTGTTCCCATAACCAAACCATCGAGTGGTGTAAGTCCCATTGAAGTATCATATGATTTACCATTCTTAACACAAGTAACACTAGCGCCACTTCCCACATGACATATAATTAAATTAACATCATTTTTATTAAATAATTTTTGCATTTTATTAGTTATATATTTATGGCTTGTACCATGAAAGCCATATTTCCTAACTTTATATTTCGTATACCACTCATAAGGAACAGCATATATATAACTAACTTTAGGCATGGTTTGATGAAAAGCCGTATCAAAAACTGCTACCTGTTTAGTCTTCGGCAAACATTCTATCATTGCTCTAATGCCATCAATTTCTCCCGGATGATGAAGTGGCCCTAAATTAGTCATATTAATAATATCATTTAATACTTTATCATCAATAATAACTGAATCACTATATATTTCCCCACCATGTAATACCCTATGACCTATTCCTTTTATTTCATTCATATTCTTTATAATATTATTATTAACTAGTTCACTGGTCATAACATTAACAGCTTCTTTATGATTATCTAATTTCTTCTTTCCAGTAATCTTTTCACCATTATAACTAATAGTCCAAAAACTATCATCTAAACCTATCTTTTCAATATATCCTTTAGCAATAACAGCTTCATTAGGCATCTCATATAAAGAAAACTTTAATGATGAACTGCCACAATTAACAACTAAATATTTTTCATTCATTCTTATCTACCTCTAATAAAATAATATCAAATATCATAATAAAAATCTATAGATAATAATAAATTTTACATATCATTTAAACAAAAGAAAAAACGAGTAAAACTCGCTTGTTTTAAAAATTGGTGACCCGTACGGGATTTGAACCCATGAATGCATGCGTGAAAGGCATGTGTGTTGAACCACTTCACCAACGGGCCACAAAATGGTGGGCCTGAATGGACTTGAACCATCGACCTCACGCTTATCAGGCGTGCGCTCTAACCACCTGAGCTACAAGCCCATTTTGTGTTCGCTAATTGATTATATCATATAATTTATGAGATATCAAGCATTTTTAAAACTATTTAATAATTAAATGGTGGGCTGTTAGGGATTCGAACCCTAGACCCACTGATTAAGAGTCAGTTGCTCTACCAACTGAGCTAACAGCCCATTTAATTATCATTGTTCTTCACAAAGACAATTAAAATTATAGCACATAAATATTTATTTTTCAACCTATTTTTATATTTTTTTTACTTTCTTATAAGTAACAACACTATCGTGTGAGTCAAATTTGCCAAGTCTTATGCCAGATACACTTCTAAAATTAAAATATTGAACATCATCAGGTAAAATAATTTTTAATTTTTCCATTCTTAATTGATTACTTATACTATTACCATCAACCAAATACAAATATGCAATCAATAATGTTCCTTCAACATTTAAATGATCAATTAATTGGTTAATTAACTTTCCAAACAATTCAAAAGAACAATAATCAATTACATTAGATAAATTAATATAATCATATGTTTTGTCACTATTAAAATAAAATAAATTATCAACTTCAAAATTAACACAAGAATTAGATATTTTATTTCTTAAATTTTGATAAGCTATATCACTCACTAAATATTCATTTAAACTAGATAAGAATTTAACTTCTGTCTCATCAAAACTAAACAATCTTTTTCTAATTTTTAAACCTTTATATCTATTGTATAAAGTATTCCAGAAATATGCTACCTCTTGATCATAAGTATCTAATACTTCTCTAATTTTATTATATTCATATTTACACAAAGCATTATTGTTATTATACCTTTTATCGTATTTAGAATAACAAAAGAATTTTAAATAATCTTTTCTATTAAACACTTCTACTGCTGCTTTCTTTAAATAAAAATATTCTTTAGCAAACGGACATAAATCAATTACCGATATATCTTTACAATTATGTAATATAGCATTTAATACTTGATCACCTGAAGATCCTACTGTAAGAAATGTTTTATCTTTTAAATCAAATTGATTAATATAACCAGCTATATTTTCTGTTGTAAATGGATAAAGATACTTAAATTTATTATCTATATTATAACACCAAATTCCCCCACATTCCTGTAATGCTAATTTGATTTTTTCATCAACATCCATTTCCATATAAACCACCAAGGTGATATTATATGATTAGTGCACTATTTTGTCAAGTATTCCATAAGAGAATAGTAGCATAATAATTCCAGCCATTATCACCCCAAGTATTGCATATAGCATAGCTTTTTTCTTTTCCATATTTAGTAAAGCCGCGATTAAACAACCCATCCAAGCACCCGTTCCAGGAATTGGAATCCCAACAAATAGCAAAAGCCCAATATATTGCATTTTCTCTATCTGTTCCTTCTTATTCATAGCTCTATTTTCTAGTTTAGTAACTATACCTTTAAATAATTTAGTTTTCTTTAAATAATTAAATATTGGTGTAATTAACCATAAAATAAATGGAATGGGAATAATATTTCCTATAAAACAAATAACAAAACTTTTAACAGCACTAAGGCCGAGTAAAGAAGCTGCAATTAAACCTCCTCGAAGTTCTAATATTGGCATTAAAGAAATAATAAAAACAATTAATTCTTTCCCAAATTTTAAACTTGTTAATCCACTAAAAGCTTCTACCAATGTATGCGCTAAATTTCCTGCCATAATATCACTCCTTTAATTATATTTAGCATTTATTAAAGTATACCACACCAGTAAGCAAAATAAAAGACTATCAATTTAAATTGACAGTCTAATAAACTACTTTTCTTCTTTCTTTGTTGTTTTCTTTTCTTCGTTATTAGTAACAATTTCTAAAGCCTTGGTATACATCAAATCAAATTTAATATTTTCTAAACTTACATCCTTTAAAATAGTATCCTCATCTACTTGATACATACTTGCCATTTCTTTAACTCTGGCTTTTGCTTCTTTATCAGTAACCTTAATTTTTTCTACATTAATAATTTCTTTAAGTAAATAACGATATTTAAGTCTCTTTAAAGCATCTTCTTTCATTTGACTAGTAATATCTTCTTTTTTAGCCTTAGTATATTGAAAATACATTTCTTCACTAACGCCTTGCATAGCCATTCTTTGCATAAATTCGTTATACATATGCTCTACTTCGTCATCAATAAGTTCATCACATATTTCCACTTTCATATTTTCAGATGCTGCTTCTAAACATTTTTCTTCATAAACATGTTCCATTTCGTGTTCTTTTTGATGTTCAATTTCATGCTTAACTTCATGTTCTAATTCTTCTTTATTAGTAACGCCTTCCATACCTAAGTCATCAAAGAAATCTTTATCTAGTTTAGGTACTACTCTTGTCTTTATTTCATTTACTTTTACTTTAAATACTACTTTTTGACCTTTTAATTCTTCTGCCATATAATCTTCTGGGAAAGTTAAATCAATATCCTTTTCTTCTCCCTTACTCATACCAATTAAAGCATCTTCAAATCCAGGAATAAATGTATTACTTCCAATTGTTAAAGAATAATTTTCAGCTGTTCCACCATCGAACGCTACCCCATCTTTTAATCCTTTAAAATCGATAATAGCTGTATCTCCATTTTCAACTTTACCATCTTTAACAATCATTTCAGCATAATCTTCAAGCAAATGATGAATACGATGATCTATTTCTTCTTTTGTAACCTTTACTTTTTCTTTCTTAACACCTAAATTTGTATATTTACCAAGTTCTACCTTTGGTTCTAAAACAAATATAAATTTGACTTCTAATTCGTTATCATCACATTTAACTAAGTCTACCTTTGGTTCAATAACTGGCATAACTTTTTCTTTAGTTAATAATCTTTCATATTCTTTCTTTATAGCCATATCAGCTGCTTCGAATAAAATATCTTGTTTACCATATTTCTTTTCATAAGCACTTCTAGGTGCTTTACCAGGTCTAAAGCCATCGATTTTAGCTTTTTTATTTACTTTTTCAAATGCTTCATCTTGTAATTCAACCCATTCTTTTCCTTTTACAACCAAACTAAATTCTTGTTTCATTATTAACTCCTTACTTAATTTCCATTATTTCTACATTGTAATTGCCATTTGGACTTTCAACAACACAAACTTCGCCAACTTTATGTCCCATTACTGCTTTAGCAAGTGGACTTTCATTAGAAATTTTATCATTAGATGGATCAGCTTCTTTAGAACCAACAATACGATATTCTTCAACATCATCGTCATCATCGATATATTTAATAGTTACTGTTGCGCCTAAACCAACTTTATCTGTATCTTGTTTTTCAATTAATTCAGCTTTTTCAAGTAGTTGTTCTAACTCTTTAATTCTTCCTTCTACTTGTGCTTGCTCATTTCTAGCTGCATCATAGTCAGCATTTTCTGATAGATCACCTAAAGCCCTAGCATCTTTTAATGCTTTAATAACTTCTGGTCTTTTAACCTCCTTTAAGTGATTTAATTCTTCTTCTATTTCTAAAAAGCCTTCATTTGTTAAATATACTTTATTGCTCACTTTCTTCACCTCTTTTAACATTTCAACATTTTACTAGTTATTTATAATTTTGTCAAGTATATTTTTTATTTTCTTAGAACTATTTTTTATAGTTCATAACTCCTTAACATATCAAATCTTTTAACTTCTTTATCTAACTTAAATTTAACCCTATTTTCTGGATGTCTGCTTGCATCTAATACATTTCCATCTTCATCATAAATTTCACCCAATATAAAACTAAATGTTTCTCTATCTGGCGATATTATTTCTACTTTATCACCAGGTTTAAAGAAATTCTTAGAAATGACTGTTACATATTCCCCATCATAATCATCTACGATACCTAAAAATTCTTGATTACTTACCTCATCTCTCCCTAAGAAATATTGTTCATCCATACCCGGAAATTTATTATAAAACTGTGCTACATTATCTCTATTTGCTACCTTATCAAGTTCATGACGATACATTCTCAAATTTTCATCAGTTAAAGTACCATTATAATAGTCATCAATTGCTCTACGATAATTATTAATAACAACAGCTATATAATAAATACTACGCATTCTTCCTTCAACTTTTAAACTTTTTATTCCAATATCTATCATATCAGTTAAATACTCTAACATACATAAATCTTTTGAACACATCGTAAATTTAATATCATTATCTAGCTTTTTGCCATCTTTAATTAAATCAAAATTCCATCGACATATCTGTGCACATCCACCACGATTAGCATCTCTATTCGTAAAATAATTAGATAAAACACATCTACCTGAATAGCTTGAACACATTGCTCCATGGATAAATGTTTCTATTTCAACACCTGTTTTATCAATAATCTCTTTTATTTCATCCCGACTACATTCTCTACCTAAAACAACTCTTTCTACTCCTAAAGACTTCCAAAATTTAACTGTTTCTATATTAACACTTGAATATTGTGTTGAAATATGTATTGGAATATTTATCTTATTATCATGAATTACATCTATAATCAATGGATCAGATACAATTATCGCATCTACGCCACATTTTTCTAAATCTTTTAGATAATCAGTAATTCCTAAAGTATCTTCAGTATGAAAAACAATATTGACTGTTACATATACTTTTTTACCTAAATTATGGGCATATTTACAAGCTTCATCTATCTCACTAATATCTAAATTTTTAGCATTCGCTCTTAAACTATAGTTTCTACCGCCAAAATATACAGCATCTGCTCCATATAACAAAGCAATTTTTAACCTCTCTAAATTACCAGCTGGAGCAAGTAACTCTACTTTTTTCATACTTCACCTACTTTACTTTATATATTGTCTTTTTATTAAAAAATCCAATATATTCATTATCAATATGTTCTCTATTAATAAATTTATCGACCATCTTATTAAATTCGGAATCATCTATTTTGTTACTCTTTAAAACCAAATAATCAATTTTATCTAATTCATCCAAATAATTAATTAAATTAATTGGTTTTTCCGTATAAATAGTAGTTCCAAACTTTTCTTCATCTATTGGATATACAACACCTGTATCACTAACTATTTCATACTTTTTACCATCATTATTTTCATCAATATATTTTAAATAATTACTAATTAAATATCTTCTTGAATAAAAGATGGGAGCATATCCATATCCTAAAAAGAATATTTCCATTCCACTCTTATCTTTTATTTCTAAAAGTTCATCCTTAGTTATATCAGATGTAACATAACTAGATTTTATTCCTCTATTTAAATAAAACTTATTAGAAAGTACACTTGCATTTAAATGATCCTGACAAATTACTAATTTATCTACCATATCATATTCTTTTGCTATATTATATACTGCCATATCATAAAACATAATTCTAACACACTTATCTCTTAATTTAGATAAAACAGTTCTTAAATAATCTAAATCTCCATTATGCATAAGTTTATTTAAACTAACAAATACTTCCTTATCTTTAAAATCTAGATCAACTAAATCATCTACATTTATATAAAAAGAATCATTGACAGATAACTTATCAATCGATAATATTACTCCATCAATATTTTTTTCTAATAAACTATTTAAATGTTTTCTTGAATTAGCACTAACAATCAATTTCATAATTATTACCTCTTTTTTCTAATCTTTTTCTTTACTAGTTCTTCCGCATATCCTAAATATCCTGGATATAAATCTTTAAGTATATGTCTAACAAAATCACTACTCAAGTAATCCATAAATTTATTACCATATAGTTTTAATTTCTTTTGATCATTTTCTACTGATAATTCAATAGTAATCAAACTATTAAGGGTATCTTGAATAGACTCAACTAAAACCGTTTGATCAATTGCAATATCACTATCATTATTTTTTGAATCCAAATAATCAAGTTCAATATCATTATAAGCATTAAGTGAATATAACAAACTATAAATATCTCTTCTGTTAGGAAATAAATTAATAAAATCTTTATGATTAGGAATAAAATATGGTCTAAATAAATTAGGAATATCTTCAAGCATAGTTACACAAAAAACCTCAAAAAAATAACTTTCAGGTTTAGAAAGTCCATAAGCCTTCATTGCTAAATACTCTGTCATCCCTTCGATTAAACCTGTTTCAATATCCATCTTACTCTCAAATGCATATTGATTATTTACTATATCATTTGATGCCATATGAAACATTTCATGTCCTAAAGAGTTTTTATCAATATAAAATATTTTATTAGCATCACTATCATAGTAACCATACATTGACTCATCAGTCATACGGTCAACTTCAAATAATAATAAATCATCTAAATTATAGTTATAGCATTCACTATATTCTTTTGAAAATTTATATAAATATCTTTTTGTCGTATCAAATACATTTTTACCATGACATAAAATATTACTATTTTTATCATAAACATTAATTATCTTCACCAAAACCACCATTAAACAATTATTTTCTTTTACTTATTGCTATTCCATCACCAACAGATATATATTCCGTAACAAAATCTTCATTTGTATCTAAAAACTTAATAAACTCTTTGATTTTTCTAACTATTCCTCTTTGATTTTTTGTCTGAATCAAAGATTCATCATTAACAAGACCATGAAAAAATAAATTATCGGTGATTATTATACCATACTTAGCTAAATTAGCACTATATTTCTTAAAGAAATTAATATTATTACCTTTAGATGCATCGATAAATATTAAATCAAATTCTCCACCTATTACAGTATTTAAAGCATCATCTAAAATAATATTAATTCTATCAACTAAATTATATTTATTAATATTTTTAACAGCCTCATTATATCTAACTTCATCTTTTTCAATAGTAGCAATATGTATATCATCGCTAACTGAAGCCATACGTATAGCAGAATATCCAATAGCACTACCTATTTCTAATATTCTCTTTATATTATGTTCTTTTATATAATTACATAAATAATCAATACCATCAGGTAACATAATAGGCACTCTATTTTCTTTTGCATATTCTTCCATATCTTTAAACATATTAATCACCTCAAGAACACTTAAATTATAGCATAAACTATCTCTTTTTACTAGATATTATTATTGATCATCAATCGATTTATAATCTTTTTTCTAATTCCTTTAAACTTTTTTCAGGTGTTGGTAATTCTTCTGGCATCTTTCCACCTTGACCAGCTATAAATTTTCTTATATCTTTCCCCATATTATAATGAACTATATTAGCCTTATTTTCACCAATAACATTTTCATTTTTTAACTTTTGATCCGTTTGGGATATTCTAAACAAATTAGCAATTAATTCATCACTTCCCATATTATCAAGTATATCTTCACGATATCTAAGTCCTTTTCTTTTAGCAATATCATTAGCCGTCTCTCCATTATATAAACCCTTATATCCATAATTATGAAATTTATCAAAGTTTCTGACTCCCGCATTTCTAGCTGTTTGATTTAATGAGTAATTTCCTTTTTTAGTTAATTCGCGATTATAAAATCTTTTTTCATCTTCACTAAGTTCATCATATTGTTTTTCTCTTAATTCTTGTTTTCTCGTTTGTATAGCAAAGTATGTTTGACCAAGCGCAACAATTTCTTTTTTGCTATCTGCATTTTGAACTATTAGATAGCAAGCATAACGACTTAATTTATAATTGCTTACTTTTCTTTTAGCACCTTTCCCTAAATCTATCATTCCGTCCGATTGGGCGAAATGATAATTAACATTTTGCAAACTAGTATTACATGAAACCATAGCTTTCTTAATTACAGACATAAATTTTCTATACTCACTATATTCAAGTACTTTACTTAACTCCCTTGCGCTCCAATATTCACTACCAAATTCATCAATATGCTTAATATTCTCAAATACACTAATACTTTTTATTATCTCATTCATTATATCTCTCCATTTCTATTAATTATTTTCCCAATGTATAGACATAATAACAGAAATATATATCTTGTCAATCAAAATACAAAATTCTTAAATTCTACAAAATATTAAAAAAAGATACCAATAAATAACAGATTATTAATATCTACATATTTACAAAAAAATCTAATCAACATATATTAAGTAACTACTATATTTATTTATCATTAAATAATTATAGCAGTTATTTTAATTTTACAATAATTGTATAAAACTATATAATATAAAAAGAGATTACTTTTGTAACCTCTATACACACCAATTACCTTCATTTTTTAATCTTTGTATTGTATTATAATGCTCTGTTGGATCTTTGCTTAAATAAGTTTTTCCTTTACAATCAGCTACAAAGTAATAATAATTATGTTTCGTATAATTAGCTGTTGCTTCAATTGATTCCTTGCCAGGATTAGATATTGGACCAACTGGTAATCCAACAAAACTAGTACATCTTGTGTTATAAGCATTATCACAAGTATATAAATTAGGATTGCCATTTAATGATTGTTTAAAATCATCAATCTTTAAGTAGTAGTATGTTGTTACATCGCTACCAAGTACCCAGCCTTCTTTAATACGATTATAAAATACTCCAGCCACACTTGCCCTATCATTAGCACTAGCTCCCTCGAGTTCAACAATTGAAGCTAATGTCATAAATTTATGGACGCTATCAACCACTCCATCTTTTGTAAATTCTTCAATCTTACTTTTATATGGTTCTAATTGTTTATTAGTTTCATCTAACATTGTTATAACAATTTCTTTTACACTAACATCTTTATTTAAAAAAGCATATGTATTAGGGAATAAATATCCTTCAAGCGGATAATATATTTTACTATTCTTAATATTATCAGTTAAAAACCAATATTTATCAATTAAACTATTAATAAAGTCTGTATCACTCATTATATTTATAAAATCATCATAACTATTATTAGTTTCTTCATCAACAATCCTAGCAATCTTTCTAACATTTAATCCTTCTTTAAACGTAATTCTTACTTCATCTGGGTTATAAGAATTACCTTCTTCTAACATTGAAATAATTTCCTTAAGTTTCATATTACGATTAAATTCGTATGTTGAAGCTTTTAAATCTTTAACTCCATTTAATTTTACATATATTTTAAATATTAATGTATTTCTAATAAGTTTATTTTCATACAATGTATCTCCAATTGAGTAGATACTTCCTTCTTTTATCTCAACAACTACCGGCTCATTATTTTTAGATACTGCTGATATACTATAATTATATAAAAAAGCCACAAGGAAAATTCCTGCAAGTATTATCGTAAGAATTAATACGATTATCTTATACTTCTTCATTACCAACTACTCCTCAGCTTTTTTTGTTTCTTCTTTAATTGATTCAAGGATCATTTCAATTACTTTCCATTCTTTATCACTCTTTATAGGCAATAATTTATTTCCCTTATCAGTTACTTCATATATTGATGCAAAAACTCTTATATTACCATTCTTATCTTTAGTATTATCTGTATATACTACATATTGCTTATTAGTTTCTTCCGACTCAAAAGTAAATAATGGTTCACACTCTATTTCTTTTCCTTTTTCATCTACTACTATAAATTTCTGTTTATCTTTCATATTATCCCTACCTATTCCTATCTAAATATCCCTGAAGAATAATTACTGCAGCCATTCCATCCACTTTTTTCTTCCTTTTCTTTCTCGAAATATCAGCCTCAATCAAAACATTATTTGATATAACTGATGTAAGTCTCTCATCTTCCATAATTACTGGAATACTAAATTCTTTTTCTAACATATCTTTAAATTCTAAAGTTATTATAGCCCTTTCTCCTAAAGTATTATTCATATTCTTAGGTAAGCCTAAAACTAAAGTATCTATTTCTTCTTTTTCTATTATTTCCTTAAGTGATAAAATTAAACTATGATAATCCTCATTTTTAAAATATAATGTCGTATATACTGAAGCAATAGTATTAGTTCTATCACTAATTGATATTCCTAAAGTTTTACTTCCTAAATCTAAACCCAAACATCTCATTTTAAATAATCCTGAAGCATACTTTCTAACATAAGTGTTCTATCTAATGTTGCAATCTTATTACGATTATCATCAAAATCAGGAATATACCCTAAATCATTACTAATAAGGTACCCTACTATTTGATTAACTGGATCATATCCTTTTTTAGACATACTATTACTTATTTCTTTAATAATTTGTTTAATTTCATCTTTATCCATATATTCACCTATCTCCATAATAATATTTTATCATAATATAAATTTATTCACAAGAATTTATTATATATCATATTATATTTTATTACCCTTCACAATTTGTTAAAACGGCTGGTTCACTAATTGTAGCAGTTTTTAACGTATAATCACTATTAAGTTCAATACTTATCAAAATAGATTCTGAATTAATTTCTTCTTTTGTAAATGGATTAATTATTGGACTAGATAAATACTTTCCATCTATTAATTTTTTAGCTGTAAAATTATTAATATCTAAATTTCTATACCTATTATCACTAATATATTCGCTTGTAGCCATTTTAATACTATTAACCAATGTCTCACAATCATTAATTCTGCTTTGTTGAATAACTTTATTAATCGATACAAAAGATATTAACGATATTATAGCCAATAAAGAAATTGTAACCAATAATTCAATTAAAGTAAAACCTTTATCATTCATACAATCACCTTACATATATTATATAATAATTATCTTTTTTTTTAAAGTATAATTAAAAAAACTTGAGTATTTTTTTACTCAAAGTCTTTTTAATTATTAATTAAGAGGTGTACATTCAATGTTTGTCTTACCAGCATAACCAGAGGTACATGAATAAAATTCGTATTGTGCATCACAGCTGCTAGTTTGTTCTGTCAATGAGTAAGTACTGTGGACTACACACTGTGTGCCACTCAAATATCCACCATTTTGGCATCCATAACATGAATAACCCGATCCAACACTTACACAAGTACCACCAGTTACGTTTGTGCAGGCACTTTGACATTGACCTAAAGTAGTATAAGAACCAGCCGATGTAGCCGTATAAGTACTTCTATTACATGTCGTTGTCGTCTTGCTATATAATGTAGTTCCACTATTAGATGATCCACTACTTGAAGAAGAAGAAGTGCTACTTGAAGAACTGCTGCCAGAAGAACCATCTCTTGCATTACGAATAATAATAATTCCAGAGCCACCAGCACCGCCGGCCTGGCCAGATCCTCCGCCGCCACCGCCGCCGCCTGTATTAGCAGTTCCAGCAACACCTGCACCTTGTTTATCGCCACCGGTACCACCGCCACCAGCACCACCAGGAGCATTAGCACCAGAATCACGTGTTCCATAAAATCCTGTAATATAACCACTGGTTATGGAAGAACCACCGCCGCCTCCGCCGCCATATTGTCCATATTTAATATCAGAAAATGCTATCGTACCATCATTACCTGCAACGGAAGAATAATATTTTGAATACTTATTAATAGATGAACCTTTTCCACCACTTGCACCATTAGTAATCGTACCACCAGTTCCACCACTATTAACATCACTATATGAAGGAGAAGAATGACCACCCTTGCCACCACCTGCAGCAGTCAAACCAAAACCAGTGGTGTCATTTCCATTGTTATAATAAGTTCCGCCATCGCCAATAACCAGATTATATGTTGTAGCTGTTACAGAGATAGTTCCAGTAGCAATAGCTCCTCCAGAGCCACCACCACCACCGCCAGCATAATCACTTTGTTGACCAGCACCACCGCTAGCACCACCACCAACTAAGAAGACTTCAATATCTCCTGCAGATAACAACGTTAAAGTTCCAGAGCCTGTTATTTTAGCATACCAATTTTCACTATCCTCCTCAATGACATCACTCCAAGTACCAGAATATGAAACATCAGAAGTACTAATGCCAGCCTTTTCAACAGATGTTGAAAAATAAGCTTTATTACCGGCATTATCAACAACTCTAGCACACACATAATATAACCCATTTGAAGTTATAGAAAAACTATATGTACTATTGCTTGTCTCATTAAAATTTCCATCAACTGATGGATCGCAAGTTGAAGAGGTCGAAACAAACCATCCGTAAGTATTTGTCGTTTTCAATCCAGATCCAGAGTCACTAGCAGTTAATGAAGCCTCAATTACACTACCATTTAATGTAGCAACTAAAGTACCAGTAGGTGAAATATCATCTATCCAATGAGCAATCAATGTACTGTTAGCACTAAATGAGCTACTAGTAAATGAAGATGTAATATGACCATCAGCATCAATCATTTGTGTCGTACCATCATAATATCCATCAAATGTATAACCCGTTTTTTCTGGCACTGTTATTGGATTAGTACTTGTAGTCATAACTGTTGTACAACTACTATCCAAACATACACCACTAGCATATTTCTCATATATTGTACCAGTCCCAGCTGTTGTAGCACTCTGATTATCTAATGTAATTGTATATGTATTACTTATAGCATTTGCATATAAAGTTATACTATTAGCTTCTAATGAATAACTACCACCAGCTGCTGTACCAGTTGTTGCACCATTTGTCGTATTCCAACCAGCTGATGCATATCCAGTACTTGGAGTTATACTTGGTAATGTTACTGCACAACTAGTATCGCTTGCCGTTACCTTACAATTACCACTAGCTGCCCCAACTGAACTTACATTAGATCCAGTCAAATAAGAGACATTAAATTGATATATTGTATATAAAGAAGCAGAAGTTGAAGTCGCTGCCGCAGCCACCGTAGCATATTCAGCTGTCGTATCCTGTGCAGTTGATAATCCTGCCCATTCACTACTACCAGGTCCTGCTTCTCCAGTATAATTAGTTAATCCAGTAGCAGAAGTCGATAATACTGTCTTCATTGCCGTTTTTGAAGTAAATACTGAAGTTCTATATAAAGTTCTATCAGCATACTCACTACCATTATAATAATTATTAGCTACTTCGCTTTGATAATAAGTATAATATGTTGTTGAGGCCGTATTATTATAATGAGAAATTTTATTTACCGCACTTGCTGTGCCAAGATAATCCTGTCCATATGGACCCTTACTACTTGTAACAACAGCAGGTATTGTAAAGGTTGAATTAAAAGTATCGGCCGTAGTTTTTGATGTACAATATAAACGTTTTCTCGATTCTGCAGTTGCAGTTGATATTATAATAGTTCCATCGCCGGCAGTACTACTATTATAATAATATGTTGCAGTTATTATATTACCCCTTAATATCTGATATGCTACAGTCTTATTTGAAGCAGCTAAATAAGCAACTGTTGAATAATTAATAGTGGTTGAATTAGCCTTAGTAGTATTATATCCTCCCAAAACTGGATACGTACTTACATTTGAAACGAATTCCCAATTACTAGTGCCTGTTTGAGAATCAGAAAGAACAGTTGTAGCTAATGCTGAAGTACTTGTAAACCATTGATTACGATAATAAGTCCTTGCTTCAGCAACCGTTGTACTTGTTGGCTCGTAAACTGTTACTACTGTTCTATATATGCAATAGTATGTCTTGCTAGCACTTAAAGTAATTGTCGTATCAGATGATGCAACAGCCTCTGTCATATTACCAGTACTTTCACTTAATCCAGCATAAGCATTATTATAAGTACCTACACTAGATTTTACTGTACTTGGAATAGTCACATCACAATTACCTGCTGTATTAGATACTGTACATGAAACAGTCGTACTTGAAACTTTTGTACTTCCGCTTGTTGTATCGCTTTGATAATAGAAAGTCGCTGTATATGATTGAGGAGTAAATTGCGCATATAATCTATTAGTATTCACTGCATCACTATCATTAATAAGAATCCAATTACCATTTTCATTTATCCAATCGGATACAGAAGCAACTAGTGTACCATCAGCATTAATTACTTTAGTACCACCACTAGCATCAGTATACCATCCATTAAATGTATATCCCGTTTTTGATGCTATTGGGATTGTACCAGCCGTTGCATTTGTTCTTCCAGTATATATACTAGATGCATCATAACTTACATATAAAGGGCTTGTTCCCAATAAAGTTCCTTCATTCGTTGCTGCATCAAAATCTATTCTTGCATTAACGAATGTAACTTCTTCATATGATCCACTAGGTGTTGTACAAGTGGCAGTAAGTCCACCATCACCAGTTACGGTTACTCTTACTCCGTAGTATCTTGTTCCTCTATACAGTGTCTTAGAAACGCCATACGCATAATAAAAGCTAGAATTTACATTTGGTGATTCAAAGTTACCCAATATCCCCGTACTACTAGAAGTATATCCAAATTCATACGTTTTAGTAACACCACTATCATAGGCATTATTTTTATTGGCTTGAACAATTGTATCGCTTTGATTATAAATATGTACAGAAGAAGCCAGTCCAAGTGTACATAGTGGTGTAGCAAGCGTGGTTGCATCGATAGTTACAATTCCAGCTCCGCTTCCTACGATAAACGTTGAGCCAGATAAAGTACCTTCCCCGCTTGCTTTAGTATAACTTGTACCACTATATCCATTTTTATAAGTAATTGTTAGTGAACTCAAATCAATTGTATTGCCATTATTAAATGTACCAGTTGCCTTTCCAGTATTACTATCATACGTTAAACCATTTCCAGTGATTGAAGAAATACCATTACCCGCATTTATTGTAATTACGCTAGCATTAGAAATTGTTATATTTCCTGATGTCTCTGACAAATTGCCATTTTTAGTGCCATCTTTTACAGAATCAGCCGCTAATATTAAGTTGTCTACACCATCAACATCGCTAATACCAGTAACAGTTATTGTATATATATATCCTCCAGTTGTAGCCTCTTTAGAAATATTAGTAACTTGTATTTTTTCATTTGTTGTTGTAATATTGCTTGTTGTTATATTACTATTAACTATTCCAGAGCCACTATCAGTACATGTTAATGATATTGTTGCCGTATCACCATTACCAATACTATTTGAATTAAATGTTCCCCATGTACATGATGGCCTTGTTGTATCACTTTGAGTTATTTCTATAGGTTCATAAACCTTATGTCCTTCTGTATCTTTAAACCAAACATAATAAGTTTGTCCCACTTGAGTATCTGAATATTCAGGCATATTATAAATTCTTGATGGACTGGCAACTGGCTCCCAACTACTTGGTTCTTCTGCACTAGTAGTTACTTTGTAGCCATCAATATTATGTCTATTATTAACAGCAGTTGCTGTTATAATTTGATAATTAGCATTTATTTGTGTAACAATAAAGTCTTCTGTAGTACCTTCAACTTGATTAATTTCAACCCAGACATTCGTATCAAGTGTTTCGCCTGATAAAGCTTCACTTGGATGTTCTGACTGATCTAACCAAATCCATACTGTAAACTGTTGTACTGTAGTTGTAACTTCAAATGAAGGAAGTAGTATTAAACTATCGCCAACCGGAGCGCCAATAAAATTACCTTCCGCTAACAAAGCTCCAACATTAGTACTATCTCCACTTGTCAAAGCCCACTTTAAAGCACTACTATTACGCATATTTTCGCCAATTTCATTAATATCCATATAAATAGTGCCCATTAAAGTAACATTACTTGCTGCTTCACTTTTGGATACAGAAATTGTTGAATGAATTCCATATGAATAGTTTTCACCGACAACAAGAGTTCCAGAAAAATGGCTTTCACCAGAATCATAATTTATATATTTTCTAAGATTTGAAGCTGTATTAAAAACAATGCTTTTATTATTACTAGTAAATGACCAAAAAGCAAACGTTCCTCCAGCTATCAACAAAACTGCAAAAAATATTGCTATTATATACATCTTAATTTTATTTTTCATATTCAAATACCCCTTTCGAGATTATACTAATACATTATCTTATATCATAATAAATGATATCATAAATAGTTAGAAAAAACAATAGAATTAAAAATATTTAATAAAAAAAGAAATCTATTATAAAACAGATTTCATAAAATAATTATTTAGCAACTATCGTTACTATTTTATTTTTTATTACCATTATTTTTAAAATTTGTAGTCCCTCTAAATGTTTCTTAACATTTTCACATGAAAGAGCCTTGTCTTTTATTAATTCTTCATCTTCATTAACTGAAATATTAATTGTTGCTCTAACTTTACCATTTACTTGCACGGCAATTTCTTTTTCTTCTTCAACAATTTTAGTCTCATCACATTTAGGCCATGTCGCATTTGATATTAAGTCATAACCCATTTCTTGATTTAATTCTTCCGTTAAATGTGGAGCTACTGGATTTAATAAGATTAATAATAATCTGTAATCTTCTTTAGTAATACTTTCCTTTTCTTCATAAGCATTCGTTAAAATCATTAATTTAGATATATATGTGTTATATCCCATATGTTCTAAATCATAGCTAATACCTTTAATAGTTTTATTCTGAATTGCTTCAAGTTCTTTTGTATATCCATCTTTATTATTTAATTTT
Organism: uncultured Erysipelotrichaceae bacterium; assembly: GCA_902788975.1. GTDB lineage: Bacteria > Bacillota_I > Bacilli_A > RF39 > UBA660 > RUG705. The sequence continues at coordinate 8,208 of CADAMI010000002.1, read as the reverse complement.
TCTTTTAAACGATATATCCTATCGATAAATCTTTTACATCCTCTTAAAGAATTAGTATTCCATGGCGCATCTTGTGTATAATCTCCCATAAACATTTCATATATTCTCAAAACATCTGCCCCATAATCACTAACTATTTCATCTGGATTAATTACATTTCCTTTAGATTTACTCATTTTTTGATTATCAGAGCCAAGTACCATTCCATGACTAACTCTTGTCCAAATCATTTCTTTTGATGGTACTAAACCAACGTTGTATAAGAATTGTACCCAGAATCTTGCATACAATAAATGTCTTGCTGTATGTTCCATTCCACCATTATACCAATCAACTTTTTTCCAATATTTCATCGCATCCATTGATGCGAATTCATGCTCATTATGTGGGTCCATATATCTTAAGAAATACCAACTAGATCCTGCCCAGTTAGGCATTGTATCTGTTTCCCTTTTAGCTTTTCCTCCACACTTTGGACAAGTTGTATTAACAAATGAATCAATTTTTGCAAGTGGACTTTCCCCATCATCAGTTGGCTCATACTCTGCAACATCAGGTAAAAGTAATGGTAAATCTTCGTCAGGTACTGGTTGCCATCCACATTTATCACAATATATCATTGGAATTGGTTCTCCCCAAAATCTTTGTCTTGAGAATATCCAATCCTGAAGTTTATAATTAACCTTAGCTCTACCTAATTTATGCTCTTCTAAGTACTCGAGCATTCTTTTTATTGAATCTTTTTTATTAGTAAAGCCATTCAAGAAATCAGAGTTAATCATCTCGCCATCCCCAGTATAGGCTTCTTTAGATATATCCCCGCCTTTAATTACTGGAATAATTTCTAATCCAAATTTTTTTGCAAATTCATAATCCCTTTGGTCATGAGCTGGAACAGCCATAATAGCACCTGTTCCATATCCCATCATAACATAATCAGATATAAATACCGCTACATCTCTACCATTAAGTGGATTTTTAACAGTAATGCCTTCAAGTTTAACACCAGTTTTATCCTTATTAACCTCTGTTCTTTCAAAAGCACTCTTAGTTTTAGCAAATTCTTGATATTTCTTTACTTCATCCATATTAGTAATAACATTATTTAATTTTTCAAGCATTGGATGTTCAGGCGCTAAAACCATAAAGGTAACTCCAAATAACGTATCGCATCTTGTCGTGTAAACTGTTAATTTATCACCCGTTTCCGCTATTGTAAAATCAACTTCTGCTCCATTAGATTTCCCTATCCAATTAATTTGGCCTAATTTAACTCTATCAGCAAAGTTTGTATCTTCAAGTCCTTTAATCAAATCTTCAGCATAATCACTCATTTTAAGCATCCATTGACTTTTCTCTTTTTGAACTACTTTACTACCACATCTTTCACATACTCCACCAGCCGCATCTTCATTTGATAAAACTATCTTGCAGTTAGGACACCAATTGACATCCTTCTTAGCTTTATAAGCTAGTCCATGTTTATAAAATTGTAAGAATTGCCATTGCGTCCATTTATAATACTCTGGATCTGTCGTTGAAAACTCACGATCCCAGTCAAATGAAAATCCTAAAGATAACATTTGTCCCTTAAATGTTTTAATATTTTCCATAACCGCTTCCTTTGGATGTATATGATTCTTTATTGCATACTGCTCTGCAGGTGCCCCAAAAGCATCCCATCCCATTGGAAATAACACATTATATCCCTGCATTCTTTTAACTCTAGCCAAAGCATCTTGCGCTGTATAACTACGTACGTGCCCTACATGTAATCCAGCCCCTGATGGATATGGAAACTCAACCAATATATAATAAGGTTCTTTTTCTCCTCCATTAATAGCTTTAAATGTCTTATTTTCTTCCCAATACTTCTGCCATTTTTTTTCAATTTTTGTAAAATTATACATAGTATCCTCCTCATAAAAAAATAGTTATAAATATAAGGACGAATAATCGCGGTACCACCTTACTTTATAACTATTGTTATACACTCTAAACTTTAACGCATTTCTGCGGATAAAAATCAGCTAAATAGACAAGTTCATAAATTTCATATCAAATATTTTCACCAACCATATTCTCTCTATAAATATTCAATTTATTACTACTTCTATTATACGCCTTTCAAAAACTAATATTATATTAGCATATTTTTGCTTATTAAACAAGTATTTTTTTACTTTTTCTTCCTTTTTACTTTCCATAAATAATTCATATCTAATATCTAAAATATGATATGCATGTTCTTTTAATATAACTCCTTCTTCACTAGATAATTCTAAATCATTTTCACAAAAATTACTCTTATTAATTAATTCAGTTATCACTTCTTTCATATATCCTTACTCTAAAAGATTATCTATTTCTAAAACTAAGCTAACTGAATAATTTAATAATTTCTCATCACCAAATATTAAGAAGTCATTATAAGGATTATTATTCATACCACCAATACCCATCATCAAAGATAATAAGTAAACTATTTCTTTTTGATTATCCATTCTTCATTTCCTCCATTATGTTAATATAAGTTCATCATTCTTAAATAAATCATCAATTGGTTCAAAATATAATTTCTTATCATTTATTTCCATAATTGTTGTAATTTTTTTACCTGAATCTTTTGACGAAGAACCACAATGAAATATTTTTTCATTACTTTTACCATAATCAATTATAATATATCTATCATGAAACTTATTATTAGTACTTTTAAAAGAAATATTTAAATAATCATATTCATTTACAAAATCATTATACTCTATCGCATGTAATTTTTTACTTACATTATCGCTAAATATAGTTATCTTAACCTTTTTATCTATATCTTTTAACAAAACTAATGTTTTTAAACTTATATAATCATCAACAATATAAATACTTTCTTTAGCTAAACTATATATTCTTTTATAAGCCAAATTTGCTTCAACCTGTTGTCCATTTAATATTATAATTTCCTTATCATAGCCAATATCTAAAAATTTATGAATAGTATTTAATTCTTTTTTAATAATTTTTATATCATCAGTATTTTCCTTAGTTTGTAATGCCAAATCGATTACATTATTATAACCAGTTAACTTATTTGTTTCTATTATATAATCTTTCATTTTTTTAAACACTCTTATGAGTGCCTTGCTTTGCTTTATAGCTAGTTCTCCCCTTAATACCGTCATTAACATATAAACGCCTTGTTCGGTAAATACATACGGATTATAGACTCTTCCACCTTTTATACCTTTTGTCTGCATCGTGGTGAATTTTTTGCACCTCGATAATTCGTTTACTTCATCATCAGTTAGTTGAAACATAAAATCATCATCAAATCGCTCAATATTATTTCTGACTTGTCTATTAAAATCCTTCGTTTCATATCCGTAGATTGCAGCCAAATCACTATCGATCATAACTTGCTTACCACGAACAACATATATTTTATCCTCAATTGTTTTCTCATCAATAATCATTATCTCATTTTTCATCTAATCACCATCCCTATAATTACATTCTCTCTTAATCCAAGTCATAAGAATATCTACAACGTAATTTATCTCACCATCACTTAATTCTCTACCTCTAGATATTTTATGCCACTTTTCTAAACAACCACGACAACAGCAAGCACATGCATGTTGCGCTATAAACACTGGATGTACTTGTCTCATTGGTGTTTGTTTACCATCATTTGATATATATTCAGGTTTTAATCTATTACTTATAATTTCATATGCATGTTTTCTTATCGTATCAAAGCCTTTTTCTTTAACATAATTTTTCATTTTATTATTTAAGTGAAAACTACTTCTAAATTTTGATTTACTTAAATTATCTAACATTATATCTACATTCTTCATATAACAATTATATCAATAAGTAACATATATTGTCAATAATAAATTCAAACAAATGTATTAACTTATAGTTAACAAAAAAAGAACTTAAGAAATATCTTAAATTCTATTTTATCTTAACTATATCGATAACATCAGATATCTTATTATAACTTACTTCTATCTTATCACCAACATTAATAAATGGTAATAGACTACTATTAATTTTTATAGATACTTTATATTTTTGATTATCATTGTCGATAATATAATAATAAGTATTCCCATCAATAATTGCTGTACTTATTGCTTTAACAATAATTTCTTTACTATTATTAGCAACTCCACTACCTAAATTAGCATTATTCAAATAGTTATTAGCAGCTACATCTATACCTAATGTACTATCAGTGACAACTACTTTTTGATAATCAGTTACATCGACAAAAGCATACATTTTAACAAGTCCAGCATTATCTTTTAAACTCATTAAATATGTTGGTCTATTATTTAAATTAATTAATAATGGGAATGAAGAAATATATTTCATTTGTTGAACTTGACCTTCAGCTGATGCCATTGCTGAATATTCTTCAGCTCCTGGAACGCCATAAAAATTAGTTTCTTTAGTGCGCATATTCGTAAGTACAAACCCAATATTAGATTCATCCGTAGATACCGAAGTAATACCCGTATACATATAAACATCATCATCTTTAACCAAGTAGTTGTATCCTTCAGTTGTTTGTACTACCCCATTTTGACTAAATACTGAATTTAAGAATCCATTCTTATACATTCCCCAGTCATCTATTTGTTCAATTATTAAACTTGCTGAATACACTTGGTCAACCCATTTAGGTACTTCGTCAATATTATATTTATTAGTCTTACCAGTAACTGGATCTAATAAAACAATTCCATTTATTTCTTCTTTTAACCCAACGCCTGTATATTTAATAGTTGGTACAACCCAATAAGGATTTCCTTCATTATCAATTTCAAAACTAATTGTTCCGAAGATTGTTGTTGGATACTTAAATCTAAGAGCTCTATCTAAATCTTTAAAAATATAAGCACTAGGCATATATTTCATACCCTTATTCAATTTAACTAATTCACTTGCTCCCGTTACTGAATTAACTTTAATATATCCAAGTACTCCATGTTTTTTATTATTTAACCATTTAATAAATCCATTATATTCAATTGGTGTAACCCTAACTATTTCATTATTATAATTAATTTGGGTATATAAATCTGATACATAATACTGACTAACAAGTTCACTCATCTGTCCCATTACTCTATCTCCTAGTTTTTGACTAGAATCCTTATCTAATAATGGTACTTGATTGAAATCTACTTCTTTAATATCATCTGTAAAACTTGTATCATCTTGAATCGTAATTCTACTAGCCCATGACTTGGAATTAAATAATGGACTAGATATTACATTTACCAAAATAATTAATACAATAACTGTTGTAACACTACTTACAACTATTAATGTATTTCTTGGTAATCTTTTTACTTTATTAATAACTCTTTCTCCATCAAACAAACTAATCCCAGATGTTATAAGATAACAAATAAATATCATAAACAAATAAGCATAAAATCCTGGATTATGTAAATTAATAGCGGGTAATGTTACATAATATAGTAAAAATGCAAATAATATAATAATTAGTATTCTAACAATCCATATTTTCTTTTTCATATAAGCCTACTTTCTCTTAATAATAATTAATTCAACAAAACTAATAACACTATAAATAATTAACATAACTCCAATATATGTAACTATCATATCAGGAACTAAGAACTTACCAGCAATACACAAAATACCGACAAGTATTCCAAGTATTGATAAAACAATTGCTGAAGTCATTTTAACATTTAATGTTTTCTTAATATCAAGACACTCTTGTAATCTAAGTATACTAGAAAGAAGTATATAAATACCTACCACAAAAGAAATTAATCCTTTTAAGAAATCAACTTTAAATATTAAGGTAAAACCAATTACTAACACAATTATTCCAAATATAAATTGCATGCGATCATTCATAATTCTATCTTGATTTCTAAAATAACTAATAAAAGCACTAATTCCATATATAACTGCCAAGCATCCTAGTAAAATAGATACCAGAGTAGTAACTTTATCTGCCCAAACTGTAAGACATACTCCTAATATTAAAACACATAAAAGCATCAATGCTTCACTCCAAAAATCTTTTTTCATCATATCCTCACTTTCATTATAATTATATAATAAAATAAATATATTTACAATATATGATAATTATCGCCATTCAGCTCTTCTAGTATCATCACCACATATTTTTATATATTCTTTATGGCTTCAATCATATCTAATACTGGATTTTTCCTTTTAGCATCCCCAATACTTTTCTCTAATATTTCTAAAGCATCATCTAATAAATCATAATTATAAATTATTTCTTTCATATTCTTGCCTCTTATATGTAATTAATTTCTAATTATTGCTTTATAAACATCATCACTTTTAAATTCTATAAAATTATCATCCATAAAACTTATCTTTATTTTACCACTATCATTAGATATTAACTTAATATCATCAAGATTTCTCTCAAAAATAATTTCTTTCATTCTTATATAATTCATTTTACCAGATATTCTTAAGTCTTCCATTGAATTATATAATCCACTTGGATAGTCTAAAACTAATAATCTTTTATTAGTTATTATAAAGGTATATAATTTATTATCTTTATAAATCAAAACATTATCATCAATAAGTTTTATTTCTTCATCATTTAATAAATCAAAATTATATATATTATCCACTCACTTTCCTTCTTTTGAACTACCAGAATGCGGCATAACTATAGATACTAAAAATATCATTTTATTTAATTTGTTTAATACTTTTATTATTACTATTAGTAACAATCTTTTTGCCAGTTTCTTCTTCTATCTGTTTCCTAGTATTAGCAGCAATTTTTTCGCCTTTTTCAACAGAATTTAATGCGCCATTATATCCAAATTCACTTGAATTTTTTGATATTTCAGTAGATGTTACTTCAGCAAGCATATTTAGAACCAGTTCCATATTAGTCATATTATCTCGTAAATTTTCTTTTTTTAAGTTTTTAAGTTGTTTATATTCTTTTACTGAATAACCACTCCATATTTTGGTTAATGTATCAGTTAATATAGCAAAATCTTTACTACTTTCTATTCCTTTATTTTTTAATTCATCTGTAAATTCGTGTCTTGCATCTATTGTTTTTAATCGTTGATTAATCCAATCATCTGAATAACCTTTTCTTCTATATGCTTCAAGTGCTCTATTAATCGTGATTTCTGGATCATATTCTTCATCTATTCTCTCTTTTCCAAGTCTAGCAAGCCAAAGTTTAACAGGTTCTGCTTTTTTAGATGGAATAGATTCAATTAATCTAAACATACCTTCAATGTCAACGACATCTGTCATACGCATTTTACCATCTTGCGATTTTAATTTCAACTGGTTACAATTTGTAACCGTTTCATTTCCCTCTTTTACTAATCTATATTTTATTATTTTCCAATTGTTTCTTGCTATTTGATACTCACTATCTGTCAGTACTGAAATTATATCAACAACACTCACATAAAACTTCTCTTCCTCTTTGCTCCATACAGTTCTTACTTTTTTACCATCAAATATTTTAGCTACTAATTTGAAATCTTTATCCATACCTTTACCTCCTACATACTAATATTTTTTTACTAAATAAATAATACCATATAAAATAAGGCATGTCAAGATTAAAAACAAACAAATGTTGTTAACAATAAGTTAACTATTTATCGTTATAGATAAGTTTAACTACACTCAGCATAACATAATCGTGGCTATTAGACATATTTTTTCTACACATGATATAAACAGTTTATTTACTATCTATTAATTTTTCATCTTTATATTCATAATTTAATCTATTATTTTTTGTTACTACATTTTCACCCAAATTTTTCTCTATATCATCTCTAGCAACTTTAGCAGCATGTCCACCAAGTTTTGCAACTTTAATATTTTCAGTTAGTCCTTGCGGTTTATGCTTCATAGCTAATCTTTTAGCAGTTTCTTCTGACAAATCAGTAAGTATTACGTGAACTACCCATAGTCTAAAGCCGATGGGCTTCTTGGTTCTCAGACTTCGTAACCTACAGTCTCCGCAAGCGTAAATTCGGGCTATTCCATCCCTACTAAATATTTATAATGCGATTAAGGTAATGTTCTTAATCCTTCTTGCATTATATTTATTGCTGCATTGATATCTCTATCATGTTGTGTATGACAATTAGGACATTCCCAATTTCTGATAGATAAATT
>CADAMI010000001.1 GCA_902788975.1 uncultured Erysipelotrichaceae bacterium | reverse complement strand
TGCTATTGCGACAAGGGATGGTCTGAAGAGTATTGAAAATGTGAACAGATGGATAGAAACCACAGAATCAAACCATTGGGTTCAGATTGAATTATACAAGGATTTAGAAACCAAATACGAAGAACTTATCAAGGAATATGAGCAGTATAAAGGCACTATCCAAGCATTAAATGACTGGGAGGGTAGATGATGAGTGAAGATATTCATAAGTGGAGTGATGGTAGGTATACTCTTATGTTTGATGAGCATACCTTTTTTGTGTGGGATAATGAAAAGGATGAGAGAATGACTGCTTTGGAAGTAACTAAAAAATTGAATGAATTAAACGAAAAAAATAATTGTTTATGTAGTAATTTTAATATTTTGGTTTCTGATATGGCTAATATGTCAAAACGTAATGTAGAATTATGGGAAAAAATAGCAAAATTACAAGAAAAAGAGAAAAAATAATAGTGGATAATATGATTTATGATATTTTAGGATTAATATTTTGTGGATTATTAATGATTGTATTATTATATTATATACAAATTTATATTAATGGAAAATGATATTATGATGATTTATGAAAATGTACACGTTTTAGATTTTAGTTCGTTATATCCTAATCTTATAAGACAAATGAGATTATCTCCAGAAAATGAATATAGTGTAAATTTTAATCAAGATACTAATATGAATTTGGTTATAGATAAAAAAGAATTTAATGAAGAAAATGGATTATTGGATTCATATATAACTGAATTGCTTGATTTAAGAAGAGAATATAGACAAAAAGGTATGGAATCCGAACAGTTAGCTGTAAAAATTATTGCTAATAGTGTTTATGGATTATTAAGTCAAAAAACAGCTAAATTTTTATTAGGTGGTACTAATATTGCAGCTACAGTAACTTGGGCTGGTAGAACTATATTGCAAACTTTGGTAAAAGAATTACCTAAATATGATATGGAAGTAGTTTATGGTAAAACTGATTCAATATTTGTAATAGATTTAAAAGATAGGGAAAATTCTGGTTATGAAGTTTTACATACAGCTCAACATTTAGTAGACCAAATAGTTAAAAAATTAACTGGATTTGAAAATAGATTTATTATATTTGATTATGAAGAATTTTTAACTAAATTTTTAGTAGTTAATAAAAATAATTATGTTAAACTCCATAAAGATAATAGTAGAAAAATGAAAGGTGCATCTTTTTATAATAGTAAATCTAGCCAATTTGAAGTAGATTTAATGAATCATATTTTAGATAATTTATTAGATGGAACAATATTTTATAAAAGAGATGTACAATTATTAGCTAATAAATATATGGAATCTAAATTAAGTGAACCATTAAGTTATTTCGCTATTAAGCATAAACCTAGACAATTAGCTGTTAATAAATGGGATAATTGTCAATATATGAGAGAACACGATATTGATATTCAATGGGGTTTTTATCATAATGCTGTTGTGGCTAATGGAATAAATAATCCTACTGGAGTGTTAGTTTTTCCTTTAGATTATGAACCAGAATCTAAATATACTATTAATAGGAATTGGGTGCAATTTACTGTAGATAAGGTTGTTAATAAATTAAATCTTAGAGATAGAGAATTACAAACCAGTTTAACAAAATTTTTTAGGTGATAAGATATGTGGAATGAAAAATGTTGTAAAAATGTAAATATATGGGAAATACGCCAAATGAATATTTAAAATTTTGTATTTTAAGACGTATTGATTTAACTAATATTAATGCTTATTGTAAAGATTTTGAAGAAAAATGGTGGTGATATATTGATAAATAATATGAATATTAAAAAAGGAAAAATAATAAGATGGTATAAATTACGTTGTCCTTATTGTGGTAATGAAATGTATAAACCATATTTTTATTTAATAATTAAACATTTAATTAGAAATAAATCTTATTACAGTTGTCCTATATGTCATAAAACTACTTGTTATATTTCTACTTTTAGAAATGTAGCAGACCATACTGATAATAAAGAAAGAAATTTAAATAAAAAAATATGGGATAATAGATTATTAAAATAATGATGTATATAATAAATTATGTAAAAAAGGTGTAAAAATGAGTGATACTACAGTAAAAATGAAATATTTATGTAAAAAATGTGATGAATGTAAGCATTATAAATACAAAGGAACTTATAATAAAAAAGATTTTAGTTTTTGGTATTGTAATGGTAATAAAGATTTAGTTGAAAAATATGATTGGAGACCACACGTTAAAGGTAAAAATACTTATATACGTTTAACTAGTAAATATAGTACAAAGGTTGAAGGTACTGATAAATTACACGGAATGTTTGCTGAAGAAGGTTTAGAAGTAGACCATATTAATAGAAACAGTAGAGATAATAGATTATGTAATTTAAGATTAGTATTACCTTTAATGAATCAAATGAATAAAGGTACTGAATATCATAATGTGGTAAAACGTGCTAATGGTAGATATGTAGGACACGTTACCGTTAATGGTAAAACTTATTATACTAAACAATGTAAAAGTCCTAAAGAAGCTATGTATGAAGTTGAAAGACTCCAAAAAACTCAAATGAAAATAAGTAGAAGGACGGTTATAAAATTATGAATCCTACTGAAAAGCTTAGTTATAGATTATTTTTAGAAAAAATTTTTTATGGTATAAAAGATATTATAAAAAAAGACAATAAAATAATTTGTATTAGCTCTAAAGGTATTAGTATATGGGAATTATATAATAAAAATTTATTATTTAATTCTTTTTATGATAGTAAAACTATTAAATATAAAAAAATAATTAAGGAGATAGAATATGAGAACAATTAGTTTTAAAAAAGAGTTAATTTGTATAGGTTCATTAGATGAAATATTGACATTAATTAATAATGATAAAGAAAATATATTTAGTATTGATATAAAAGAAAAAGAACCTTTAACTGCTTATGATTTAACTAAAGGTATTCAATATACGGCTAAAATTATATATAAACGGAGTGATTATAATGAGACAAAAATATAATATTGGTCATATAAAAGGTATGAGATTAAAGGGTATGACTTTAGAAGATATTGCAAAGCATTATGGGGTTAAAAAAAGTACAATAAGTAAATATTTAAAAAGAAATAATATTGTATTTTGGAAATTACCTAAAAAGTGTAGATATTGTAAAAAAGTGTTTATACCTAAAAAACCTAATCATCAATATTGTTCTAGAAGTTGTTTTAAATATCAAAGGCAAGAAAGTTCTGCTAGAAATATGCGAAGATATTATAAACGAATGGGTATATATAAGAACCCGTATTTAGATAGAAATCACCCAACAATAGCATATAAAGATGCTATTAATTTTTTAAATAGAAAAATGGAAAATGCTGTATGTGAAAGTTGTGGTGGAACAAATTTTAAAATTATTGATGGTAATATTGTATGTTTAGATTGTGGGTTATGTTATGAATAATTCAACGTTTTAATAAGCTATACTAGTGATTATTATGTTAAATTATAAATTATCGACTAGAAAGAAATTACAGATATATCCTTTAGGGGATATACATATAGGTAGTCCTTTTTTTAATGAAGATTTTTTAGAATATTGGTTAAGAAGTTTTAAAGGTAGTAAAAGTGAAAAAATTATTTATCTTCAAGGGGATTTGATAGATTTAGCTACTAAAAGACTGGGCAATAGTGCTTATGAACAAAAAATGAGCGTTGATGACCAGATAGATATGGTTTTAGGGTATTTAAAACCTTTAAAACGCTATATAAAGGGTTCTGTGCCTGGAAATCACGAATTAAGGACACGTAAAGAGTTTGATTTAGATGTAAGTAAATTAATTGCAAGTGAATTAGAATGTGAGTATTCTCCTACATTATATCATAAAATTATGATTAATGGTATTGAATATAAAATACATTCTCAACACGGAACTAAAACTAGTAATCAATTACATTTAATGTTAGGGCAAGTTATGAGAGCCACTCAGCATATTGACGCTGATTTAGTATTATATGGTCATTGTCATTATGCTGAATCTATGTCTTTACCTAATATTACTTTAAATGGATATACTAGAAAAAATTTAGTTTTGACTGGTCATTTTCTTAAATATGATGGTAGTTATGCTGAATTGCAAGGTTTAAAAGCTAACCCTTGTTGTTATTCTGTAATTAATATAGGGTGTAATGCAAATACTAATGTTAATATATTTAATGAAGATGAATTAATTATTAAAGATTCAAATGTCTAAAGAATATTATGTAAAAAGGTATAAACCTTTAAATAAATTATATAAAGAATATCATAATATTCTTTTAGAATTGAAAAAGAATCCTAATGATGAAAAATTAATAAAAGAAAAAATACATATTTTGAAAAAAATTAAATATTTTTTAAGATATGAAAAGAATAAACATAAATGGTATAAAGGTTGATTAAAATGAGTAAAAAAATTAAAGATGTAAATGCTGGTAAAATGAAATTATATACTGTAAAAGTAGAAGATTTAATAGATGCAGATTATAATCCTAATGTTATGGAAGAAAGAGATTTTAAAAATCTTGAAAATTCTATTGAGAGATATGGTTATATTGAACCTATTATAGTAAATAAAAGAAATAATGTTATAGTAGGTGGTCATCATAGATTAAGAGCTTTAAAGAAAAAAGGTATTAAAGAAGTCGATGTAGTCTATGTAGACGTTGATGAAAATGATGAAAAACGTTTAAATATTGCTTTAAATCGTATTAGTGGTTATTGGGATATTGATAAATTAGAAGAAGTTGTTAATGATTTGATGACTGATGACCCATCATTAATTGATTTTACTGGTTTATCTGAATTTGAAATAGATTCAATGTTTGGGGTTGAAGAAGTTGATTTTTTAGATAAAGATGGATTTATAGACGATGATGAAACATACGTAAAAGAAATTAAAACACCTATTTATGAAATAACTGGTAAAGAACCTAGTATAAATGAATTATGTAATCATAATAAAACTGATGAACTCATTAGTAATATAAATGTAGCTTTTGATAAAAAATTAATAACTAAAGAACAAAAAGATTTTTTAATTCGTGCAGCTCAAAGACATTTAGTATTTAATTATGCTAATATAGCTGAATACTATGCACATCAAGAAAAAGATATGCAAGAATTAATGGAGCAATCTGCGTTAATTATTTTAGATGTTAATAGTGCTATCAAAAATGGATTTATTACTTTATCTGAAAAAATGAGTAGTTTATTAGGTTTAGATGAACCAGAAGATTTTTATAGTGAAGAGATTGATGACAATGAAAATCCAGAATAATAAAGAAAATAGTAAATATAAATTTACTATTTTTATTATGTCTTATAATAGATGTGATTTTTTATTTAATAAAACTTTAAAATTATTAAAAAAATATGAATATACTGGAGATTGGTATGTTGTTGTTGATGATAATGACCCACAATTAGACAAATATAAAAAAAGAATACCAGAAAATAAATTATTAATATACAATAAAAAAGAAATAGGTTCTACTTTTGACAATATGGATAATTTTGGTATTCAACATGTGGTAGCGTATCCTAGAAATTTTATTAATCAAATAGTTAAAACTATGGATTATGATTATTATTTAGTTTTAGATGATGATTATATAGCTTTAGCATATAAAAAAGATGATTATGAAATTTTAAGAGAAAAACCAGCACCCAAAAAAATAGATAAAATTATTGAATATATGATTGAATTTTTAGAAAATAGTAATATTCATACTGTTTGTTTAGCTCAAGCTGGTGATTATATTGGTGGAATGAATTCAAATATGATAATAAAAGGATATTCAAGAAAATGTATGAACAGTTTTTTTGCTAAAAAAGAAACTAATTTAGATTTTATCGGACATATTAATGAAGATGTAAATACTTATATATATTATGGTAGTCTAGGTAAAGTTTTTTTAACATATGGTAGATTATTTTTTAGACAAGAGCAAACTCAATTAAACAAAGGTGGTATGAGTGAAATTTATATAAATAATGGTACATATTTAAAATCATTTTATTCAAAAATGATAATGCCATCTTGTATTGATATTGTACCTATGGGTCAAAATCATTTAAGAATACATCATAATGTAAAATGGAATAATTGTGTTCCTATGATTATTGATGAGAGGTGGAAAAAATGAGAGATGATTTTGCTATAATTATACCTTCATATAATAGATTTGATGTATTAAAAAAATATACTTTAAATATGTTAGAAAAATATAATTATGATGGTAAATGGTATGTTGTTGTTGATGATAATGACCCACAATTAGAAGAATATAAAAATGGTATACCTAAAGAACATTTATTTATATTTAATAAAAAAGAACATTATAATGGATATGATACTTTTTATAATAAAAAAGATTTTAATTGTAAATTATATGCATTAGATTATATACAAAATGAATTAGTTTATGAATTAAATTTAAATTTTTATTGTATAATAGATGATGATATAAGTAATTTTATTATTAGATTACCATATAAAAATAAATTATTGGCTAAAAAAATAAATGATATACAATTTAATGATGGTTTAGAATATCATTTAGATTTTTTAAATGATACACATTATTCAAATGTTAGTTTTTGTAATGAAATGGGTTTATTTGGTGGTGTTACAGATAATATATTTATTGATGGGTATGTAAATAAAATGTTATCTATTTATTTAATGAAAGTTGATAAACCTTATCCATTCTATAGTATATTTGAAGAAGAAGTAAATACTGAATATTTAAATGGTTTATATGGTAAATATGTTATTAGTTTACCTTTTTTATTTTATAAAGGTAAAAAATTTGTACTTAGTAAAAATAGAAATGATGGTGGTAATAGTGAATTATATAATACTTTTACTAATACTAAATTTTTAGAATTAATGACATTATTAATGTGTAGACCTAATAGTATTATTAAAATAATTTATAATAACAAAAATACTTATGGTTTTCATTATAATAAAGATTATGAAAATATTTATCCTAAAATTATTGATGGTAGGTGGAAAAAATGAGAGATGATTTCGCAGTATTTATAACATCATATAAAAAGTCAAATAATATAATAACTATTACTAGTCTATTAAATGCTGGGTATACTGGTGATTGGTATGTTATAGTGGAAGATAATGACCCAGAATTAGAAGAATATAAGAAAAAAATACCTAAAGAAAAATTACTATTATATAATAAAAAAGAACAAAGTAAATATTATGATAGTTGTGATAATTTTCACATATTAAATACTAATTTAAATAGTTTATCTGTTGTTTTTTATTTTGCTAAAAAGTTAGGATATAAATATTTTTATATAGCTGAAGATGATTTTGAAGGTTATTATTATAAAAAAAGAATAAAAAATAAAGTATTATTTAAACCTTTAAAAAATATAGATGATATTTTTGAAATGTCAATTGATTTTATGAATTGTAATGATAAAATTAATTGTTTAAGTTTTACATCTGTACAAAATACTACTATAGGTAATACTGATTTTTTTTCTAATAAATTTTTCAATTATTTAAATTATAATGGTTGGTTATGTGATGTAAATAAATATATAAATTTTAAAGGTACTATATGTAATGATACAATAACTTTTATGAATAATTATAGACAAGGTAATATTACATACACATTAAATTATATAAAAAATGTACATAAATGGTATTATGATAAAAAAGATAAAGAATTAGATGGTTCTGGAAATGATGAAATTAATATCAATTATTTTACAGATATATTAATATATTATTTATATAATCTTATGGGTGACCCATCATCATATAAAATATTTACTAAAAATGGTAAAATTAATCAAATGTTTATCTATAAATATATGATTCCTAAGATTATTGATGGTAGGTGGAAAAAATAACGGTGTTAATAATGTATAAATTAAAAGGTATATATATAGGTTTATGTTATTGTGGTAATAAAATAGGTAAACCAGCATTATATTTAGATGTTTATGGTTGTAATCGTAAATGTAATTATTGTATACAAAATTATTTTCATAAGAATGATATTTATGATAGTACTAGGTATATAACATATGGTATTAATGAATTATTATTTATTATATCTGAATTTAATTATAAAAATATAATTATTGGTGGTAGTGGAGAACCAACAATTCAAGATTTTTCAGAGTTAATAAATATATTAAATAATGCTAATTATAATGTTATTATTGAAACCAATGGTAAAAAATATTCTAAAGATTTAGAATTATGTGATACTATAATTTTTAACATTAAAACTTTTAGTGCTGGTACACCTTATACTAAAAGAGATGATATGGATTGGTATAAATCTAAATTTGATAAATGTATTTTTACGTGTACTATTAAAAATATGAAAGATATTGATTATTTGGTTGATAATTTTTCAGATTATGATTTATGGTTGTTTTTAGAATTTGATGAATTGGATTTTAATCCATATCTTGAAAAAATATTAAATTATGATAATTGGAGAATATGTTTAAGAATGGATAGAATTTTGAATTTAGATTTTAAATCTGTTCATAATAAAAGGGGTGATTTAAATGGAAGAGAAACCACATCAATCTCAAGCATTTGAAATTTATTATGATATGGGTAAAAATAGAAGTCTTACACGTTTAGCTGATACTTTAGATTATTCTCCACAAACTGTAGCTAAGTGGTCTCACGAATTTAATTGGCAAAATCGTATAGCAGAAAGAGATAGACAAAATCTTGCTTTAATGAGAAGGCAAAGACTTGAAGAATCTGAAAAAATGAGAACTGTTTATCAACAAGCAATTCGTAAAGTGTTATCTGACCAATTTCTTAAACCTTTACAAGAAGGTAGATTAAGAATGGATTTACGTGATTTAGCTGATGTTCGTAATATGATGCAATTGGATATGACTTTAGAAAATGTTGATAGAAATGATGAAAGGTATGAAAATAGTGAAAAAGAATTATCTGAAGAAGAAGCTAAAGTTATTCAAATGATTAATGCTGATGGTGATGTATGGTCAGCTTTAACTGAAAAGTTGATAGAGCAACAAAATAAAGAAATGGGTGAAAAATAATGATAGATAAAAATATTTTGTTAGCAAAAAAACATTTACCCACTTATATGAAATATTGTTATCCTAAATATATTTATGCTAATCATTTGATTGAAATTATGGAAGCTCTTAATAAAATTTCTAAAGGTGAAATTGATAGATTAATTGTAAATATGCCACCTAGAGCTGGAAAATCTTTAACTATATCTACATTTTTTCCTTCTTGGTATCTTACAAATTATCCAGATAATCGTATTATATTTGCTACTTATTCTAGTGGATTTGCTGCATCTTTTGGTAAAAGAGTGAAAGAAAATATTGTAGAACACCCAGAATTTGAAGTAAAAATAGACCCAGCAATGCATCACGCTACTGAATTTGAAATTGATAATCATTTAGGTGGATATAAAGCTTCTGGTGTAGGTTCTTCTATTACTGGTAGGGGTTGTGATGTACTTATTATTGATGACCCTATTAAAAATGCTGAAGAATCTAAATCTTCTACTATTAGAAATAAAATTATAGATTGGTATGAATCTACTGCTTTGACTAGATTAGAACCTAATGGTGCTGTAGTTTTAGTTCAAACACGTTGGTCTATTAATGATTTAACTGGTCATTTATTAGAAAATGAAGGTGATGAATGGACTGTATTAAATTATCCAGCTTTAAATGAAAAAGGTGAATCATTTTTCCCACAAAGATTTACTACAGAACAATATCTTAAAATTAAAAAATCATTATCTGATTATTGGTGGAACGCTTTATATATGAACGCTCCAGTTCCAGAAGGTGGTTCATTCTTTAGACCAGATATGATAGAAGAATATAAAAAATTAGATATTCGTATTGTTAGAAAATGTCGTGCTTGGGATATTGCCACTTATGATACTTTAGATGAAAAAAGGTCTAATTATACTGTTGGTGCTTTAATGTATCTTTTATCTAATAATAAAATATGTATTGATAATCTTGTTAGATTTAGGGGTACTGTTGGTGAAGTAGAACGAAAAATAACTGATGTTATGGGAAATGATGACCCAGACGTTGTGCAAGTGATTGAACAACAGCCAGGAATGGCTGGAATCGCTTTAAAACAGCATTGGAATCAGATTTTTAGAAAATATCCAGTTACTTGGGTTTATAGTAATCAAAATAAAGAAAGTAGAGCTTTACCATTAGCTAATGCTATAGAAACTGATAATTTTATGATGCGTAAAGCTGCTTGGAATAAAGAATTTATTAAAGAAATGGGATTATTTAATCCTATTGATGATTTTTTTGATGATATTGTAGATGCTACAAGTTTAGGATTTAATTATTTAAATAGAAGTAGACAAACTTTAAGTATAGATAAATTCAAAAAAGTTAATGATGGGTTATTTAATTTATTTGGTAGGTGATTATATGAGTTGGTATGATAGATTAATTCATCTTAGAAATACTTCTGGTGATGAAATTACTAAAGCGTCTAGAGAAGAAGTACGTATAAGAAGAAGTTTTAATGAAGATAAAAATAAAGAAAGTAAAAATTTAAAAGATGTTGTACCTTTTAAAATTACTAAAAATATACCTAATTATCGTTATGCTTATAAAAATAATGATACTATTAATACTACAATAGATAATTTAGTTATTATTTGCAATAATGAATGGATTATAGATGTAGATGATAAGAAAAAATATAAAGAAGCGTTTAACCATATAATTAAAAAAACTGAAGAATGGAAACTTGAGAAACTTTTAGATAATATGATTAAGTATCCTATGGTAGATGGTTCTATGTTTATAAATCGTTATATTGATGAAGGTAGTATTAAATTACGCATTTTAGGTAATGATGGTAAAAGATTTAAATGGTTAATTATAAGAGACCCTAATACTGATGAAATTATAGGTTTTAAACAAAAAGCTAAAGTTAAAAAAATTGAAGGTAATTGGAAAGCATTAAAATATGATACACTTAAAGCTGTAGATTATGTTGATGAAGAATACAATTTTACTCCAGAAGAAATTATTTATATTCCTTATATGGAAGAAGATGGAGAAGGTGTTTCTGCAATTGAAGCAGTTTTAGAATTAGCATATATTGAAAATAAGTTAATAAAATATATATTGAATTCTGCTAGGACTGCTGGTGGTTTTTTAGGTATAGAATTTGGAAATAGTGATATTGATGCTGGTGGATTAGATGTTGAAGAAATTAAAGCTGTTACTAAAGCATTTGAATTAGATGAAAATGATAGTACTGTTGTAGGGTATCCTTATGGTATTACACCTATGGATATAGGTAAAAGTAATTTACCTAATTATAAAGATTACATTTTATTAATTCAATCTAAAATTAGAAATAATTTATTAACACCAGATAGTAAATTTTCTTCTACTAGTAGTAATAGAAATACAGCGTATGAACAATTAAATACTAGTACTGGTTATATAGCATTTATTAGATTTATTCAAATGTTTGTTACTCCTTATGTTAATGAAGAAATGATTAATAAAGAGTTAGAATTAAAATATCCAGAAGCTATAGGTCATATTAAATTTAAATATGTTAATGATATAGATAATGAAAGAGAATTATCTGAAATTGCATCTGTAGTTGTTGCTAATTATCCAGATTTGCCTACTGAATTAATTTTATCTACTTATTTTAATAGAGTTTGGAAACGTATAGAAAAGTATAAAGAAACTTATGGTAAAGATTGGATTAATAAAATTGATAAAGATTTAGGTAAATTAGTTACTCAAGATGGTAATAATACTGAAATTGACCCAGCTGCTATTTTAGGTCAAAATGCTTATAATAGAAGTCAAAAAGCTAAAGCTGATGCTCTTAAACAACAAGCCAAAAATAAGGGTGATATAAATGAAGATGGAAAAAGTGATTTTGACAAAGGGGAAATTAGAGAATGATGTAGGTATAGTTAATTATACCGAATCTTTTCTTAAAAATATTGCTAACCAAAAAAGCGATGTTAATGTTGAATTAAATCAACATAATGGTAAAATTATTAGTAAGGTGGAAAAGTTAAGATATGATGATGGTAAATTATATGCTACTGTTGATATTCCTAATGAATATATTGTTGATGGTGCTGAAATTGGTTGGAGTACTGATATAATTCCTAATTCATATACATCAAATGATGGTTATTTTGATTTAAATGATGGGGTACTTCAAAATATTGTTTTTTTGAATGATTTAAGTAATACTTTTCAACCTAACGATAAGAATACTATTAGTAGATTATTAAATATTGAAAGTGATACTATGTCCGATGATTTAAATAAAATGTATGGTAAATTACAACAAAAATATGAAACTTTAAAAGATGAACACGAAAAATTATCCGATGAGAATAAAAAAATCAGAAATAAATTAGCTAAAACTGAAAACAAATTTAATGAATTAAAAGATAAATATGTTGAAGGTGAATCTTTATATAATAAAGGTAAAGCAGAATACGAAAAGGTATTAGAAATTGCTAATAAATATAAAGAAGAAAAAGCTAATAAAAAGAAAGAACTGATTAATAAACTTGTTCCAGAAAACGAAAAAGGAGAACGAGATGAGTTTAAACTTAATATGTTTAATAAACTTACTAATGAAGAATTAGAATCATTAATTAATGATGAAAAAGCTAATAAACCTTCTACTCCACCAAAGGGAGCTAGTGGGAATGGTGTTAGTGATTTTAATGAAGAACAAGGTTCAGAGAATGAATCCGAAAGTTATCTTGAAATTAAAGATGCTTTTAACTTATAAAACAAAGGAGATGTGATTTGTATGGTTAAAGGACAAAGAGCTGAAATGTTTTGTACTCTCCCAGACAAATGTATGGAGTTACAAGGTTTTTTAGATGAAGGATTGTTTGTTAAATCTACTACAATTACTGACTATGGTACTGGTGTAGTTAATTATGAACCAGATACTGGTAGTGAAGCATTGGTAGTAGGTACTCCAGTTGTACAAGTAGCTGGAAAAGATAGAACTTATGCGAAAGCTGAAGATAATTGTTTTATTGCAGTTATTAGAGCAGACCCTACTGGACACGTACCAGTAACTGAAACTGATGAACTTAGAGAAGCGTTATTACAATTTATTACCCCATCTTTAGATTACCACATTCCATTAGCAGATGATAATGCAGCTATTGTTGCTGGTGATTATGTAGGTTGGACTGGTACTAAATGGGATAAATTAGATGATGCAGAAGGTGTAGTTTTAATTGCTAAAGAAGCAGCTACAGCAAATTCTGGAAAATATATTGACGCTTATTGTAGTATGATTTTACCAGCATCTACTGAAACTGATGCTGGAGCTGGTGGATAACTAAAATAATTTAAGGAGATGATGTTTATGAGTGAACACGGAAATTTAAACGATTATTTATTCCAAAGAGATTTCCTTCAAGGATATGTAAACGATTATGTATCAAAAGGATTTAAATTAGCTAAGTTTTTCACCCCACAACAAACTGACGCTGATACTTTTACAAAAATTAAAGATGAAATGACTATTGATGAAGCTATCGAATCTGGACGTATGCACAAACCTAGACCAATGGTCAAAAATGCAGACATTGAAATGATAGCAGATGAATTCTATGAAACTGAAATCGGATATATCCGTTCAATCGGTTATGGTATTCAAGTAAACGAAAAATTAATGAAGAGAGACCCTACTCAAGTATACACCACTTTAAATAGAATATCTAAATTAGCTTACCTTATGGCTTTAGGTTTAGAAACTTCTTGTTATGATGCTATGAAAGAAGGTGCTGGCATTAAAGGAGATGCACTTGCTGGTATTGGGGATTTAGTAGGTACTGGTGTAGACCAAAAAGGTGTTACTGACGCAATTATCGATTATGGATTAGCATTTGATTTAGATGATATTGCAGACCAAGAATTACAATACATTATTGCTAGAAAACCAGTTTTAGCTGACATTCGTAAAAAATTAAACAGTAATGAAATTGTAGTAAATAATGATTACAGTAAAATTCACGGCTGGACTCCAGAAACTTCATACAATTATGCTGGAGTAAACTTTAATATTGGTTCTAAATGTATGCAAAATACTGAAATTTTCGGTGTTGGTGCTAATGCTAAATTAGGTAACATTTTCTATATGACTGAAGAAGGTGCATTTAAACCTAATATTAGTATTGGTGAAGGTGCTAGTGCTTATGCTCCATTTATTAATGTAACTTTAGAAGAACCTAATAGAAAAGAAATGAAAGATGTATGGACTATTCGTATGAAAGCAAATGTTGGAGTATCTATTGATAATCCAAAAGCATTGTTATACGATGATAATGTTGGTACTTTATCATAGATAATTTATAGGGGGTGTATTTTTGCAATTAATAAGAAACGTTTTCAAATATCTTGAAAATTATAGTATTAATAATATTAAATTAGATAATTTTGATAATGAAAGTATATTTAATTTTGTAAATTATACACCTATTATTGATGATATAGTTAGTACTAATCGTTTTTCTTTTAAAATTGATAATATTGATGAACCTATTATTTATAATTTAGATAGTGTTGTTAATCTTAGTGATAGAAAATCTATTGAAATTGATGTATTTTCATCATCTGATATAGATGAAGAGACTATTATTTTGGATTTGTGTAGTGGTGTTAATGGAAATGCCATTAGAGGTTCTTTTAAAAACACAAATAGTATAACAAGTGGTAATTTAATGACACTTGTTTTCAATTTAGGCAATATTAATAATACACGTTTACGTCATTTTAGTAATATTCGTAGTTTAAGATTAACTGTTCCTAATAATGATTTAAATATCTGTTCTATAGAAGGGGTTAATGATGAATATATTTTTACTTATGATGATTTAATACAAATCATAAAAGCAAGTAACAGATATATATTAAATCAATTAAATATGAATAAATTACCAATAGATGAAAATCTATTTGAAGCTATTTATAAATATAGTGCTTATACTATTTGGGAAAAATTTTCAGCAACACCACGTAACACAAAAAAAGGTTTAGATTATCTTAAAAAAGAAACCGATAATATTATTAAATATTATTTAACACGTGGGGTTCACCCACATTTAATACCTTATACAAATAAAGGTAGACATAGAAATCAAAATAATACTATTAGTACCTTAGATGAATTATATGATAATCATAAAGAATTAATAAATATTATTTATGGTTATTATAGGTAGGTGTTTATAATGCTTAGTGAATATGATGAACAAATAGATACTGTTACTCAAGTCATTATAGATTGGTTTACTAAGATTATAAAAACAATGCCAGATTTTAAAGATGACCAAATATATGAGAGTACATTATTAATTGATGATAGAACACCATTACCTTGTATAGGTTTTTATAGAAATCGTATAGCTCCATATGAAGGTAAAGATTTATGTGTAGGTAAAGAAAAAAAGACTTTTGATTTTGTAGTTTGTTATTTAAATAAACCTACATCAATACAATATTATAATAATATTTTGTATCATTTTGAAGAAGGTCTTATTTTAAAAACTAGTAAATTATTTAATAATCAAGATTTTCCTAATCACATAGATTATCCATTTTTAAATGAAAATATTGATATTGAAGATATAAAATTTAAAAGTAGTACAGTTACTACTATTATGACTAATGGTACTAATTATAATTATGCTAATATGGTTAGAATGACATTTTCTGTAGATTATAGTATAGATTTAAATGGTGATTATGATGGTTAAATTTAGATATGTTGGTGAACCTATTTATGATATAGGTTTATTATTAGAAAAAAGAACTGGTTCAGATATTGAGATAAATGATATTGTGCATTATGGAGATATAATTACCACTACTGATGAAAAATGTATTAAAATAATGAAAACAAACCCTAATTATGAACTAGTTAAAGAAGAAAAAAAGAAAAAAGATAAAAAGAAAAAAGATGAATAAGGGGTGTATACTATGGTAAGTAAAAGTAACGCTTTACACTTCGCTGGAATCGGTTTAAAGGACACAGAACACCCAGATTACACATATCCAGGCGTATTCGTTAAATTTACCGAATTTAGCGGCAATAAAGAGATTGAGAGCGAAGTAGACGAAGGACATACTGGTAGAAGGACATTAAACTTAGGAGAAGCACGTAGTAAAGCATCAGCAAGTCCAGAGATAAGTGATAGATTTAGATTAAATCAAGGATTAGAAGATTTCTGTTATCACGCTTTAGGTGCTATGTCTGAAACTAGTGTGGCTGCTTCTGGAAGTAATAGTGCTTCATTTAAACAAGAAATTACACCTAATATTGCTTCAAATTTACCAGAAGTTCACATTTTACACGGATTTAATGATGATACTCAAGGTTGTAGAATATACAAAAATGGTATTTCTAGTGAATTAAGTTTCACTATGAATAGTGAAGATGCTCCTACTTTAAAAGCGTCATACATTACTGATTATCCAGAATTTGGTGATGATAGTAGTGTAATTAGTCCTACTTTTGGTGCTTATTTGCCTAAAGCATTAAAAAGTGGTAGTTTAAGTGTATTTTTTGCACCGAAATCAAATGTGATTGATGAAGCTAATGATAGAATTGATTGTTTAACAGATTCTGAAGTAACTATTAATAACAACACCGAAGCTAGTATTTGTGCTGGTGTAGAATTTGGTGAGTCTAACAAAGATATTAAAAACTTAGAAGTTAGTGGTAGTATGACTTTAAGATATGCTGGAAAAGATATTGAAAGGTTATTTGCTACTAATGAATACGATGGAGTAAAAGTATCTGAAGATTCATTACAAGGGGCTTTAAGATGGAAATATGTAGCACAATATGCTGACCCAGCAAATGCTGGAAAGGTTATTCCATTATTATTCCAAATTGATATACCTAATGCTACTATTACCAATGCTGAATCATCTGAATCTGGAGATGATACTAAAACTATTAGTATTGAATTTAACAGTAGTGAAGATTTAGCTAACGTTGCTGATATTATTAAAATTACTACCCAGTCTGCTATGCAATTTAAAACTGGCGACAATGTTACTGCACACGTATGTACTAATGCTGGAAATTAAATCCAGCATTAATTATATAGGTGATAATATGGATATATCAACAATTAATATAATCGTTATTGGTATAATCACAATTGGTATCATATCTATTTTTATGAATCAAATTGAATTAGCTTCTGTAGCTTTAGGTGCTATTGCTGGTTATTTAAGTAGACAAATTTCAGAAACTGAAATATCAGAAAAAATGGAAATAGATGATGATATTGATGGTTGAAGAAAGAATCAATAAATTAGAACTTGATGTTGAAAATATCAAGACTAGATTAGATTATAAAAAAAATGAAATACACGAACACGATACCAATATTGCTAGTATTAGTGAAGCTATAAATGAACTAAGAACTA
This sequence comes from uncultured Erysipelotrichaceae bacterium, assembly GCA_902788975.1. Classification (GTDB taxonomy): domain Bacteria; phylum Bacillota_I; class Bacilli_A; order RF39; family UBA660; genus RUG705. Next base: position 44,386 of record CADAMI010000001.1, on the reverse strand, counting down.
TTGTTATTTCTTATCACGAAAGAACTGACCAACGTATTAGAATGATTGAAGATATGAATAAAAAATGTGAAGAAGTGGATAAGAAATTAGAAGCGTTAGAAGCTAAAATTAATGAAAGAAACCGTATAATCGGTATTTTGGTAATTCCAGGAATTATAGCGTGTATTGATGTTATTGCGGCTTTATTTGGATAGTATTGTTTTATTACTATCCTTATTTATAATTATATTATAAAGTGATTAAAATGACTAAAAAAATTAAAATGGAATATATAGGAAAAGAAAGAATTTTTACTAATAATTCTGCTTATGTAAATAATAAAAATCTTGAAGAAATGACTGATAAGTTACAAGAAAAAACAAGAGACCCAGACGCTACAATTGAAGATATTTATATGATTATGGGTGAATATGTAGCTACTATATTTGAAAATTTTGACCCACAAGAATTTTTAGAAGCTGATGATTTAGATGTTTATTTAGTAAGGGGTTTAAACACTTTAAAAAATATGTATAAAATGGGTAAAACATCTAAAGAAATTAAAAAAGCTAAAAATGAAATTATTGAAGGTGCTATAAACGAAGAATTGTTTCGGTTACAATGAAGATTATGGTTATCCTTTAGATATAAATTTATGGGATAGTTTATCATTTTTTATTATGCAAATAACTCCAGCGTTGTCCTATAATGATTTATATCATATGCCAGAAGATACTTTTTTTGCATACTACCTATTATCAAAGGAGAAAAATGATAGAGAACTCAAAGAATTTAGTGATGATAACGATAAAGATTCTGATTTTGTAGGTGAAGAAGATGAAGATGCTGTTGAGTTTTTTGAGTCTTTAACTGGTTATAATGATTAATGGGGTGGTATTTATTTATTTTAAAATTATTAAAGATGATTTGAGTCCAGCATTAAATAAAATTAAAATTAATTTGGACTCTGATAAATTTGCTCTTTCTGTTTTTACTTATAGTAAAAAAGCTATTATAGATACATCTGAAAGAAAAACACCTAAATGGACTTGGGATTTACATAATAGTATTACCGATAGTCCTAGTATATTTGGAAGAGGTGGAGATTTTATAGCTATGGATTTTGGTGCTAGGGGTGGTGATGACCCTAGTAAACATACAGACCCAGCAAATTATGCGTGGAAAAAAGAAAGAGAATATCATTATTTTAGTACTATTTTTAGTGAAGCAAAAAGTGAATTTTTAACTATGTCAAAAGTATCTTATGGTAGTTTATTAAATAAATATTCATATTATTAATGGTAGGTGATTAAAAATGTATGATTATGAAATTACAGCACAGTTAGTATTAAATATAGATAAAGCTGATGAAGCTTTAAATGCTGCTATTAAAAAAATAAATGAATTAGAAGGTAAAGTAAAATCATCTACTAGTAATGGTTCTAAATATAATAAAGATTTTAGTGAATCATATAAAGATTTAAATCCTAATATAGAAAAATTAACTTCTAATTTAAATGAAAACCATAAAGCAAATGATAAATTAATGAAAGGTATTAAAGAAACCCATAAAAGTTTGCTTGATAGTAATGCTACTGTAGATAAAGCTAATAAAGTATGGAAAAGATTTGCTGATGAAAATGGTTTAGCATTTAGAAATGGTAGGTTAGTAGGTTCTATAAGAGATATGGATTTAGAAATGAAAACATTAGGTAATACTACTTCTAATGTTACTAATGCTCAAGCTAAATTTAAGACTAAATTTGATGAGTTACAAACTTCTTTAAGAAAAGGTGTAACTGATACTACTGGTTTTGATAAAAGTGTTAGAACTTTAGCTAATTCTATACAAAATGAATTTGGTGTAAAAGTTCGTTATGCTGGAGATGGGGTATATGAATTTGGTGAAAAAATAGATAAAACAAGTTCATCATATAAAAATACTACTAAAGCATTAAGAGATTATACTAAAGCATTAAATCAAACTAAAGATGTTATGAGTACTGGTGGTAATTTCACTAAAGCTATGCAAACTAATTTATATAATTATAGACAAGAATTAGGTAAAGCTATTTTTGGTGAAACACAATGGAATAAAATACTTAAAGAAACTAAATCATCAGTTACTGGTAATAGTAATACATATCCACAATTAAAAAAAGCTGTAAGAGATTTAGCTAATAACAATAAAATAGGAACTGCTGAAGCTAATAGTTTTATTAAAGCTATGGACGGTTGGAATAGAGCTTTAATAAGTACTGGTGGTAACTTAAATAATTTAATGAATCGTAGTGGTAATTTTAATAAAGTTTTAACTCAAATTACACGTTCTCAACGTATGCAAAATTATGCTATGCAAGTTTCTGCTATGAGATATAATGCTCTTAGTACTGCTGTTGGTTTTTTAGGTGGAGTAATGGCACAACAATTATTATTCGGTTTTGCTAATGCTCGTATGGAATCTATTAAATTTGAACAACAAGCTCAACAAATGCTTAAAACTACCAAATTAACTACTGTAGAAATTAAAAGATTAGATAAAGCTGTTAGTGATTATACTGCTAAAAATCGTAAACTTAATACTGCTGGTTTAAAATATACTGTAGCACAAGTAGCAAAATTAAATAATCTTACCGAAGCACAAGCCACTAAAGCTATACCAGTTATTGCTGATATGACTAATATGATGGTTATTAATGGTAGGTCTCAAGAAGATGCTATTTTAGCTGTAAATGACGCTCTTGATGGTCAATTTAGAAGATTGCAAGAAATTGGTGTTAGGGGTAAAGACCAATTAGAAGAATTAGGTTATAAAGAAGGCGATGTTAATTCATTACTTAACGCTTTACAAAAGATTAGTGAAACTAAAGGTTGGCACGATTTAACTGCTGATATTACCACTCTAGATGATGCTTATGCTGTTTTAGGTAATACAATAGATGACGTTTTAACTCCAGCATTTACTACATTAACACCTTATATTGTTCAAGTTATTCAAACTTTTGCTAGTTTAATGACCACTATTACTAATTTACCTACAGTATTACAAATACCAGTAGCTGGAATAGGTGTACTTGGTGCTGCTTTTGCTAAAATGAAAATAGAAATGTTAAAAGCTAGAATTGTAGGTTCTGAATTTATGGCTAGATTAACTGGTCTTGATGATGATATGATTAACATTACTAAAAGTGTTGGTGGAGTAAAAGTAGCATTAAAAGAAGGTACTATTAATATTGAAGAAGCCAGTACTGCTTTAGCTAATTACCATTACCAAACTTATGGGTTTACACGTGGTACTGTTGAAATGGGTAATGAAATAAGTAATTTAGCAAATGAAATTGAAGCTGAAAGAGAAGCATTAGATAATTTAAGTGGTTCGGATAGAATATTTGCTGAAAACCAAATAAAACAAAAAGAAATTTTAAAAGAACGTATTAGAGCTGAACAAGTAGCATTAAATAATGCTGTTAATTATGATATGAAAATGAAGGATTTAAATGTTACTGATAAGTATAGAATAAAAAATCTTCAACAATTAATAGGTGCTACTGATGAAGAAATGAGATATTTAGCTTTAAATACTGACCTTTTAGTTAGAGATGCTGATGGTAGGATTAATTTAAATAATATTCTTAAAAGTAATGGTGAATCTTATGACCTTTTATCTGGTAAAATAGATAAAAACACTATTAAAACTGCTAATAGTAATATTAAAACTAATAAAACTTTAACTTTAAATAAGTTAAGAAGAAAAAGTAATGAAGATGTTAGTAGGGCTATATTAGGTTTATGTACAGTAGAAGAATTAGAAAATACTAAATTAGATGAAAATACTGTTAAAACTTTAGCTAATAAATTAGAAACTCAAGGTATAGCTAAAGGTAAAAAAGCTGAAACTTTAGCTAGAGATGCTTTAGCTACTACAATTGTTGCAGAAAATGCTGAATTAGAAGAAAATATTTTATTAGATAAAGCCGAAAAAGTTGCTGTTGATAGTAATACTAGGTCTCAAGAAATAAATAATTTAAGTAGAAAAGGTTTCTTTGGTAGAGTAAAACAAAGTACTAAAGCACTTATACAAAACACTAAAGCATTTATAGCAAATACTGCTGCTGAAATTGCTAATTTTGCTGCTGCTCACCCTTTATTAACTGGTGCTATTGTTATTGCTGTTGTAGCTGTTACTGCTGCTTTAAAAGATTTAGTAGACCATCAATTACAATTAAATAGTGCTTTAGGTGAATATAATAAAATTTTAACTGAAGGTAAAGAAGAAATAGAAAGGTTAGAAAAAGAAAAAGCTGACCTTCAAGCTGAAGGTAAAGATGTTTCTGCTTTAACTGATAGAATTGATAAATTAAATAAAAAATATAAAGAAACTCAAGAAATCAATAAAGAATCTAATTATGCTCACGATACTAGTTTAAGTTATATTGATACTTATGCTGATAAAACTTTAAATAAAATTAAATCTGTTAATGGTGCTAATTATGATTATAGTCAAATAGCCATAGCAAGAAATGAGATTGAAAAATTAAATAAAGTTGAAACTGATTTTGCTATGAATACTGTAAAGAGAGATGAAGCTTTACGTAAATCAATGCAAAATTCTGGTAAAGATGCCGAAGAGCAAACTAGATTTATGGAAGATTATCGTTCTGCTCAGATTGATGTTGTAGAGTCTTTAGAAAAAATGAAATCTGATGACTTTATGACTAGAATTGGTGGTTATTGGGATAACTTTTGGGCTAGAATGAAAATGGGTTGGATTGAAGCTTGGGCTGATATTGGTTCTTGGTTTAATGATTTACCTAATATTATTGGTGGTTGGTTTAGTAGAATTGATTGGGCTGGTATGGCTGATTGGTTTATTTCTGGTTGGAATAATCTCTTTGGTGGTATGTCTAAATGGTTAGAAGAAGCTATGGCTAATGATGATGGTACTGCTTCTAAGAGTATAGGTGATGGTCTTGGTAAAACTATTCAAAATGGTATAGAATATTTAATAAATAATAGAGAAGCTATTGCTAATATGGCTTATAATTCATTAAAATTTTTCGTTGAATTGTTTTTATATATGGCAACCATTCAAGGAGAATTGACTAATTATATTGCAAGTTGTATTGGTGGATATATAGAAAATGGTTTAAATAGTGCTAAAGATTATGTTACCGAATCTGTAAATGGTTTTATGGATTGGCTTATAAGTTCAATTATGTGGCATTTAGACCCAGCTAATTGGGGTACTATTGCTGGAGATAAGGTAGGTGTTATCGCTAAAGCTATTGGTTTAGATGATGAAACTGTTAGTGCTATTGAAGAAGAAGTTAAAAGTCTTGTAGATACTATTACATATTGGTTAAATCCAGCTAATTGGGTTATTGAAGGTGGTAATGCTATTAATAATTGGTGGAATACTACTGTTGCTGACCCTTTAGATAGTAAATTGGCTTTATTAGGTATTGATTTACATATTGGTGGTAGTGAAGCTGGTGGTGAATTAAAATCTGGTCTTAAACAAGGTTCTAATGGTTCTTCTGCTGCTGTTTCTAATAATTTAGACCCTATATCTGGTATTATTAGTAAATTTGGTGGTATTTTTGGTTCTAAAGCTAATACTGCTGGTGGTAATGTTAAATCTGGTATTAAAACTGGGTCTAGAGGTGCTAGTAGTCCAGTAAGAGATGAAATGGATTATATTAATAGTATTATGAATGGTTATGGTGGTATAGGTGGTTCATTCTTTAAAACTGCTTCTGGAGTAGCTAGTGCTATTATTAGTGGTATAAAGAGTGGATTGAACCAGCATTCACCTGGTGACGCTTCTAAAGTCGTTTTAAGGGAAATGGAGTACACAGCTGCCTTTATGGAAGAACAAAAACCTATTATTGAAGAATCAGCTAGAAGTATAGGTCAATCAATTGTTACTGGAATGAGTGATGTAAGTAGTTTAAACACTAATATGGATATGTCTGCATTATTAGAACAAGCTAAATATATTGCTGATACACAATTTGCTACCGAAACACTTAAATCTCAAGTTACCACTAACAATAATGCTATTATGAGTAGTAATTCTCAAATGGGTTCTAATACTAAAAATGAATATGGTCAAATCCAACAAACTGTAGATAGTTCATTTACTGATATGTCTAATACTGCTAAAACTAGTTTATTAAGTATAGCTCAAATGAATAATGTTCAAATGGCTAAAATTAAAAATGATACTAATACTGGTATGAATAATGCACATACTACTATGAATACTAAATTAAAAGGTATGCAAAACACTACTTTAGTTGCTACTAATAGTATGACTAGAGCGTGGGGTAGTATGAAAAATAGTATTGTTAAAAGTGCTAGTGATATTAGAAATGAATCATATAGTAAATTTAATAGTTTACATAAAAGTATATCATCATTTTATAGACAAATCCAAAATGCTAGTTTTAGTTTTGGGTCTTTAGCTGCTGGTTCTCCTATAAGTAGCAATAGAAGTGTTAGACATACTCCTATTACTTCTAATGGTGGTAGTGGTTTTAAAGGATTTAGTAGTAATATGAAAAGGTTTGGTACTGCTAGTTTAGCTGATGATGAAGATTATTTAAAAATTATGAAAAATGTTTTAAATGGTAGAGCTAAACGTAGTGATATTGAAGCTTTATATAAAAAAGATTACTTTAATCGTGATGGATATTATTTTGGTGGTATTGATACTAATGCTCACGTTAATAAACAATTAGGTTATGCTTATGATTGGAGAATGAAAAGTCCTAGTATGTATGGTATTAGTCTTGGTATGAATGATATGACTGTTGGTGATTTTAGAGATGGTAAAACTTCACCATTTACTTATAGTAATTTTGAGCATTATCTTACTATGCTTTTAACTGCACGTGGTTTTAGAAATCCTAGTTCTTATGATTTCTATTGGAATAGTATGAAAAGTAATCAACAAGTATGGGATAGTGTTAGTTGTAATTGTTGTGATGGTGCTGAACTTATTGTTGAAATCGCTAAAGATATGGGATTGAATAATGCTACTACTATTCACGGACATTGGGGTGCTTTAGGACACGTTGGTGCTAAAGTTGGTGGTAAAGTTTATGATATGACTCAATTCCAACATAGGGGTATTTTTAGAGGACACCCTAGTGTTAGTTGGGGTGGTTCTTATAATGGTAATCCAGCTTTATTAGGTGCTGGTAAGCCAAATAAAGGTAAACCTATTAGATGGGGTAGTGTTAGAAAATCTTATGGTACTGGTAATAACACTACTAATAATAAACGTTCAATTAACATTACCGTAACTGGTAATACATTTATTAGTGAAAACGATTATAAAAATAAAATTAAACAAATTTCAAAAAATGCTGCTGAAGAAGTATTTTATGAAATGAACAGTTTAGATAGTGCTGTTGGTTATTAATTTAGGAGTGATTTATATGAGCGAATATGATTATGAAACTACATTTGTATTTAGCCGTACTAAATATTTTTGGACTATGCTTAATAGACAAATGATTATAGAAGATAAAGAATCTTTAAATGGTACTGGTGGATTTAAACTTATATTATTTAGTGCATTACCAGATGATTTTAATACTTGCGTTAATGATAAAGGTAATTTAAAAGGTAGTGCTACTGGTATGACTAAAATTAGTCAATCATTATATGAAAGTGTAACATTTGAATTAGATGTTAAACCTATTGGTGATGGTTCTAATGGTTTTATATTATTTTTAGATAATGATGGGGAAGATATTGAAATTGGTATAAATACTGATGATGGTTTTTATGCTAAAGGTGTTGCTTTAGTTACTACTGGAGCTGAAACTAGTGGTGATTATGTAGTGGCTTTTTGTAGATTAAATACTCCAGCTATGTGTAAAGAAAGTATAACTATTGCTGATGGTTCTGAATTTGTAGGACACGAAGTTTGTAATGAGGTGTAATTTATGGCTGATAATGAAGCTACATTTGTTTTTAAAAATACTAAATATTTTTGGAAATTCCTTAATAAAGCATTTGATTTGAGTAATATTAATGATATTTTTTTAGAACGTGCTAATGAAGGTGATTATACTATATTATTAGCTGAGCAAGTTCCTAATGATATATATGATTGTATTGATGAAAATACTGGTTGTTTAGATGAAGATGCTGATGGTCTAGTTTTATTAGACCTTCAAGATGTTTATTCTAATTTAGATGGTGTAGAAATGCCTTATTTTAAATTACGTAGTGATTTTATTGATGAAGGTAATGGTGGTTTTACTCTTACTCTTGATAGTGGTAGTACTTCTATACAAATACAAATTGGTGATGCTCAAGATATTTTTTTACAAGGTATGTTTTTAGTTAAAAGAGAAACTAAAGAAGGTAATGAAAATTTTGTTATGGCTTATGCTACTATTAGTGAACCTATAAACATTAGAAATTTTATTAATGTTCCTTTTGATGGTTTATTAGCTGGTGTAGGTTATTGTAGTATTAAATAATTATAGGTGATATATATGACACAAATTACATTGAAAAAAGCTCAATGGCTTTGGCAAGATTATGTAGGTGCTAAATGGCAAAATCTTGCTTGGGGTAATACTGGTGATGACCACGCTAGTTATGTTTATCCACAAGGTAAAAAAAGTAGTAATGCTTATAGACCTAAAAGTTTATTTTATCATTATCAGAAAAAAATTGATGGGAATAAATATAAACTTAATAGTGTTAAATTTGTATTAGTAATTGGTAAATTTAACACTAAAAGTAATGATTTACCTACAGTAAAAATCTTTAGTGGAGATAATAATGCACCTTATAAAAAATCACCTATTAAAATAATTAAATCATATAAACAATTAAATAATTATTTTAGTTTTGATAGTCATACTTTAGAATATGATTTAACTGGTATTAGTGTTAATGATTTAGAAGATATTATTATTGAAGTAGATTGGAATAAAACAAAAATTAATAGTTCTTCTACTATTAGTGTAAATAGAGCTAGATTAGTTATTAATTATGATTTAAAAACACCTAAATTTAGTACTTATGATAGTATTGATAAAAATTATCTTTATAATGATGAAATATTAACTTATAAACTTACAACTAAAAACTCACAATATAAAGGTACTGGGTCTACTACAATTAAATTCCCTAAAGGTTGTAGTATAGTTTCACATACTGGTGGTGGTACTTGGAATAATAGTAATAAAACTTTATCTTATACTTTAGATAAAGGTAAAAGCATTACTCATACTTTTAAATTAAAATTTAGTAATGTTGGTATGCAATATATTAAAACTGAGAATAATGGTTTATATGTATCTAATTTAAATACTATTCAACAAGTTAGTGTAGTAAAAAGACAAATAGTTCCAGAAATCGTTATTGATGATACTCCTAAACAAAGAGACGATATTATAACTTATAATTTTTATACAAGTTTTGCTAAAGAACCTTCATATTTTGATGTAAATATTCAAGGTTTTAAAGAAAATCACCCTTATGGTTTAGCTTGTTTCACTTTACAAGTTCCTAATAATGTTGTATTAGATGAACCTATTAGATTGTCTACTGAATTGTTAGATGAAAATATTAATATTGATTCTATAATTAGAGATGAAAGTTTTGAAAAACACGGAATAAGTGTTCAAGTTGATGATGATACTGTTTGTCTTAATCTTGATAATGATGATGAAGATTTTGTTGTTAATTTAAGGTTTCCTATTTATTGTACTAATGATGATGATGCTTTAATTAAAATTAATAATAAATATGAAGATACTTTATTTATTAATCCAGTTAAAAAAAGTATTTTTGATTTTGTTCCTACTATTAGTAGGGATAAAAAATATGTTCAAAATAGTGTTAATATTGGTAGTGCTGGTATGTGGACTATTAGAGCAAAATCTAGTAAAAGAAATTTCTTTGATATTAAAAAAGAATTATTGGCTATTAATATTGAAAAATTTAATGCTTATATTGGTTGTATTCCTTTAACTAGAGGACATCAAGTTGGTGATGAAGCTAGTGTAAAGAATACTTTAATTGAAAATAGGCATAATAATAGGGCTTATTATGGTAAAAAAGGTGATTTTAGCGAAGATATTGGTATGACTTTAAGATTGCACCCATCTGATGTTGCTACTTTAGAAGGTTTATGTGAATTAGATAAACCTATTCCTATTGATACTGTTCCACATATTCCAGATGGCGACCCACTTAATCATAGGGGTTGGGCTGAATTACACGGTGTTAGTGGTATTAAAAAAATTAATTCATTTCTTTATGAATGTAAGCCAGAAGTTACTTATTTAACTCACGATTTAGTTACTAGATTTGGTATTGATGAAGGTGCTAAAATAGCAAGTAATTCTATTGAATACTTTTTAGGTTTAACTCACGATTTCGGAGATAATATAAAAGATTTCTTTAATGTTAGTTATAATCAATTCTTTAATAATGTTGAAGATGAAAATGGTGATTATATTGGTGAATATAATATTGAATCTGATACTAATTTAAAATTCAATAGCTTAAATAAGTTAAGTAATCGTGGCAATTATGATTTAAAATTCCGTAATATATTACCAGCATTAATGAGTGAAGATTATGATGGTAATTGGAGTATGGCTATAAGAATATTAAATAAATTAGATAAAAAACCATTATTTGAACATTTATATGATAATTTTAAACATTACGATTTTAATAATGGTATTGTTTTAAATGAATGTGATGTTACAAGTAGAGTTCTTAATGGAGATAATTATGAAATAATAAATTATGATAAATTAAGTTTAACTTATGGTGGTTTAGCTTCTTTAACTGAATTAAATAAGAAGGGTTGTTATTTTAATAAAATAGAAAGAGATACTTATGATGTTGAAAATAATATTGTTGAAACATTTTTATATGATAAAGATGATAATCCTATAATTAATGGTGATGTTAAAGTTATATTAACTAATAATGAAGGATATTATGATGATTTTAGAATATTATCAGATATTAATGGTAAAGTAGAATTCCCTTTAAATTTAAATAATGGTAGATATAATATTAAATTTGTATTTAATGAAAATGAAACATATAAAGGTTGCGAATATACTGTAAGTATATTAATTAATTATGAAACAGAAGAATACCATTTTGAATATCCTAGTAATGATTTTATAGTAAATACAAAAAATATTAATTATCCAATAAAATTATTAGATAGTAATGATAATGCTGTTAATGGTGTTATAATATATTATAGTTTTAAAGGATTAGATGATACTAATTATTCATATGAAGGTAAAACTTTGACTAATAGTAGGGGTGAAGCTAATATACCTATTAATTTTACAAATGGTAGTAAATATTTAAAGGTTTCATTTAAAGGTTTTATTGATAATGGTGTTGTTTATCCTTCTTGTTATTTTGAAGATTTAATAAATATTAATATTGAAGGGGAAGATACAATTATTGAAGCTGATGATGTTAAATTAACTCACGGTGATAATAATAAGATATATAATATTATATTAAAAGATTCAAATAATAATGTTTTAATAAATAAAGATGTTACTATAGCATTTTATAATGATAAAGAAAACTATGTGTTTAATATTACTACTAATAATTTTGGTGTAGCAAATATACCTATATATTTAGGTGTAGGTAATTGGTTTGTGGATATACATTTTAAAGGGGATAGTATTTATAAACCTAATATTGTTACTAAAAATATTATTATAGAAAATTTTGTTAAACACGATGTTAATATTACTAGTAAAAATTTATTATTAAATGAAAATAAATTAATTAATGATGAACAAGATTTTTATGAAATAACATTAACTGATGAAGAAGATAATTATATTATTAATGAACCAGTAAACATTAAAGTATGGGATAGTAGTAAAAGTAATAAATATGTTGATACTATAATGTATACTAATAATTTTGGTACTATAGTATTTCCTTATATAACACATAATGAAAATGTAATTATTGAATCATATTATGAAGGTAGTAATAAATATGATATTGGATTTAATAGTGATGTTGTTAATTTTGAAAACATTCCTAATAAATATGATACTGATTTTGTTGCTACTAGTAGTAATATTAATGTAATTCAAAATGGTGTTACTAATGACCTTGTACGGGGTGTTACTGAAGGTGAATTTGATGTTATAGTTACTGATGAAAATAATAATCGTTTATCTAATGAAGGTATTTTCTTTGCTGCTTCTTGCGAACCTAATCATACTTATTATGTTACAATTTTACATAGGGGTACTAATACTTATTATGCTAAATGTAAAACTTTAACTTATACTCCTACTGGTGGTGTTGGAAAAGCTACTTTTAATTGGTGGCTTATGCAACAAGATGTCGATACTGCTAAATGGGATTTAGTTTCTGAAGGTAGTACTACTAAAGGTGAAATGTTTAAATTTAGATTTAATTGTAATTTTACTCACGGTTATACTCCAATATATTTAGGTGTTGGTTGTGATTTACACGGTAATACAAATTTAGAAGAATTAACAAATAATAGTATTTATGTACTTAAAAGTAAACCTATTAAATATATTGATAATGATGAATATGTTGAGTATATAGAATTTACTGGTGTTATACCAAATGATTCAAGTATTACTAGTAGTGATGCTAAATTTTTCTTATATTGTCCAGAAAATTTACATCATTATGGTTATGGTCAACATTTATATGATGTTGATGATTTACATATTAATGATACTACTAAAACAAAAAATAGTGTTATTGAACAAGAAGGATTCGGTTTACATAATGAAACTAGACAAAATATATATGTAACTAGTAGTAGTAATGAAACTACAGATTTAACAAAAAACACTAATGATTATTATATTATGAAATTATTTAATAATCATACATATGAAGAATTGTTTTTCTATTCTTATCTTGATGATATAGTTACTAGTCAAAATATTAAATTTGTACTTAGTATGGATAATTGGGATTTAACATTAATGGGTAGTGGTAATGATACTTATAATGGTGATTATTATATGCTTAATAATGTTACTATTAATGTTGAAAGCGACCCAGAAGAACCTAGTATAATTGATGGTATACATAATACTATTGAAGTAGATAATGATTTATTCTTTAATGAATATAATTATACTATTAATATAGGTGATAGTATAAATATTGATACAACTAATAAAAGTGTTAATGTTCCTAACAATACTCAAGCATATATTAATAATAATATATTACCAGATTATGATTATTCATTAAAATTTAAATTTGAAGATTCATCTAATTTAGGTAATTTTGTGTTTGATTATGATGGTGTTAGTAATGTAATAAGTGGTACTACTGTAGAAAATGGTATAACTACGGTTTGGACTAATCAATCAATTGGTAGAATGTTATTATATCGTAAAAATGGTCAAATGTTAAAAAGTTATAGAATTGGTAATGTAAATAATTTTTATGTTGAATTTAAAATACATAACAATTTATGTGATGTTTATATTAATGATGAATTAGCATTTTCAGATTGTGAAATATCATATAATAATATATGTTTTGCTAACGATTGTTATATATCAGAAATTAAATTATCAGAATATAATAAAATAATTAATTCTTTTACAGAAAATGTAGATGAATATGAAGGTAAAACTTTTGGTAGTGATGTATACTTTGAAATGAAAAATAACAAAATGAATTTTGTTGATTATGGTATGTTACCAGAAGGTGATAATGGTACTGGTAAAATAATACTTAATGATATTAATTTGTTAGATACAGATTATGAATTAGAAATTGAAATTAAATATGATAATAAATCATTCCAAAGATTGTATGATTTAAATGGATATTTAAAATTCCGTAGTTATGAAGATGTAAGCTTATCTAACAACTTAAAATATAGTAATATTTTATGTAGTCCTACACCAGTTAATAATAGTATTACACGTTTTACTAGACATACTGATGAAGGTACTATGTATTTTGTTGAAACACCATTAGTAGATAATAAAAAAGTTAGACCTACATATTTATGTAATCCTTATATACAATATAAAGGTGGAACTGAACTTAATTCAGTTAATGGTATTAGTTTATTTAATTTAGATAATGGTTTTAGTCCAGTAACTTTAGATAATGGTTTAGTAAAATGTGAATTCCATCGTAGAAGTGGTTATATTGTATTATATAGATATGATGATGTTAGTGATATATGGTATAAATGTAATACACTTAAATTAGCTGATAATCCACAACTTAAGTTATATAAATATACTGATGATATGTGTGAAATACATTTTGGTGAAACTATATGGAAAATGTGGCGTGGTAGACCATTCATTCAAGTTAAACATTCTAATGATGATTTCCGTATACTTAATCTTGTTGATAGAGTATATTGTGAAACTATAGAGAATGAAAATGATATGGGTTTTGTTGAAGAGCATAATACTTATATGTCTACATTTAATCCTAAAACTAGTATACAATTATTTAAAGAAGAATGGAATATTGGTCAAAATATTAGATTAGATAATTTTAAAACATTTAGTTTAACTAAATCTGGTGATTATTATTATGTTAATGATACTTTAGATAATATGGAATTAATTGATGATAATAGTGTTAAAGCTATTAAAATTAATAAATCAACTACAGCACCTATGGCTCTTAATTTCCCAGCAAGTCCTACTTATGTTAAAAAACCAAATAGTACCTTTACATTATTATTAAATGATTTAAAAACATATAATATAGATACAGTTATAGTAAAATGTAGGGGTTTTGATGAAAAGGGTTGTATACATTCTGTTGATAATATAGATTATGGTATTTGGGAACAATCTAAAACAGTTAATATTGAAAGTTGTTTAGGTGTTTTAAATGGTAGTTTATCTAATGATGATTCTAGTACTTGTGAAGATTATTTAATGAAAGATGGTTCTAAAACTGAAGAATATTCTGATGAAATAAGAGTTATATTTACTGATTGTCCAGATGAAGTCAAATATATTGATTTCCTTATAATATTTCCTAATTATACTGATAATATAATAGTTAAAAACATTATGTTATATGAAGGTGATGTAGATAATACCATATCATATAGAGAAGATAATTCCAAAGCTAATGCTAGTAAAATAGAAGTTAAATTTAATGAAACCTATTATGCTAACTTGTATGATGATGACGCACCTTGTGGTTTATGTATAGTAAGACCTTATAAAGAAAGTTTTACTTTACGTAATCTAAGTAAAGCTAAGGAAACTGTATTAATACCTTATATGAAAAAGTGTAGCGAATGGGATAAACCAGAAAATGTGTTTATTGAATATTTTAATACTAACGAACAAATTATAAATATTGATTGGGAGAATTAATATGACATTAAATAAACATATAACTAGAGATTTTAATGCTAATCATACTAATCGTATAAGGTATGATGATGATAAGTTTAGAATTGAAATTTTTAAATATGATAAGACTAAAGAAATCTTATATACTTTAAATAACAATTCTATAACTAAATCTTCTAATACTGTTACTGCTTGGTTTGATGGTATGAATTGTTATAAATCTAAAGATAAAAATAAAAATATGGTTTTAACATTTAATTATGAAGCTGATGAAGCTTCAGATAATTTTAGATTAGAATGTTTATATTCTAATACTTATTATAAAGGTACTACTTTAGATAATAACAATAAAAAAGATAAGAAAAATAATAGTGTTGTTACTGTAACAGTTAATGATAAAGAAATAACTTCTAATAAAAGTGTATGGATTAGTAATGATGTTAATTATAGTAGACATTATATTTATACTAGTTTACATAAAGGTAAAAATATTATAACTTATACTTTTTCTCCTAATATGGTATTTTTTGCTTTAGCTATTAAAAAATATGATATTTGGACTGCTAGTAGAGTTAAAAATCAAAATATTAGTAATGATAAATTGAACCTTATTAGTGCTAGTGTTTCCCATACTAATAATTTTGGTATTAATACTATGAAATGTGATTTTATGTATTATCACGGTTTAGATGAAAAACTTGAACCTACTAATCCTAATGCTAATCGTAGTGGTTTTGTGTTTGATTATCGTGATGAAATTAATTTATATGTTTATAATACTAAAAACATTGAAGAACGTGTATTTGGTGGGTATATTTCTACTTGTACTGTTAATGATGATTTAACTGTATTAAGTTTGGAATGTGCTGATAGAATGATTGATTTAGATAGAAGGTATTGTTTATCAGAAATTTATCTTAAAGGGTATACTGATGATAATAAATTAGATTATAATTATGGTTTAGATTATCTTAAAAAATATGATTATTATAGTGATGCTATTAATTTTTTATTATTAAATTGTGAAGTACCTTTTAATAATAATATTAAAATAGGTGAAGGTGTAATTAGAAGAAATAAAATTAAACTAGCAAGTTATGGTAAAAAAGGTTTCACTAAATTTACACCTAAAAATATGACTACTAATATACAAAATAAATATGTTACTATACGTAATGGTAATAACAGAAACAAATCACAAAGTGTTACTATTTATGATTCTGGTAAAAATCCTTTATCATTAAATGATTATCCTAATTTTTATATAAATTATGGTATGGGTAAAGAAGAATATCAAGAAACTATTAAAGAAAATGTTGTAGTTAATAAAGGTATTAGTAAATCTGTAAAAAATTATGCTGATAAAATAACAAAATCTAAAGGTAATAGTGCTATTAAAGCGTTATTTACTGAAGTAAGTACTAATATTAAAACAACTACTACTAAAGGTTTTAATAAATCTTCAGAGAAAGTTAAAAGTGATGGTAAAGGTAATGATTGTTGTAAAACTGAATTATTACTTGATATGTGTAACTATAAAGGTGTAAATGATTTGAAATATGTATATGTACAAAATAAAAGTAAAAAACGTGGACACGTTTTTGCTAAAATTAATGGTGTTATTGTAGACCCATCTATTAAAAGTGGTTGGGGTAATTATAAAGGACAATCTAATTGTTATTATGGTTGTATTAAAAATGCTACAATTACAAATTATCCTACTAAACCTAAATTGTAAAGGTGATTGTTTATGGTTTATACTTTTTATATATGTTCAGATAAAAATGATACAGCAAGTAAAGATAAAGCACGTATGAATAAAATAGCTTCAGCATTTAGTGCATTAGGGCATAAAACTGTAATTGGTGCTAGAAGTCCTAATGCTCATTCTAATCCACCTAAAGCGTGTAAAGGAAAAAATGATGTTTTTGTTTGTATCTTTAGTGGGTTTGACCTTGAAGTGGTTTCTGACCATACTGGTTGGAAACAAAACTATTGGTTCAAAGATAGGATTAAAAATGCTCATATTATGTATATTTATTGGGGAAAAGCTTGTATCGATGTAGCTAATACTAAAAAGGTTTCTAAAGCTCACGATGGTAAAGGTAATATAGCTAGTTCTATGAGTAATCCAGCAAATTTTCTTAAAAAACACGGTATAACTTGGATTCAAGGTAGAACCGATAATGAAATTATTAATAAAATACGTAATAAAAAATTTGAAGGTGCTGGTTTAAATCTTGATGGTTCTAATAAATCTTCATCTACTACTAAAACCACTACTTATACTATTACTAGAGGATTTAACAAAAATGATTATTTTAGGGGCTATTTTAAAATTGGATATACAGTTAATAATAAGAATGGTACTATTAAATATATTTATGTTGATTGGAGTGGTGAAGCTCCAGATACTTTAAAATATAAATTTAATAATCCTAACAAACTCATATTTAATAATAATGAAAATCATATCCACGAAATAGATATTCTTAATAAAATTAAAAGTGTTGAAGATATGAATAATGTTAAAAATAATAAATATTATTTAAAAACTATAGAATTATTATATGATTTTGAAGATAAAAAAGATGACCCTAAAACTGATACTGACGAAAGATTATTATATGATGATAAAAATGATAGTAGTTATAAAATTAATCTTTATAATATAGGATTATTTAGTGGTGAATTAATTAATCCAGTTAATCTTGGTGTTAGTGGTAAAACATTATTAGATGGTATAAAGAGTATACTTGATGTTACTAAATATACTTATAATATTAAATATGGTAAACGTAGAAATGATGATAAAATAAATTTTAAACAATATGTTGATACTACTGATATTGTTTATACTTTTAATGAAGGTTATGATGGTGATATTATAGGTATTAGTAATATTAAATATTCTCCTACTGCTGATTTAATCAATAATGCTATTACTATTTATAAGATTTATAGTGGTGATGGTGATAATACTCCTACTTATAGTTATACTAGAAAAAGTCATCTTAATGAATTATTAAGATATGGTGAACAGACTTATATTGAAAATTTATCTGAAAGTACTGGTTTTATTGATGCTAGTCAGCGTAGTTATGATAATCTTATACAATATTTTAAACCAGATATTACTTTTACTGTTAGTGTTGCTGGATTGCCACCAGTTAATGTTAATGATTATGTTGCTACTAAAACTGTTAATCCTTTATTAACTAATGAATATGTTGTTGCTTCTAGAGAAATTAAAATTGATGTTGATGATAGACCTATGATACAAACTAGTTATGGTCTTGGTGATATTGATTATAAATTAAAGGTTAAAAATAATTTGGCTAATCAAAGAAGACAATTAATTAAAACTAAATTAGATATTAATACTCCAGTTACTTATAAAGATACTACAACGGATAATATGTTTGATGAAGTATGGGTGTGATATTTTATGATGGATATTGACCAAACACAAAGAAGAGATATTGATGATATTCAATATGATAAGGTTTCTTTAACTATTGATGAATATAATACTTTATCTTCACCTTTTAGTTTAGATTTATATGATTATATGGTTGATGGGTATAATTGGATTAAATCTGATAATAAAATTATTAAATATAATCTTGTTGAAAATGATAAATTGATTTTTCATATTGATAAAGTTAATGAATTAAAAGAAAAATATATTACTAATATTAAAATTGTATTTGATATTGATACTGGAAATAATAATTTTATTTTTAATGGTGTTAATCTTATTCACGATGATATTATTAAGAAAAAAGATTTTTATGTATTTATGAATAATAGACATATGGTTCTTGATTGTGGTGTTTTTGATTATGATGATTTAGATTTTATTGTTAATGGTAAAACTTTTGATATAGAGTTTTTATTAAATGGTAATAAATCTAATTCAATATTAAGTATTATGAATGTGAAAATTGTATTTGAATTTATTGAAAAATTACAAAATGAAAAAGATAGTGTATTTAATAGGATTATTGATTTAGTTTATCCAGTTGGTTATATATATATGAGTGTTAATGATGTTTCTCCTAGTGTTCTTTTTGGTGGTGAATGGGAACGTTTAAAAGATACTTTTTTATTGGCTGCTGGTGATATTTATGACGCTGGTAGTGAAGGTGGTGAAGCTACTGTAACTTTAACTGCTAATCAAAGTGGATTAAAAGCTCACGGACACGGAATGGCACATACACATTACCATAGACATAGTTTAAATAGAAACTTTTCAGATGATAGTGATGGAACAGTAAGTGCATATATTACAACTGCTAATAGAAAAACAAGTACAAAATATACTACATATGATAATACTGCTTCAAGTAAATCCACTACTGATAATAATTCTGCAAGTAATGCTACTGAAGCACATAATAATATGCCACCGTATTTAAGTGTTTATATGTGGAAAAGAATAAGGTGATTTTATGACAATATGCGATAAAATACAAACTATAGGTAATAGTTTAGAAGAAAATTTAAATGAACGTGGTATTCAATGTACATTTGGTAAAAAAAGTGGTGAATCTACTATTTATGATATGGTGAATTTTATTAATGATACGAATTTTAAGGGTTCAAGTGATGTGAACTTGAAGATTGGTGCTAACAGACCATACCTTTTAGAGAATGAAACTACTGATGTGATAGTAAAACTGGAAGATGGATTAGGTGAACCATTAGCGAATAAGAATGTAACCATTGAACAATCTATTTTTAGAGATGATGGAACAACTGCAAGTCATAATGACCATTGGTATATTAACAGTTATGGTACTGCTACTGTTCAAAGTGATGGTACAAAGTTACTGAACACAAGGGAACCTGCAAATTTCGTAATGCGAAGTATCATACCATCAAACAAGACTATATCAGATGCAAATGCTTACTCCTATAATCCTCCATACATTGTTGAGTTTGATATTGTAGAAACAAATGGTACTTCAAATAGTGATGCACAAGTGCAAATATATTCAGACCAAACAACAGACAACTTTGCACAAGCAGTAACTACTGGACATTATAAGATTAAAGTAACATCAGATGAGCAGAAGATATGGTTAAATGATACACTCATCAAGACAACAAATCTTTCATTGCCAAATGCGAGAATAACTCTTCGTGTAAGAAATAGTAAATACTTGATATACAAAAACTTTAAGGTTTATGAAATTATCAATGGTGTTACTGATGAGAAAGGTGAGTTTGCATTGTATAATATAAGTGTTACTGATGACACCACTTTTACTGCAAGTTATGGAACAGAAACTGCAACTTGCCTTGTAGAATACTGCGATTTCGTAGACTATGCAGTAACCAATAACAAAAACAACACTTGGTTTAACAATACTGGTGGAATCATAACAGTAGATGATAGTGGAACAACATTCACTTCTGTTCCCCACCCAAATGGAACACATTGGACTTGTGGATACTGCCCATCTTCAACAACAAGCAGAAGCCCTTTCAGTTATCCTATCATTGTAGAATTTGATATACTCCATTGGACTGATAGTGGCAGTATTTGGATAAAATCTGACTTGGGGAATAGAACAAATTTTAATAAAGAATTGAATCATATAGGCAGTAGGGCAAGGATTGAGATTGGAACAACAAGCACTAAAATATATATAGATGGAACTCTTGTATCAACAAAGACTTATACTCAACCATCAACTTATGGTATTGAAATAGGTTATTATACTCCTTTAAGTAATTTTCCTACTGCTCCATCATTAAAATTTGCGAATTTATCTATTAGACCATTATAGGAGTGATTTTTTATGAGTATTTGTGATAATATACAGAATATTGGCAATACATTAGAAAATAACCTTAATAATCGTGGTATAAACTGTACTTTTGGTATTGGTACTGGTGAACAAACAATCTATGATATGGTAAAATTAGTTAATGAACAAAATCTTATGGGAATTGGTGATACTAACATTCAAATAATACCGAACAGACCATATGTAACAAGTGGAGAAACAATTGATATAACTGTTAGATTACTGGATGGTGTTGGCAACCCATTATCTAACAAGATTATAACAATTAGTGATGGAACAAACAGTTACAATGGAACAACTGATAGTGATGGAATCTACACCTTATTCAACCAAACCATAACCACCACTACCACATACACAGTAACCTATGGCACAGAAACTGCAAGTAAAACAATACAAGTAATCGATGTAATGATAGATTATGCAGTAACAAACAACAAAGATACACATTGGTTCGTAAGAAGTGCAGACACATCTGGATTAACAGTAACAGTTGGAAAAGATGGAACAAACTTATCAAATACAAGTACAACAACATCAAGATACTATTTTGCAAACCCACAAAATGTAACAAGTGAAACCCCACCAGTTACCATAGAAGATTTTATAATAGAATGTGATGTAGTAAGCACCACTTTTGGAAGTGGGAGTCAAATTGCATTTTTATTACAAGGACTTGGAATAAACTTTAATTTAGCCAGTTATACTGCACCATATCATCTGAAAATGGAAAAAACTGGAACATCAATAAAACAATATGTTAATGATACATTAATAAGAACTACAACAATATCAAATAGAACAAATTATTATATGGGATTTCAGTTATATAAGACTTGTAGTATAAAATTTAAAAATTATCGAATATACACAATATAGGGGATTATTTTATGAATAATTATTTATTTTTAATATTTTTTGGAATGATGTTATTGTTAATATTATATTTAATACAAAGGTGATATAATGAGATTTAGTAAAAATATGCTTCAAGATGGAGCTAAAAGAATAAATAAGTGGTTGAAAAAAGGTGAAGGATTACCTAATTGGTTGAAAATGGTAGATATGGATACCAAAAAAGAATATAAATTAACACCAAAACAATATGCTGGATTATATGAAAGTATGAATATGTTTATATTGAAAAATGGTAGGTATCCTAATTATGTTACTTTAACTAGTAATGCTGATAATCCTTTAGTGTTTGACCCACAAAGTACTAATTATACTTGTTGTCCGACTAGTTTATCAATGGCTAGCCAATTGTTATATAACTACCACTCAGAGCAACAATGTGCTAAGATTTTACAGACCAGTAAAAATGGGGGTACTTCTCCAGCTAACCTTATTAAGTATGCTCCTAAATTAGGTTTTAAAATTTTACCTATTGCTAGAAAAAGTAGTGAAGTTAAGAAATATTTAAAGAAAGGTTTCCCAATTATTTGTCATTGGCAAGTAGACCAAACAAGGAAATGTAAAGGTGATTATGTTTCAAAGTTTGGACATTATGGTCTTATTTGGAAAACTGACCTTACACATTATATTGTTGCTGACCCAGCTAAAGGTGTTAGTAGAAAGTATAAATTTAAGTGTTTAGATAATGCTAATAAGGGCTACAGACAAAATTACTATGTTGTAATACCTTTATAAATTGAATTAAAATGGTATAAATTGGTGGTTTGATGTATATCAAATGGTACTTTTTTGATAGTTTAAACCACCCCCTATTAGTTATTATTTGATAAAATAAAACGTTTTTAATTAATTAGGGGTATATTGGAAATACCACCACCTATTTATAGTAAAATACTACCACCACCCATAAAGAAAATATAAGGGATATATTTAATTCAAAAATACAAGGGGGTAGTACCACCCACCACCCTTTTAGCTTATTTTTTTATTTTTTATGGTGTTATGGTGTATATTTGGGAGATGATTGTTTTTGGTTAAAGACATTAATAATATAATTGTTAAAAAATGCAAAAGTAAAAGTAATCCTAATTTTAATAAATTTAGAAAGAATAAAACAAATAATACAAATAATGATTTAAAAGATGATGATAAAAATGATGATATTGTTAATTTAAAAATCAATAATGATAATGATATTTTATATTTAGATTTGTCATTGTATGTTTGTGAATGTGGTGGTTCATTTAAAAGGTTTGGAAGAAGAAGTTTAAATCAATATGTTTGTATTGATTGTGGTTTGTATGTTCCATATGAAAAAATGTATTTGTATAAGAAAAAATAGTCATTCAATATATTGAATGATTGTAAAAGTAATTATATAAATTATTAATATATTATTTATAATTATTTATTAATAAAATTTATATTTTTATTATAAATAATAATATATAATATTATATAATTAAATAATTAAATATTATTTAAAATAATATATTATTAAATATAATATATATTATTTTTTATATATTTATATTTATATTTATATAAATTTATTGGGTACAATGGGTTTATTGGGTACAATGGGTTAAATGAAAAAAAAAGAATTTATTTTTTTATATATATTTTTTATATAATAATACCCACCCCGTGTACGTAATACTATTCTATTTTTATATTATTTAAAAAGTAAATAAAAAATTTTTATATACACGCCACCCCCACTTTATATACTAAGTATTTGTTATATATAATGTATTTTTTATAAAAAAATTTTTTTCACATTTTAAATTTGATAAAAATCAAATATTGATTAATATTGATAAATATTGATAAATATTGATAAATAAAAAAATAAAAAATCGTGGGGAGTGCTACACAAAGTCCATTAAAAGGAGCAGAAAAAATTTAGGTGCGTTTTCAAATTTGTGGACACCGCCACGCCCACGCCACGCCACGATTGTTTTACGTCAATGAAACTGTTCGTATTTTTAAAAACTGTTTATGTACTTTGAAACTGTTTATGTACTATTAAACTGTTTATGTACTTTGAAACTGTTCGTGTACTGTTAAACTGTTTATATACTTTGAAACTGTTAGTATTTTATAAAACTGTTTTACGTAGATGAAACTGTTTATGTACTTTGAAACTGTTTATGTACTATTAAACTGTTTGTATACTTTGAAACTGTTTTACGTAGATGAAACTGTTTATGTACTTTGAAACTGTTAGTATTTTATAAAACTATAGTGATTCTTGGATCCGAATTGAGCTATTAGATTCCCCTAAATCCGTTTTACTCGATTCATAAAACGGTACTATACTAATAAAGAATACAGAATCGTTTTCGGCGTTAAAGTAACTTTAAGTAAGAAAAAACGGCGTTTTAATTACATAAAGTATCTAAAAAAGCTATAAGCTTTTCTTCGAATCTAAGTGATTTTTGCAATGGTTAATGTCGTTTTTGCGAGTGTAGGAGCGTTGCCCAATAGGTAGAAGAAAGCAACTGTTGGAGAGTAAAGCTCCAATAGAACGGAGGAATTTCTTATGACTTTTGAAAAATCTGAATACGCAAAATTGTCCGAATGTTTCGCAAGAAGCATCGTAAGTACTTTGAGCCCATACAAACAACGTATGTTGCTTGATGACGTTGGTGGAGAAATCGAAATGGTCTTGAAGGATTTCGAGAACCGTGAGAACCTTAAATGTTCTGAGAAGAAATATCTTGAGCTTTTATATACCTTTGAAGAAGCTATAGAATTCGAATTGACTAGAGATGGTACTTATGGTAACTTTGAAGGCTACGGTCATTCTATTAGAAACGGAGGAATCTAAATGTGCGAACCAATTGATATTAGAAAAACTGTGCTTAAAGAGGTCTATGACCTCCTAAGCACCTGTGAAGTAGACTACGTGGCTAATCTCGTAGAAGAAGCAATCTGTATATCTAAAGATAACGAACAGTTCTACGATGAGCGAATGGGATACGCATGGGAACGAATTAACGAATTAGAATCTCACGGTGTGTCAGACGCTTATTACTTACGAGGTTGGTACGAAAGTGCTAGAGAGAACGATTTAGAGCTTTTAAAAGCTCAAATAACTACTGATGCATACGAAGAAGCTTTAGAGGTCTTAGACCAAATATTAAGCTGGAATGACTAAATTCCAGCTAATCTTACTAGGAGGAACTAAAATGAACTATTACGAAAACGAAGAAACTTTTGACTGGTTACAATACCTAGAAACAGAACTTGAAACTTTAAAAGAACTTGAATTGGAACGTGCTGCCTACAAAGGTAACTGGATTCCTAAAGACCTTTTTATGAGAATCTTAGACACTAAAAATATAATCGCACAGTTAAACGGCAACTACTTATAACTTAGATGAAACGGAGGAACTAAAATGACTTACGCACAACAACAAATCGAAAGAATCTTAGACGCTGCACAAAACTTAGACAACGAAGGGGTTTGTTGCGAACTACAAGGATATCTTGATGAACTTATAAGCTACGCAAGTACCTTCGCAGACGAAATGAATGTCTGTGAAAACTGCGGTAGAATAATCTCCTACGGACACACTCACGAAGGCTACGACGGAAATACCTACTGTGGGTGTTGCGTAGAAGATGCGAACAGAGCTTACAGTCCTATTAGGTCTTACCATTACCATAAAGGCACTTATGAATTTAAAGACAACGGAGAGGTTCTACCTCAAAAATTTAGAGGCTTTGAGCTCGAAATTGAAACAAACGGGCTAAATTTAGAGCTATTCGAAATCTTAGAGAACTATGATTCTGAATTTGCCTTTGAAGAGGACGGAAGCCTAAATAACGGATTCGAAGTCATCTCAAATCCGATGTCATTCGAATACTGGAGGAACGTGGGCTTTGATGTCCTAAGAGACCTAATCACAGACCTTAAGGGGGTCGGAGGAGTCTACAGTTGGGACGGAGGAAATTGCGGTCTCCACGTCCACTTCAGTAGAGACGAATGGTCTAGCGAGACCTTCAGAACATTAATTAAACTAATAATTGCGAATCCGACCTATTTCAAAGCTTTGAGCGGTAGAGACGATTTCGGATATTGCCGTATCCCTAATTTCAATGACTACGACTTAGAAAGCCTTTATAACTCTGAGAGATACCTAGCGGTGAACTTCACTCGTGAAACCGCTGAATTCAGATTCTTTAGGGGTACTTTGGATACTCCGAGCATCTGGTGCAGTATCGAATTATGCGATTACCTATTAAGATACTGCGAGCATATAAGCGAGAACGGAGACATCTGCGATTATACCTTGAGCCCTAGAGGATTCGAAGAATGGCTAAGAGCAACTACTTCAAATGCAGACATCTTATTAGGCTTCATAGCACGAAGACATCGTATATGGAACTTAAAACAAAAACGCATAGCTCAAAGAGGCTATTAAGCACGAAGGGGTACTAAATTACCCCTTTTTAAAAATATGAACTTAAATAACTTAAATTATTAACGGAGGAACTAAAATGACTATAAGAAACAACGAAGCACCTACAATTGAAGAATTTAAATTCGCACATTCTAAAACATTTGCTGAAAAGCACGGATTATACTCCAATCCCTATGAATTAATTAAACATTATCTATGGGAACTAGAATGCTTTTCAACCAGCTACGTGGTTGACTGCTTAAATAAAGACCTAGAAGAAGTCGAATTGAAGCTAAAAGCCTTATGGAAATGCCTTAATTATTATGACGACCTAATAATAACCGAATTAGTCGAAGACGATTATCCTATATCCCTTTGGATAATCGGAAGGCTAGAATACATTCCTGCGACCAAAAGACACTTAAATACAATCGAAGGTTGCTACGATAAGATTAGACACTATAGAGTCATCTGGGGGTGGCTCAATGGGGCTAAAACAACTATAGAGCAATCTGAAACATACGAAGAACTTTTAGAAACCTTTAGAAAAAAATTAGAACAACAATCTAGAATACAGCTAGAAGAACTACAATAAATCTAAACAACTTATATAACAAACGGAGGAACTAAATATGACTAACAGAAACGAAACAATCTTAAATGGACTTAACTTTAGCGACATTTGCGAAGTAATTCTTAACGCAACTGAGATAATCGATAACAATTACTCAATGTGCTGCGACACTAGAGCATTGATTGAGCAAATCGAAGAAGCTACACAGCAGCTTTACGACAATACTTGCATCTGCGAAGGCTGTGGAAGATTATTGAGCCTTGAGCATACTCACGAGGGCTATGATGGCTTAACCTACTGTGGGTGTTGCGTAACAGGATCTGAAGAATCTATGAGCCCCATTCAAGACTATCACGCGCATAAGGGCTGTTTTGCACCTAGAGACAACGGAGAATCCTTCAAAGTAGCTTACAGAGGCTTTGAGCTCGAAATAGAATCTATTCACGATGGGATAGACGAAGGGTTCTGTGATATCCTTAGTGGATATACAGACAGCTTTTACTTCGAAAGAGATGGCTCATTAACTGATGGGGTCGAAATCATAACTGACCCAATGACTAGAGAGTACTGGAGAGAAGTAGGCTACAAAGACATCTGCAATCTCCTTACAGACCTAAGAGAAACCTATAGGATTCGCAGCTGGAACGGAGGCAACTGTGGATTGCACGTACATTTCAGCAAAGACGAATGGTCTAAAGAAGCTATTCAATTCCTAATTAAATTTATAATAGCTAATCCAACCTTTATAAAAGCTATAAGCGGCAGAAACGGAATGGGATACTGCCGTATCCCTAATATTGAAGACTATGACCTAGATAGGCTCATTAGTTTCAGTAGATACCTAGCGGTGAACTTCACTCGCGAAACAATAGAATTCCGATTCTTCAGAGGTTCTTTAGACCTAGAAAGCATCTATTGCTCCGTAGAGATATGCGACCATCTATTGATATACGCAGAGACAGTTATTTATAACGAAGAGGACTTAGAAAGAGCCTTAACAGCTGATAGGTTCATAGAATTCCTTTCTGAGACAACTGGACACTCAATACAGCTTTTACAGTTTGTAGCGAGACGTAATAAAAGATATTACGAGAGAGAAGCTAGATTGGCTGAAGAAGCAGAAAACGACCTAGAATAGATATAGAGAACACTAAGTTCTCTATTTTATTTTTTTCGGCAGCTAAATTAGTTTGTAATATATAAAACAAATTCTATAAAACTCATTTTAATCATATAGATACTTGTATGATTCTATTATATTACTTCAAATTCTTAGTGTTTTTTATGTAATACTTCGATACTATAAAAGTAATAATAAACATCGAAGAAAAACTTCAAAACTTTAACAAATCTTAAGAAACTTGAAACAGCTTTTTTGAAAAAATAATATAAAAATAGCTAAGAGTAACTGGATTAGGCTTTAATCAATATTACACAACTTAATCAAACTAAAATCAACTTTTTTTCATAAAAATGACCCTTTGAAGCTATAACCAAAAATCTATGGTTTATAAGGTCAAAAACGGGCATACCACCACCGAAAAATCCCAATACGGCAGCTACGTCGTTTGTTTGCACCCAAGTCAATATTATGATTTTTCACATTTTAAAATTTTTTCAACCAAATGATTTTTCAACCAAAAAATAATGCACAATTTGTTTCGTTCAACCAAAACAAGACCAACCAAATGTTTTTTCATATCAACAAAAATAAAAATTCAACCTTATGATAATACAATGATTGCCGAATACTATTTTTATTCAACATTTTTATAACAATTGGTTGGTATGCGAACTGTTCGCAAGTATACGAACGAAATTTGAGGACTCAATTTCGCTAGTATACGAACTATTTTTACCAACCTTTAATTTTTTGGAGAATGTTAAAATGTTTAATGATAATTATGTAAATTTGAATTCTAAAAAAGGTATAAGAGATTTAATTAATTTAGATTTTGACTTTTTTTATAATGATAAACTTATTTTAGATTTACCTTCTAAATTAATTAATGATGATATTTTGTATAAAAAACTGACAACCAAATTACAATCAAAAGGTTTCCATATATTATTTAAAGGTATTGCATCTAATACATTTTTTGGTTTACCTAATAATATTATGCGATTATTAATAATTTGCAGCAAAGAAAAAATATACTTTTCTTTTAGTGATGATATTGATTTAATAGCTATTCCACATAATCATATAGCTCCTATAGCATTATTGTATGGTAAAAAAATCGATAAACTAGAAAAGGAATATTATAAAATAGCTGATACTTTAAATATCCCTAATAATAATGCTGCTGCTAATTTTGAAAAATATAAAATCTTTTCAGAATTAGGTGTAAAAGATGATGTGTTTAAAAAATTAGGTATTAAGAATAATATAGATAAAAAGAAATTTGCTGATGGTAGTAATAAAAAACCTTCTAATAGTAAAAAACTTAGAGATGAAATAGATAATGCTGATAGGATTTCTATGTTATTCCCAATTAATAATGATACTGGGAAGCATTATTACCATTTTAATCCTAAACGTACTACTTGTACTATTCGTGAAATAGCTAGGATTAATGGGTATAGTGATAATTATGATTTAAGTGGGTATGATGTTAATGATTTTATTTTTAAAGTAAATAATTCTTTATCTCCTTTTGTTATTAATACTTTGTTTGATGTATTATAAACTACCGAAACCTTTATATACTATGAAAAACATATATAATATATAGAAGTAGGTGATATAATTGAAATTGAGATTGAAATTATAGATGATGAAAAATCTTGTATTGAATTACAAGAATATGTAACTGAAAAAATAATTAAAAATATTAAATCTTTATCTCCAGATAAAGGTTATTGTTTTATTAAAGGTAATGATGGTTTTAAATTGATTAATCTTGATAGTTGAAACCGAAACCTTTATATACTATGAAAAACATATATAATATATAGAAATACATAAAGGAGATGGTAAAACTGAATTTAAATATTGTTGTTAAAAATGTTGATTGTGTCAATGATGATATTATTGTTAATTATGAATTTAATAATAATGGTACTAAAATTGTAATTACTGAAACTTATGATAGCATAAATGAAAAATTAGAAAAAGAATATGCTAAAGATAAGAAAGGTTTTTATTATAACTTAAATGCAAAAATCTTAGCTTGGTTAGCATTATCTGATAATAAATATGAAATATATAAAAAAGTTTCAAGTATGACTGGAAAAATTTGTACTGGTGTAACTTTAAAAAAACCTAAATTAGATGCTGAAGGTAGAATTAATAATATTCATAGACCTAAGCATTATAGTAAAAATGGTATGACTCCAATAGACGCTTTTACTAATGGGTTGATGAGTAGTACTGAAACTTTAGGTTTTTTAAAAGGTAACGTTATTAAATATTTAATAAGGTATCAAGATAAAAATAAGATTGAAGATTTGTATAAAGCTAGAGAATATTTAACTATACTTATAGCTTTTGAAAAATATTTGGAAAATGGAGATTTTTCAGAACCATTTAAATGTTAGGTGTTGATATTATGAATTATATACTTAGTTGTTTATGTGATGTATGTGAAAACGATAATCCAGATGGTTTTTGTAACGTTATGTTATTACCTATAGTTAAGGTAGATGGTTTTGGTAGAAATATTTGTGAATGTGGTGGTTTTATTGAGAAAGATAAACAAAGATGATTTATGTTTTTTTGAAGAAAGTATGATTTTAGAATCTTTAAGAAAGCATAAAAAGCATTATCTTAACCCTAATGCTAAAGCGTTTATTCATAAATTTTTAAAAAATAAAAGGTCATAAAACCGAAACCTTTATATACTATGAAAAACATATATAATATATAGAAGTAGGTGATTATATGAGTAATACTATGAGTATGCAATTACACGCTTTAGATAAAAAAACTATAAATAAATATGATAGTGTTGCTGAGTCTTTAGGTTTTCGTAGTAGGTCTGAAATGATGAGATATATGATTAATTATTTTATTGATAAATATGATTTTTTATTATCTAATAATGCTATTATTTATATTATTGTAGAATATGAAGTTGGTAGTTATGCTGGTCAAGACCTTATTAATATGCAGCAAAGATTTAGTGAAATGAAAATAATTAATAATGAAAAAATAGATGACCATTATCATATGTTTATTATGATTAAGAGTAATCCTACTAATATTAATAGCATTATTAAAATGTTTTTAAAAATTAGAGATACTTATTCTTTTAAAATATTAGTTTCATAGTAAGTAAACTACCGAAACCTTTATATACTATGAAAAACATATATAATAGTGTAAAAGGGTAACTAACCTTGTACTACAGTAGTAGTACCATTAGTTGGATATTAGGTTGGGGGGGGGGTATAGTATATAAAGTAGGGGGTTAAAACTGAAACCTTTATATACTATGAAAAACATATATATATATAGAAATACATAACATAATGGAGATGATAAAATGAAATTAAAAAATAATTTAACTTTAAATAAAGAAGAAAAAGAAAGATTAATAGGATTGGGTCAAGACTTAAATAATAAAGACCATATTTTTAATATATACCATTATTTAGCAATGACTATTCTTTATGAAATAGGATTTGTAGAACACGATGGTACAATAAGACATTCATTAGTTAAAAATCTTGCAATATTTTTAGAAGATAAAGATATTAGTACTTTAACTAATGCTTTAAAAAATAAGAAAGAAATTATTGAATTTATTAACATTAATTTCTTTGGAGAAAAAAATCAACATCTTTGGATAAAATGGGAAGATGACACAGATTTTAATGATTCTAAATTTCTTATTATAGGTGGTGGAACTTTATATATAGGAATAGAATCATATAATCCTAAAGATTTTATTTATAGCGATTATTTGAAAGTATTTATTCATAAAGATATAATCGATGAAGATTACTATTTATCTGAAATTACAGAAAGTAGATTTGGAGTTAGTAGATTTGATGATGAATATGAAGAATTAAAACAGAAAATCTTAGGATTTTCTAATTAAATTCTTTTAAGGTGAAAATGTGAATAATTATAGTAGATTTTGGTTAGAAGAAAATAAAAAAATTGATGCTTTTATTATAAAAGCTGAGTATTATGATGAGACTTATTGTTTAAAAGATAGACCTATTGATACTCATTATGGTGTATTGTATTATAAAAATACAAGTACAACTAGTGATACTAAGTTAATCCATTTGGGTGTTAGTAGAGAATTAACTTTAAAAATAGGTAACATTATAGTATCATTATTAAACATATTTAGTGTTTAATTTCTTCATAGTAGGTCATATGACCGAAACCTTTATATACTATGAAGAACATATATAATATATAGGAGAGTGTTATTATTAAGAAATATATGTATTTAATATTTATAGTATTCTTAATAATAGGTATATCTTTTGTAACGGCAACATCTGATGTAGATGCTGCTAAAATAAAGAAACCTACTATTAAGATGAAAGCGAAACCTAGTTGTAGAACTTGTTACATAAATAAAGTTAAATATAAATGGTTTAACGTTAAGTTTTATGATTATTGCCCACATTGTAAAAAGTATAATACTTTACGGGAAAATCCTAAAGGTGTTCCAGAAAAAGAATTTACTTGTAGAAAATGTGGAGCAGATTATTGTGCTGTTTGTGGACACGATAAACACGGAAGTTATAAAACACATAAAAAATATAAATTAATAAGGGTTTGAAACCGAAACCTTTATATACTATGAAAAACATATATAATATATAGAAAGAAGTTAATATTTAGATATAAGGCAATAATGCCTTATATTACTTGGGGGTATTAATTATTAATATAGTACTCAAAGTTAGTGGAGTACACGTGAAAAAAAATGAAAAGGAAGTGATACGATGTGCGTAATAATTTATTTACCTATTGGTACAAAAATACAAGAAGAAGAATTAAGAGATGCTTTTGATTATAATGATGATGGAGCTGGAATAGCTTGGATTAAAGATGAAAAAGTTAATTATTCTAAAGGATATAAAACTTTTAAAAATTTCTATAAAGAAAATTTAGATATTATAGATGATTCCAATATAGAAAGAGTTATACATTTCCGTATAACTAGTAGGGGAAAAACATCTTCTGCTCAATGCCACCCATTTTTATTATCTAATAGAAAAGATGATATGGAATTATTAGATTATCAAGGAGATACACCAGTTTTATTTATGAATGGTACTATTTCTAATCAAAAATTAATATCTGGATTAAATGATACTGCTTCATACATTATTGAAGATTTATATGGCTCTAGCATTAATTTTGATAACAGTCAAGATTTAAAAATGATTGACAGACTTACTGGTGCTAAATGGGCTATAGTAGAAACTACTGGAGTTTCATTAGTTGGAGAATTTGAAGAAGATAATGGAGTCTTTTATAGTAATTTATATCACAGATGGTATAGTAATTACTGGACTGCATCTAGCACCAAAGATTATGATTATTATGATTATTATGGCTTTGATGACCTTTATGATAAATGCGATGATGATAAAGCTGGTTGGGAAAACGAAGAATGGTATGCTGACTGGCTCGAAAAAGAGTACGGTTATGATACTGTAGAAGTTTATTATGACTGCTTATGGTATGATAAACTTACCCCAAATGAAGCTTTAAACGTGGCATTAAACTATATCTTAGATAATGATATAGTAGAACGTAATTCTGAAACAAAATATGATGAATACACATATTGCGATGATGATGTATTCTATAAACATTATGATGTTGAAGAATTATTAGAAGATTATAATGGAACATTAGGTTCATTATATGAAGAAGAATCCGATTTAGAATTATTGGATTATGAAAATTTGACTTCTTTAGCTGATTTATTTCCACCTAAAGAAGATACTAAAAGCATTACTATTTATGAAGAATCTGATAAAAAAGATTATTTAAATAATATTAATGCACCCATCGATGGATTAGTAGATAATTTCTCTGATTTAATCGATGGGATTAGAGATTATTTAAATTAAGGAGTGATAAAATGTTGAATGAAAATTTAAGAGAAGAAATAAACGAATTAGAAAAAAAGATTGAAGAAACATTAAAAAGTATGGAAATTACTAGCGATTTAATTACTAAAACTGGTACTGAAATTATGAAAACTCAAGAACAGTTACAATTAGCTGAAATAGAAATTAGATTAAATACTGATTTTAAAGCTGTAGGTTGTAACAATAAAGAAGAAAGAGAAATGTATATTATGAGTATTCCAGATTATAGAGAATTATATCTACAAAAAAGAGATTTGGAAATTGATTTATCAGAATATAGACATCGCTATGGTGTAGATGAAAGACAATTAAAAATGTATAATAAAATTTATTCTAGATTACTTAATTTAGAAGAATATGAATTAGAAAGAGAACTTAATGGTAATTTTGTTAAAGTTTTTAATAAAGATGAATAGATGGTGATAGTATGATTATGGGATTTAAAGATATTAAATTTCTCTATCCTAATCTTGATAGAGATGATTATCAACCTAATAGTTTAGATTTAAGATTAGATAAGATTTGTGAAATACCATTAGCTTTAGATGAAGGTTTTGTTGGTATTTTTGGTTCAACTAAATTAATACCTAAACCTAAAGAAATTAAAATGGAAGAATTGTATGGTAGAAGTGGTTATGTTTTACAACCTAAAACTTCTTATATTGCTTTTGTTAAAGGTAATAAAGAAGATGGTAAAATGGAAATACCTAAAAATATCGCACAATTTTATTTACCTAGAAGCACTTTATTACGATGTGGTGTTTCATTAGATACTGCATTAGGTGATAGTGGTTTTATAGGACATTTACAATTTTTAATAACTAATAATAGTTTAAATCCATTTTTTATTAGTGCTAATGAAAGGATTGCTACTTGTGTTAGTTTTGAAGTTAAAAATGGTACATTATATGATGGTGATTATAATGAAAAAGACTAATAATATTTTAATCTTAAGTATTGATGATTACGATATTCTTTTCGATAATGCTTCTAAGTTAGGTGAACACGATAATGATAGATTAATTACAGCTATTAGTAATGATATTATTAAAGAAAATAGACATATTATTGAAGCTAAAGAAAATATTAAAGAACACGAAATATTAATGCTTTATTGTTTAAGAGAAGGTATGTATATTATTTGGTTAGTTGATTAAAATGAGTAAAAAAAGGTATTACAAAAGGCGAAAACGTTGGCAAATGGATAATGATAAGTTTTATAGAAATTTAAATATTAATAGATTAGAAGAAAAGAAAAAACAAGGTATATTAACATTTGCTGAAAAAATTGAATTAGACACCCTTAAAAGAGCAAGAAGAAGATATAAAAAAGGTAGGTGGAAAAAATGAATGTAGTAAATATTAATGGTGAAATCGAACCCTTTAAACCTTTACGTATTAAAAATAAAATTATGAGAGAAACTGGATTAGATGAAAATGAAGCACAATTGATTACTGATTCAGTTTGTAGGGGTATAAAAAGGCAATTTACTGGAGAAGAGAATGAAATTTCTACAGCTACAATTAGAGCATTAATTAATAGTCAGATGATTAAACGTGGATTATTAGCTGCTGAAGAAGATAGTAGAAAATTAGGTTTATCTAAATCCGATTTTGAAGAATTACTTCAAAATGGTTGTAAAGATAATGCTAATATTGGTTATTCTCCAGAAATGATTGCAAAATATGCTTATGATTCAATAGCAAAAGAATATGCTTTGATGGTAATGCCTAAAGAATGTGCTACAGCTCATAAAGAAGGTTATATTCATATTCACGATTTAGAATATTATATGACTAGACCTAATTGTATGAATTACGATTTGAGATTTTTCGCTCGTAATGGTTTAAAAATTGATGGTAAAGGTGATATGGGTTCTGTCGCAAAACCAGCCAAATCACTTGAAGTCCTTTTAAATCATATGTTACAAGCTTGGATGGCAGGAGCTACCGTATTTTCTGGTGGGCAAGGTTATGTGAACTTTAATACACTTTTAAGTCCATTTTGTAAAGGTAGAACTTATAAGGAGATTAAACAAGCAATTCAAGGTTTTATATTTAATTGTAATATGAGTTTAATTTGTAGGGGTGGTCAAGTATTATTTAGTAGTATTGCTTTAGATTTAAGTTGCCCAGATGTTTTAGCAGATGAACCAGCAATTAGTTTTGGTGGAATACCTATTGGTACTTATAAAGATTATCAAGATGAAGCAGACCTTATTTTTAGAGCTGTATGTGAAATAAGTAATGAAAAAGATGGTGAAGGTGCTTATCATCGTTTTCCGAATATTTTGTTCAATATTCGTAAAGGTGATATAGAAGAATATGATGGCACTTGTAAAATGCTTCACGAATTAGGTGCTAATAATCCTACAATTTATTATAATAATTGTATAGATATGGAACGTTCTACTATGGGGTGTAGAAGTAGTTTACCTATGAATTATGCTTTTGATTATTTTAAAGATTGCTGCAATACTGGTAATTTTATGTATAATACTATTAATTTACCATTAATAGCATTAGATAGTAAAGGTGATGTAGGTGAATTTTTTAAAAAATTAGATGAAATATGTGAAATTTGTTATAAAAGTTTAATACATCGTAGAGATGTTGTTATAGATGTTGTTTATAATAAACATATGTCAGATTTCCTTTTACAGACCGATAAAGATACTGGTGAACCATTATGGGATATTGATAGAACTACAATTACTTTGGGTTATTGTGGTTTAAATGAAGCTTTAGAAGCGTTAATAGGTTTAAATATTACTTATGAAGATACTGAAGAACTTGGTGTGGAAATAATAGAATTTATTAATAAGAAGAAAGAAGAATTTAATAAAAGAGATGGATTAAGATGGTCTGTAATAGCAAGTCCAGCTGAATCTACAGCATTTAGATTTGCTAAAATTAATAAAAGAAAATATCCTAATTGTAAAGTTCAAGGTACTAAAGATAAACCTTATTTAACTAATAGTCATCATATACCAGTTAGTTATGATGGTAAATGGATTTCACATATTCGTAATGCTGGTAAATTTGCTCATTTGAGTCTTGGTGGTGATATATTACATATTTGGAGTGGTGAAGTATGGTCAGACCCAGAAGCGATATGGAATTTAAATAAAAAAATTTTAGCATATGCTAATCCTATATTTTTCGCATATTCAAAAGTTTTTACATATTGCAAAGATTGTAATTTTACAATTAATGATAAATTAACTGTTTGCCCTATATGTAATAGTACTAATTTAAGGTTTTATGACAGAATAACTGGATATTATTTAGGTGTAGATACGTTTAATGATGGAAAATTACAAGAATTTAAAGATAGATATAGACATAAGGAGTTTGATTAAATGAGTATATATTTATGTCCTTTTTGTGTATATTATGAATATAAAAGGAAATATAAAGTAGATTGTTGTTATAAAAAACAACAACCTAAAAAAACAGAATGTGATAAATTTAAATTTGTATTTTATAAATGAATGGAGATGATAATTTGAATGATGATATTATGGAAAAAATAGTCTTACATAAGATATTAAATTCAAAAAAATATAATTGGGATAAAAAAATTAATTCTTATGGTACAGATATAACTATATTAGATATTATAGATAGTGGTATTAGAGACAAAACCACTAAAAAATTTATAGCTATGATGTTGCACGATAAAAAGGCAAATAATTTCATTTGTAGAAATGGATATAGTATTTTAGCGACATCATTATCTTATAATGATGTTTTAAATGGATTACTAGAAAATAAAGCTATAAAAGATAGAATTTTAGATATGAATTATTTAAAAAGATATTTAGATATGAATGATGTTGTTAGACATATTTTAAAAATATGTAATGATGATGTTATATATAATAAATATTTTAGGTGGAATGATGATTGTGAATAATATAGACAAATATTTAAAAAAAGTTAAATATTTAGAAGAAGCTAAAAAAGTTATACCTAAAGGAAGTTATTATGAGCTTAATTTCAAAGGTACAAAAAAAGTGGTTATCAATAAAAAGGGTGTATATCACCTTAAAGCTTTATATGGTGTAAAAACTGAGATGTTAGAATATAAAGTATATACTGATGAAAAAGGTAGGTTCGACTTTTGTTATCACGTATATAAAGCAACATCTCCAGATGGTGAAGAAGCATTAGGTTTTGCTGGTGCTGATAGAAGAGAATTTTCAGCAGTACATAATGCTATTTCTACTAGTTCTACTAGAGCTGAAATAAGAGCTATATTAGAATTAATAGCGTTTGGTGATTTATCTGGTATCGAATTTGTTTATGGTGATGGCTAAGATGATTACAATTTATACTATTATATGGTTATTTATTTTTTTAATACCATTTATGTTATATAGTATTTTTTGTATTTTACAAATGGCTAATGATAATTAGGTGATTATATGAATAACGATTTCATTACTCCTACTAATCTTTATAAGGGATTAGATAAAGAAATAAAATATGATATTGATATGGCTTTAAGTATTATTTTAAATACTTATAATAATTCTAATGATTTGTTAATTAGAAATTATATTGCTAATAATTTATTTACTTTTATTATAAGTATTATTTCTGATAGTGATAAGCAACAAGAATTTATTAAATTATATGAAAGTTTAGAATAAGTGGTTATGTTCCTCCGTTTGTTATGTTATCCTTGCTGGTGCTTTAATTTGGGTTCGATTCCCAAATAAGGATATTGCCAGAAAATGGCACAATTTAAATTATAAATAAAAAATATTTAGGAGAAAAGATAAAATGTTAAGTAAAAATTTTATTAAAAAAGCAAGTGTTAGTAAAGAATATAGTGCATTAGACATCGCAAGAATGGATTACATTGAAGAAAATCCAGAATATTACGAAGATGATGGTTTTATTGCACAAGGTGTTGAATTAACTGATATTTTTGAATCAGAAAAGGTATCTAAAAAAGGTGAACCTTATATTAGCAGATTTGCTAGATTATCCTTTTTTGATGATGAAGAAGAAATTAAAGTTAGTTTCCCTATCACATTTTGGAATCCAGTAAAAATGGGTGTAGCTAGAATTAAAGCTGATAATCCATTAAGTTCTTTAATTAAATTTATCGCTGAAGATAATGTAAACAACACTTTTGATGTTGATTATAAAGAGTTACAAGAATTAATTGATGAAATTGAATCAGTTAAGATTGTACCTAGAGTAATTAAAGAAAGAAATGGTTACCAAACTTGGGGCTTTACTGTTGTTGAATTAAATTTTAAAGGGTAAATTTACCCTATTATAATTATTTTAAGGTGTATAAATGAAAGTAGATAAAATTGTTCCAGTAAGTATGAAAACTAGTATTGGAGAAATACAAGTTGATTGTAATATAAGTTTAGAAGATTTAGGAAAAGAATTTAAAGCATCAGTTTGTATAGGTGATGAAATCCAAAATCAGCATATTTTTAGAAAAAAAGATATTGATAAATTACCTACTGGTATTAATAGTAATTTATTTAAAGGTATGAAAGGTTTTGATACAGAATATATTTTATCTATTATTCAAAGTTTAGAAGAAGAATTAGAGCTTATTAAAGAAAAACAACAACATCAAATTACTGAAGCGTATGAAAAAGCACAAATAGAAATTTTAAAACAAGGTAAAGATTTTTATCATTACTGTATAGATAATAATATTTTACCTAGTAATTATATTATGAAAGCAAGTAGATGGAAAGTGGCTTCTGAAGAAATTAATATTTTAAGAATAATTTTAGCTATTTTATCTACTATGCGTGGAGAACCAGTTAATATTATAAGTGTTGCTTCTGCTGGTAGTGGGAAATCTATTATTGAAAATGTGGCTTTTGATATGGTACACGAACATAATTATGTAATTATGAATTATAGTACTCCAGCATCATTTAAAAATGCTTGTATTGATAATCCATATCTTTTTAAAAATAAAATAGTTAGATTTGGTGATAGGGGTTCTGCTATTGCTGAAGAAGTAATGTTTGAAGTTAATAGTATTATTAAAATTTTAAATTCTGAAGGATATTATCATAGTAGTAAAATGATAAGTCAAAATGATATTATTGATATTGAATTAATTGGTAAATGTGCTATGTGTTTTAGTAAAGTTGAAAATGAATTATCTTTAGATAGTCAAGATGTTAGTAGGGGTATTTTATGGACTCCTAGTCTTGATAATGATAATGAATTTAAAGATTTTTATAGATGGCTTGATTTTAAAACTAATGAAGATTTTGAGTATGAAGATAAATTATTTTCTAATATTAGAAATTATTTAGATTGGTTAGTTACTTTAGATATTGAAATAATTAATCCTTATAAAGATGCTTTAGATTGGCTTTTTAAAGGTAATGAAGCTTATCGTAGATTATTAAATAAACAAGATAATATTCTTAAAATGTTAGCTTTAATTAATTTACCTAATAAAGAAATTATTGATGGTAATAGAATTTATGTTACTAATCAAGATTTTGAAATGTATTATAAACTTTTTTATAAAAGTTTGATGGCTTTAAAGGAATTTAAAGTTAAAGAGTCTGATATTAATCTTTATCATAGTTTAAAATTAAGATATGATAGTATTGATGAAGAAGATATTTATAATAAATTTACTGAATTATTAGATGAAAACCATTCAGATTTTTATGATGAACATTTTCAACATAATGATTTATTTTTTACTGTTAATGAAGTAATTAATAATATGAGTAATGTTCGTAGTGTTCATAATATAATTGGTAATATTGAAAATGGTAAAAATCAAAGAAATAAAATTAGGTCTACTTTAAAAAGACTTGAAAATTTTATTGGTGAATTATATATTCCAGATGAGAATTGGAAATATAATGGAGTAAAACCTACTTTATATTATATAAAAAATAGTAATGTA
The DNA here is from genome assembly GCA_902788975.1 of uncultured Erysipelotrichaceae bacterium. Classification (GTDB taxonomy): domain Bacteria; phylum Bacillota_I; class Bacilli_A; order RF39; family UBA660; genus RUG705. Next base: position 3,305 of record CADAMI010000001.1, on the reverse strand, counting down.
ACTAATAAAAAAGTTGAATATTTTATTAAAAGTAGTACTTTTGATATTATATATAGATATTATGGTGAAAATGATATTAGATATATAATTAATGATATGAAAAAACATTGCAAAGCTTTTAAAAAAAGAAGTAATAGATTAGTAGGTTGTATTGAAGATATTAATGATAAAAGTATCTTTAATTGTCCTATTATTAATAATCCAGAATATATGGAATTAGAAAAAATAAATTTAGATAAATATATATAATTATTTATCTTTATTTGTTTTAGTGGGTTTAATGGGTTTAATGGGTATATGAAAAGATTCTTTTTATTTTTTTATATATCTTAAAATAAAAAAGTAAGGTGATTATTTGGATATTGATAAATTAAGACAAATTCATAGATTATTATATCAAATACCCACTACTAGAAGGATTATTAATAGTAAAACTGGTGAAGTTTTTAAAAATAATTTAGAATATGATTTATGTTGTGGGTTAGAAAAAATAAATAGTTTTAATAAATATAATGTTTATGTTGAAAAATATCACGATTTAACAAGAATACGTACAATTATTTTAGATTTTGATGGTGATAATGCTTATCAAGATGTATATAAAGCATCAAAATTATTACAAGATTATGATATAATGAATTTAGTAGTAAATAGTACTAATAAAGGGTATCATTTATATATAATTTTACCTAAACCTTTAAATTTATTATTGACTCTTAATAAATCTATGAATAATGAAGTATTTATTAAATTTATTATTAATTTAATTGGAGATTATAAATCATTAGATAAAGTAAATTATGGTTTATATTCTAATATACGTTTAGTTGGTAGTGTTCACCCAAAAACTGGGGAAGTTTTACGTATTGAATATGCTTTTGCTCCATTTTTAGATGAAAATACTTTAAAAATCAATCCTAATTATTATATAGATAAAAATGAACATTTTTATAATTCTTTTATAAATAGTTTATCTTATTTAAGTAATATGGAAAAAATAAATAATATTATAAAAAGTAGAAGTAAATATTCAAATTTTGGTAAAGCTGCTGTTGATTTGAGACAATATTTTGATGGTAAAAGTTTTGATGGTGGCAGAAGTAAATGGTGTGTATGTCCGTTTCACGATGATAAACACGCAAGTTTACACGTTTATGAAAAAATTGCTATTTGCGAAGTTTGTGGTAGAATAGATTTTGAAGATATTAAAAAACATTTTAATATAGGTGTATAAAATGATTAATGTAAGTAGTTTTAATGAAGATTTGATAAAATTTGAATGGTATAATAAATTTGGTAATATTGAAAGAAAATTATATCCTAAACAAATGATTATACCATTAAAAAGAAAACCAGATAAAGAGATTTGTAGAGTTTTTAAAGATGCTTATACAAAAAACAATTATTATATTAAAACTTATCCATATGATTATACTACTCCAGATTTAACTATACCTTTTAAGATTCATAAAAATAAAAAAGGATTTTATTATTATGATTGGAGATTGGCTTCTAAATTATTATATTTTGATAAAGTTATTAAATATGAAGGAATAACTTTTCCTAAATATATGTATTATGATATAGAAACTACTAGTTTAGACCCTAGTGAAGGTATTGTTACTAGTGTAGTCTTTATTGATAAAGATAATAATGTTAAAACTTTTTTAAATGATAATGGTGATGAAAGGGAAATGTTAAAATCTATTGCTAAGTTTTTAAAAAAGAATAAAGTTTTATCTTTAATTGGATTTAATAGTAAAAAATTTGATGATGAGTATTTAAGTTATAGAATGAGAACAAATCAAATAAAATATGAACCTATTATGAATTGTAATATTGATATTATGAATATGGCTAATAAATTATTTGTTACTGGGTCTTTAGCTAGTATGGCTAAACAATTAGGTGTTATCGAAAAAATTGAATTAGAAGATAATCCTATTAAATTATTCTATGATGGTGATTTTGATACATTAATTGAATATAATATTCGTGATGTAGAAGTAACTAAAGCTATATCTGAAAAATTAAATATTTTATCATTTTGTGAAGCATTATGGAATATAAGTTGGTGTGATTTTAGACACCTTAATGCTAATAGTGTTCTTAATGATTGTTATTTTAATAAAAGAATGTGGGAAGATAGTGTTTTAGTTAGCAAGGTTGATTTAGAGTATAAAGGTAAATTTGGTGGTGGTTTTAATTATTTCAAAGATGAATGAAAAACGATTTACTACGAATGGTTATTATATTAACGATACCTATCACGATGGTAGGAAATGGTTAGTTAATAAAGTTGAAGCAGAAGAAATAGTAAATGTAATGAATGGTTTGGTTAGGTTGGTTGGTGATTGATGATGGGTAATGAAAGGTATGTAAGGAAAGGATATAAGATATGGGACACTTATTCGGATAGGGAAGTGCAGGAATTGAATTATCGTTCTCAATCTGATTATATGTGTGAAGTATTGAATGAGAAAGAAACTATGATACAAAGATTGGAATTAGAAAATGAAAATTTGCGAAAACAAGTGAAATCTTCGGAAACAACTTCAAATGCAACAAGCAATTACAATGCTTTTTTGGAGTCAAAAATCACTACATTAGAGCAAGAGAATGAACAGATGCGAAAAGAATTGTATAATTTTAAACCAGTAATGTTTCAAGATATGCAAAAAGGAACTGTTATATTATATTCCAAAGGTGATATTGATGAGTGAGAAACAATTTTATATAACAGATACTGGACTTGGACTTGATACTAAATCTGATGAAATGTATGGTTTTGGTGATGAAGAAGATTTTTGCAGATTGTTTGATAAACTTAATGAGCAACAAGCCACCATACAATCCTTGAAAAGTGATAAAGCAATTGCAGAAGATTATGCAAATATCTTTGAGAAAGAGAATGTGAAACTTCGTAAGCAGATTGGTGAGCAACAAGCCATCATTTCTGCTTTAAAGGAAGAGAATGAGCAGTTAAGGGGAATCAACAAGGAAATTGGTGATGACTTGTACAATTGCAGATTAAAGAAAGAAGGGTTGATGAAAAATGATAACTGAATTATTGTTGATTATTCTGATTGTGATGTCTTTTGGTTTGTTGATTTATTCACATTTTGAGTTGATAAAAACTTTTAGAGAAGTTGATAAGGTGATTGATGATGAGTGAAATTGTAATGGTGGTGCTTTCAATAGGTTTACTATTGTTTTTAGGAATCATAATAGGATATGCTATTGCGACAAGGGATGGTCTGAAGAGTATTGAAAATGTGAACAGATGGATAGAAACCACAGAATCA